>NZ_JBVITE010000008.1:0-201808 GCF_055575155.1 Kitasatospora sp. NPDC034533
GGACAGCGGCACCGCAGTGGTTCAACAGCAAAGGTAGACGCGCCGCACCGCGCGCGATCCTCCTACTGCAAGATCCACTTCTGAAACACGCCCTAGTGCCGCGCGTCGGGCCGGTAGGCGGATCCGCCGTACCGGCCCGGCGCTTTCACCGCCCTTGCGCGACGGCCTCCGCGACGATCTCCCCGACCGCCTTCCGGGCCCGCTCGGCGTCCGCCGCGACCAGCCCGATCCTGGTCCGCCGGTCGAGCACGTCGGCCGCGTCCAGCGCGCCCTCGTGGCTGACGGCGTAGGCGATCTCGGCCCGGGTGACGTCCAGGCCCTCCACGATCGGCTCCGGCTCCCCCGCCGCCAGCACCTCGTGGGCCGCGCCGCCGTGCCGGGCGAGCAGCGAGGCGGGCACCTCCCCGGCCGGGCGCGGCCGGCTGTCCCGGTGGCCGGGCGCGCCGACCAGCGGCAGCCGGGCCGTCCAGCAGGTCCGGGCGGGCAGCCCGCGCAGCCGGACGGCGGTGTCCACCGCGTCCTCGGCCATCCGGCGGTAGGTGGTGAGCTTGCCGCCGACCACGGTGACCACCCCCGACGGGGACTCCAGCACCGCGTGCTCGCGGGAGATGTCGGCGGTGCTGCCGTCCCCGGTGTCGATCAGCGGACGCAGCCCGGCGTGCGCGCCGATCACGTCCGACCTGGTCAGGGCGGTGGCAAGGGCGGCGTTGACGGTGCCGAGGAGGAAGGAGAGCTCGGCCTCGGTGGGCTGCGGCTCGTCCGGCACCGGGCCCGGGGCGTCCTCGTCGGTCAGCCCGACCGCCACCCGGCCGAGCTGCTGCGGCAGGGCGAAGACGAAGCGGCTGGTGGAGCCGGGCACCGGCACGGTGAGGGCGGCGGCCGGGTGGCCGAGCAGGCCGGCGTCCACCAGCAGGTGGGTGCCCCGGCTGGGCCGGAGCCGGATCGAGGCGTCCACCTCGCCCGCCCAGACGCCGGTGGCGTTGACCACCGCGCCCGCCCGGAGGTCGAGCCCCTGGCCGGTCAGGGTGTCGACCAGCCGGGCCGAGGTGCCGGTGACCTCCTCGGCGCGCACCCTGGTCAGCACGCTCGCGCCGTACTGCGCAGCGGTCCGCGCCAGCGCGACCACCAGCCGTGCGTCGTCGACGAGTTGGCCGTCATGGGCGACCAGGGCGCCGCGCAGGCCGGCCGTCCGCACGGCCGGCACCAGCCGGCGGGTCCGCTCGGCGTCGATCCGGCGCACCCGGGGCAGCAGCGCGCCCGGGGTGCCGGCACCCAGGCGCAGCGCGTCCCCGGCGTGGAAGCCGGCGCGGATCAGCGCGGCCTGGCCGGGGCGCAGCAAGTCCGGTATCAGCGGCACCAGTTGGGGCAGGGCGCGGATCAGGTGCGGGGCGGTGCGGGTCATCAGCACGCCGCGCTCGACGGCGCTCTCCCGGGCCACCTTGATCCGCCCGGAGGCGAGGTAGCGCAGGCCGCCGTGCACCAGCTTGGAGCTCCAGCGGCTCGTCCCGAAGGCCAGGTCGCGGGCCTCGACCAGCACCGTGCGCAGGCCGCGCGAGGCGGCGTCCAGGGCCACCCCGGCGCCGGTGACGCCGCCGCCGATCACCAGGAGGTCGATCCGGGGATCGTCGCCGAGCGCCCGGAGTTCCGACGCCCGCCGGGTGGCGTCGAGTCGGGCGGTGCCGGCGTACGGGCCTGCGGTGGGGGTCATGGCGTGAGGTATCCGTTCAGCGCTCTGGCCAGTTCGCGCCGCCAGGCCGCCTCGGGCAGCAGGGAGGCGACCATGCGGTGCGACTGGACGGTGGACTGGGCGATCAGCAGGACCATGGTGGCCAGTTCGAGCGGCTCGCCGGCCCGGATCGAGCCGTGCGCCTGGCCCCGCTCGATGCCGGTGCGCAGCGCCTCCAGCAGACCGCGCTGGCTGGCGCCGAGCCGCTCGACGACGTACTGGAGCAGCAGGTCGGAGTCGTCGGAGCGGAGCAGCGCGCCGATCACCGGGTGCTCGCGCAGCCGCACGGCGATCGCCACCATCCGCTCGACGAAGGCCTCCCGGTCCGGCCCGGTCTGCGGGGTGCCCTCCAGGGTGGCCAGGACCTCCCGGGTGAGCAGCGCGCCGATCACCGCCCGGACGTCCGGCCAGCGGCGGTAGACGGTCGGGCGGCTGACCCCGGCGCGGCGGGCGATCTCGGCCAGCTGGGTGCGGCGCACGCCGAGGTGGACGACCAGGTCGGCGGCGGCGTCCAGGATCGCGTCGTCGGTGCCGCGCTCGGTGGCGGTCTGCGCTCGCGGACGGGGCTGGGGCTCGGCGTTACTACTTGACATGATGTGTGAAACTGTAACGCATGCCACCTGAGACGCAAGCGGGACCGGCCGGCGCCGCGCTTCCGCTCCCCCCGATGAAGTGGGACGCCTGGGGCGACCCGGCCCTGGCCAAGGAGCTGTCCGCCGACATCAAGGGACTGCTCGCCGCCGCCCTCGGCGTCACCGGCGAGGCCGTCCCCGGACCGAGCGCCGACGAGGTCGTGCTGCGTGCGTCCCGGATCTCCGCCGAGGACCTGGCGGCGCTGGCCGGCGCCGTCGGCGAGGCGCACGTCAGCGCCGCCGACGCCGACCGGCTGCCGCGCGCCGGCGGCAAGTCCACCCCCGACCTGCTGCGCCGCCGCAGCCGCGAGCCGCAGGACGCGCCCGACGCCGTCGTGCTGCCCGGCACCGAGCAGGAGGTCGCCGCCGTCCTCGCGGTGTGCGCCGAACGCCGCATCGCCGTCGTCCCGTTCGGCGGCGGCACCAGCGTGGTCGGCGGCCTCGATCCGGAACGCGGGGCCTTCGACGCCGTCGTCTCGCTCGACCTGCGCCGCTTCGACCGCCTCCACGCCCTCGACGAGACCTCCGGCGAGGCCGTCCTCGGCGCGGGCCTCACCGGCCCGGCGGCGGAGGCGCTGCTCGCCGAACGCGGCTGGGAGCTCGGCCACTACCCGCAGAGCTTCCGCTACGCCACCATCGGCGGCTTCGCGGCCACCCGCTCCTCCGGCCAGGACTCCGCCGGGTATGGGCGCTTCGACGAGATGGTGCGCGGGCTGCGCGTCGTCACCCCCGCCGGGGTGCTCGACCTCGGCCGCGCCCCCGCCTCCGCCGCCGGCCCCGACCTGCGCCAGCTCTTCCTCGGCTCCGAGGGCACCCTCGGTGTGATCACCGCCGTCCGCCTGCGCGTTCACCCGCTGCCCGCCGTCAAGGCGTACGAGGCGTGGAGCTTCCCCGACTTCGCCACCGGCACGGCCGCGCTGCGCGCCGTCGAGCAGCAGGGCACCGGCCCGACCGTGATCCGGCTCTCCGACGAGGCCGAGACCATGGTCAACCTCGCCATGACCGAGCAGATCGGCGGCGCCCCGACGGTCAACGGCTGCCTGGCCGTCACCGTCTTCGAGGGCGGCGCCGCGCAGGTCGCCGCCCGGCGGCAGCTCACCCGCGACGCCCTGCTCGCCGCAGGCGGCACCTCGCTCGGCGAGGGCCCCGCCCGGGCCTGGGAGCACGGCCGGTTCAGCGCCCCCTACCTGCGCGACTCGCTGCTCGGCGCGGGCGCGCTCTGCGAGACCCTGGAGACCGCCGCCAGCTGGGAGCGGCTCGCCCACCTGCGCACCGCCGTCACCGAGGCGCTCACCGGGGCCCTGCCCGGCGCCCTGGTGCTCTGCCACATCTCGCACGTCTACCCGACCGGCGCCTCGCTCTACTTCACCGTCGTCGCCGCCCTCGGCGAGGATCCGCTCACCCGCTGGGGCGCCGCCAAGCGCGCCGCCGGTGACGCGATCCTGGGCGCCGGCGGCACCATCACCCACCACCACGCCGTCGGCACCGACCACCGGCCCTGGATGACCGAGGAGATCGGCGAACTGGGCGTGCGCGTCCTGCGCGCCGTCAAGGCCGAGCTCGACCCGGCGGGCATCCTCAACCCCGGCAAGCTGATCCCATGAGCCGTGGCCGTGGGGAGGGCGGCGTGAGGGCCGTCCGCAGGGTCGCCGTTCTCACCAACCCGGCGGCGGGCATCGGCCACGCCGAACCCGCCGCCCGCCGGGCCACCGCCCGGCTGCGGGCCCTCGGAGTCCAGGTCGAGCCGCACGCCGGGCGCTCCAGCGGGGACGCCGTGCGCCTGGCCCGTGAGGCGGCGGCGGACGGCGTGGACGCGGTGGCCGTGGTCGGCGGCGACGGCATGATCAACCTCGCCCTCCAGGCCCTGGCCGGCACCCCCGTCCCGCTCGGGGTGATCCCGGCCGGCACCGGCAACGACCACGCCCGCGAGTACGGCCTGCCGCTCGGCGCCCCCGAGGCCGCCGCCGACGTCATCGCCGCCGGGCGCACCCGGGGAGTCGACCTCGGCCGGATCACCGGACCGGACGGGGCTGTGCGCTGGTACGGCTCCGTCCTCGCCACCGGCTTCGACTCGCTGGTCAGCGACCGCGCCAACCGGCTGCGCTGGCCGCGCGGAAGGATGCGCTACAACCTCGCCATCCTCGCCGAGTTCGCCAACCTGCGCCCGCTGCCGTTCCGGATCACCCTCGCCGACGGCACCGTCATCGAACGCGACCTGACCCTGGCCGCCGTCGGCAACACCCGCAGCTACGGCGGCGGCATGCCGATGTGCCCCGCCGCGCTGCCGGACGACGGCCTGCTGGACGTCACCCTGGTCGACGCCATGCCCCGGCTGCGCGTCGCCCGCTTCTTCCCCACCCTCCTCAAGGGCACCCACACCACCCGCCCGGAGGTCACCACCCTGCGCACCGAGTCGCTGCGGATCGAGTCCCCGGGCATCACCGCCTACGCCGACGGGGAGTTCATCGCCCCGCTGCCGGTGGACGTCGCGGTGGCGAAGGACGCCCTGCGGATCCTGGTGCCGTGAGGCCGTGAGGCCGTGAGGCCGTGAGGCCGTGAGGCCGTGAGGCCGTGAGGCCGTGAGGCCGCCGCGCCCCGACGCTTCGGGGCGCGGCCGGTGGCTCCGGCCGCGCCCGCGTCAGCCGTGGCCGGCGTCGCCCTCCGCCGAAGTCGGCTCGCCGCTCCCGGGGTCGACCCGGAACACCCAGGCCCCGGTGGCGGTGGCGATCGTGATCCAGCCGTCGCCGGTCCAGGCCGCCGACTCGAACCTGCCCTCACCACCCGGGAACCCTTCACCCATCGCGGCGAGCGACCAGCGGCGGGTCGACCAGCCGCTCCCGGTCTCCCACCGGACCTCCCAGGATCGGCTCTCCGTCTCCGCACCGGGCCCGCCGTGCCGGACCACGACCAGCACGTGGTCCGCCCGCCCTGGCGAGCCGGCCCGGGTCCTCCCGCACCTGCTCGGCGCCGAGGCCGTGCAGCACCGAGCCGCCCAGCACCGGCAGCGGTCCGGCACCCCCGACCACCGCCACCGCCCGGCCGACGGCGTCCAGCCGACCCCGGACCCAGGCCCCCACCAGCAGCAGGACGACGGCCGCACCGAGCAGCGGCAGCGGCCGGTTCAGCGCGTCCACCACCAGCCCCCGCCCGCCCGAGCGGCTCTCCCACCGGCCCTCGCACCCAGCAGCAACGGCAGCACGGCGGCTGTCGCCGGCACCCCGCCGATCGTCCTCCGACGCTCCGTCAACCCCCCAGGTTCCCGGACACCCTAGGCCGACCGGAATCCCCCGGAGGGGCCGTTCCCGGCGGCGACGGACCGGCGGCGGACCGGCGGCGGCGGACAGGCGGACAGGCGGGCGCCCGGGCCGCCGGGGAGCGCGGAAAAACCGGATGCTTCGGAAGCCGACGGCCGGATAGCCTGCCGGCATGTCGAGCCCCGAGGCATCCAGGGTGGGGGCTTTCGGTCACGCGCCGTCAGCCCCCTGAAGACCCGGACCACCCAGGCCCCGGACAGGGCCTGGTTCCGGGCGAGCGCCGCGCCTGCGCCGCCCGGGGGCTGAGCGTGCGGTGACGAGATTCCCTCCCTCGTTCCCACCGCCCTTCCTCGGAGCCCCTCGATGCCCCTCCCCCTCTATCTGCTCGCCCTGGCCGTGTTCGCCATGGGCACCTCGGAGTTCATGCTGGCCGGCCTGCTGCCCGGCCTCGCCGCCGACCTCGGCGTCAGCGTCGGTGCGGCCGGCGGGCTGACCGCCGCCTTCGCGGTCGGGATGGCCGTCGGCGCGCCGCTGATGGCCGCGTTCGCGCGCGGCCGGAGCGGTCGCGGCAGCCTGCTCGGTTTCGTCCTGGCCTTCGCGGCGGCCCACGCCGTAGGCGCCGTCACCACGAGCTTCCCGGTGCTGCTCGCCACCCGGGTGGTGGCCGCGCTCGCCGACGCGGGGTTCCTCGCCGTCGCCCTGACCACCGCCGCCGCGATGGCGCCGGCGGACCGCAAGGGGCGGGCGCTCGCGGTGCTGCTGTCCGGGACGACGATCGCGACGGTGGCCGGTGTCCCGGGCGGGGCGGTGCTGGGCGCGCTGTTCGGGTGGCGCTCGGCGTTCTGGGCCGTCGCGCTGCTCTGCCTGCCCGCCGCCGTGGGCATCGCCAAGGGCCTTCCCCCCGTTGCCACGCCGACCGGCCAGGGCTCGCCGGCACTGCGCGCGGAGCTCGCCGAGCTGCGCCGCCCGGAGCTGCTGCGGGCGATGCTGCTCGCCGCGCTGGTGAACGCGGCGACCTTCGGCGGCTTCACCTTCCTCGCCCCCGTGGTGACCGGCCCGGCCGGGCTGGGCGACCTGTGGGTCCCGGTCGCGCTGGTGCTGTTCGGAGCCGGGTCGTTCGTCGGCGTCACCGTCGCCGGGCGGCTGGCGGACCGCCGCCCCGGCCCGCTCCTCGCCATCTGCGGCCCACTGCTGCTGGCCGGCTGGCCCGCCCTGGCCGGGTCGGCGGGCGAACCGGCCGTGCTGCTCCCCCCTGGTGTTCCTGCTGGGCGCGCTGTCCTTCGCCACGGGCGGCACGCTGATCACCCGGGTCCTGTACGAGGCCGCCGGTGCGCCCACGATGGCCGGCTCCTACGCGACCGCCGCGCTCAACGCGGGCGCCACGACGGGCCCGCTGCTCGCCGCGACCGCCCTCGGCGCCGGGGCCGGGAGCACCGGCCCATTCCACGCCGCCGGGCTCCTGGTCGCGGCCGCCCTGCTGATCGCCGCGGTCCGGCCGCTTCGGACGCCCGGCCGGTGACTGCCGCGTTTCCCCGCCGCATCGGGCCGCCGCATCGGGCCGCCGCGCCGCCCGGCCGTCCCGGTGCGGCGGCTCGGGGCGCACCGGGGTTCAGCCCGGCACGCCGGGTGTGGGCGGGCCCGAGGCGAAGATCAGCAGGGCCCAGCCGACGAGCGAGAGGACGGCCACCGACCGGGCGACCACGGCGGAGCGGAGGCCGCGGTGAAGGCCCCCGGCCCGCTGGAAGGCGCCGACCAGCGAGGCGATCGTCGCGACCGGCAGCGCGAGCCCGACCAGGGCCCCGCCCAGGCGGCCGAGCCCCGCGCCGGCCCAGAGGAGGTACAGCCCGGCGAGCACCGCCACGGGCCCCATCACGCACCCGGCGACGACGGTGGCGGCCCGGAAGCCGGCCGGCCCGGACCACAGGAGCGCCGCCTGGCACGGGAGGAAGCAGACCGCCACGACGGCGTACAGGCCCGAGGCGTGGAAGCCGTCCCGGACGCCGAGGAGCACCACCGGCACGGCGAACACACCCATCGCCAGCGCGACGAGCCCCGGAGGGCACTCGCAGGGACCGTCCTCATGGCTCCCCCTTCCACGACCATGGAATTGAACGCGTTCAACTTAGCAGCCCCGGGCGCGGGCCCCGCCGCAGGAGCTCGGCCGGAGTCCTCGCAGCGACCGCCGGGTGCCCACCACACCGTGAGTCCGCCACGGCCGCCCGAAGAAAAGGGGTGCCCTCAGGCCGTTCCCGAGGGCACCCCTTCCGAGCCCGTCGCGGCCCGCTACTGCCGCACCGATCCCAGCGCCGCCGGCCTGGTCCGCAGCAGGGCACGCACCGGCAGCCCGGTCGCGCCGAGGCAGAGCAGCACCGCTGCGGCGGCCAGGGGCAGGGCGAGCATCGGCGGAACGTACGGGGCGGAGCCCGCCACGCCCCGGGTGACCGGCACCAGGGTGATCCCGGCGATCACCGCGCCGACCGCGAGCCCGGCCGTGGCCACCAGCAGCGCCTCCCAGCGCATCATGCCGCGCACCTGGCCGCGGGTGGTCCCGGCCAGCCGCAGCAGTGCCACCTCGCGGCGCCGGTCCAGGACCGTCATCACCAGGGTGTTGGCGGCGCTGACGGCGGCGAACCCGCCGAGCACGGCGGCCATCACGGTGTTGGCCCAGCCGCTGAGCTCCAGGTCCTTGTCGGACTGGGCGACGAATCCCGCCCGGTCGGTGACGGCCGCCTCGGGCAGCCCGCCCAGCCCCGCGGCCACCGCCGCGCGGTCGGCGCCGGGCGCGTCGGCCACCAGCACCTGGCTGTCGTACCCGGCGGTGACGTGCCCGGCCACCGCGGCCCGGGGCAGCACCGCCTGCCCGACGCCGAGCCCGCGCTCGTACACCGCGACCACGGCGGGCCGGACGGCGGTGCCGTCACCGAGCCAGAGCGGCACCCGGTCGCCGACCTTCGCGCCGAAGGCGTCGGCCATGATCGTGCTCAGCGCGATGGTGTCGGGGGCGCGCCCGAGGTCGGCGAGCGAGCCGCTGCGCACGCCCAGGTCGAGCACCTTCGGCAGCCGGGCCGGGTCGCCGTCGACGCCGAGCACGGGGGCGGAGCCCAGCTGGCCCGCGTTCTCGTAGACGACGCCGGTGCGCAGCACGCCGACGGCGGTGTCCACCCCGGGCACGCCGGCCGCCCGCTCGGCGGTCCCGGCGGGCAGGCCGGAACCGGTGGCGCCGACGACGTGGTCGGCGGTGACGCCGGCCCGCACGTTCTCGCCGCTGGTGTGGCGCACGGTGCTCTGGAGCACCAGCAGGGTGCCGCAGAAGGCGGTGACCAGGACGATCGGGGTGATCGCGGAGGCCAGTCGGCGGGCGTTGGCGCGGGTGTTGTCGGCGGCCAGCGAGCCGGCCGCGCCGCCGGCCCGCAGCGGGGCGCCGAGCACCACGGCGGCGGCCCGGGCCAGCCAGGGGCCGAGCAGGGCGACGGCCGTCATGTAGCACATCACCACGCCGAGCGCGGTCTGCGCGGCCGTGGCGCCGTCCAGGGCGGTGGCGGCGACGACGGCGGCCGCGGTGCCGCCGGCGGTGAAGACCAGCCCGAGGACGGTGCGCACCTTGCCCGGGCGGGGCGGTTCAAGGGCGGCCTCGCCGAGCGCCTGGGCGGCGCGCATCCGGGACGGCCGGCGGGCGGCCAGGAAGCCGGCGGTCAGCGCGGCGAGGGTGCAGACGAGGACGGCGGCGAGCATCGGCAGCGGGCCGACGGCCAGCCGGACGCCCTCGGGGACGGCGCCGCGCTCGACCAGCTGGCCGAACCACCAGCGGGCGAGGGCGAGTCCGGGCAGGATGCCGAGCGCGGCGGCGACCGGCGCGACCAGCACCGCCTCGGCGGCGATGGTGCGGCGGATCTGGCGCGGGGTGGCGCCGATCGCGCGCAGCAGGGCGAACTCCCGGGCGCGCTGGCCGGTGGCGAGGGCGACGGTGCTCATCACCACGAAGACCGCCGTCATGGTGGCGTAGCCGCCGAAGCTGCCGCCGAGGGCCATCAGCGTCTCGCGGGCACCGCCGAGGGCGGGGTGCTCGACCGCGCCCCGGCCGTCCCCGGTGAAGGTCTCGGCCGCGCCGCCGACGGCCTGGCGGACCTGGGCGGCGAGCGCGGCGGTGGACACGCCCTCGCGGGGCTGCACGGCGATGGCGTCGACCCGGCCGGGGTGGCCGGAGAGGCGGTCGGCGGTGGCGTCGGCGAACCAGGCGGTGGGGCCGGCCTGCTGGGCGGCGGCCAAGCCGGAGACCCGGTAGCTCGCGGTGCCGCCGGGCGCGGTGAGCGTGAGGCTCGCGCCGGGCGCGAGGTGAGCGGCGCGCGCCGTGCCGGCGTCCAGCACCACCTCGTTCGCGCCGGGCGCACGGCCCTCGACCAGGGTGTCGGCGGGCCCCGCGATGCCGAGCGCGCCGAAGCCGCGGCCGGTCAGCGCCGGGGCCGGGCCGGTGGCGGGCAGCGGGAAGGCGGTGTCCGGGCGGGCCGCGGCGACCCCGGGCAGCGCGGCGATCCGGCCCACCAGCGCGGCGTCGGTGCGGGCCCGCTCCGGGGTGGCCTGCTCGATGGTCTCGGTGTCCTCGCCGACCTTCCGGTGGATCGTCACCGACTGCTCGGCCGCGACCACCACCGGGGCGGCCGCGTACCGGTCGGTCTCCAGGCCGGCGGTCAGGCCGGTCTGCAACAGCGTGCCGCAGGCCACCACCACGGCGGCGCCCAGCAGCAGGGCGACCAGGGTGCCCACGAAGGACGCGGGCCGGAAGCGCACCGAGGCGCGCGCGAGTCCGTTCGTCATGCCGCCACTCCCACCGGGCGGGCGGTCAGGGCGACCATCCGGTCAGCGACGGCCTGCGGGCTCGGGTGCGGCAGGTCGTCCACGAGGGCGCCGCCGGCCAGGAACAGCACCCGGTCGGCGAAGGAGGCCGCCACCGGGTCGTGGGTCACCATCACCACGGTCGCCCCGAGCGAGTCCACCGCCTGGCGCAGCAGGGTCAGCACCTCGTGGGCGGTCCGGGTGTCCAGCGCGCCGGTCGGCTCGTCCGCGAACAGCACGTCCGGTCGGGTGATCAGCGCGCGGGCGATCGCCACCCGCTGCTGCTGGCCGCCGGAGAGCTGGCCGGGCCGCCTCCGGGCGTGCTCGCCGAGGCCCACCCGCTCCAGCAACTGCCGCGCCCGGGAGCGGTCCTGGCGCTCCCCGGCGAGGCGCTGCGGAAGGAGCACGTTCTGCTCGACGGACAGCGAGGGCAGCAGGTTGAAGGACTGGAAGACGAAGCCGATCCGGCTGCGGCGCAGCTCGGTGAGCCGGTTCTCGCTCAGCGCGGTGATGTCCTCGCCGGCGAGCCGGACCTGCCCGGAGTCCGGGCGGTCCAGGCCCGCCGCGCACTGGAGGAAGGTGGACTTGCCGGAGCCGGAGGGGCCCATCACCGCGGTGAAGCTGCCGTGGGCGAGCGCCAGGTCGATCCCGCGCAGCGCCTCCACCCGCGCCTCACCGCGCCCGTAGCCGCGGCACACCCCGCGCAGTTCGATCGCGGGGGCCGGCTGCGCCGCCGATCCGTACGGCGCGGACCCGTGGGGCGCCGTTCCGTACGGGTCGGTGCCGTGCTGCTCGGTGCCGTACGCGTCGGTGCCGTGCTGCTCGGTCCTGCGGCGGTCTTGGCGGCGTGCCATGGATGGGCCTTCCTTCGGTGCTGCGTCGCTCGTCGTCAACGCGCTCCAACCTAGGAAGCCCCGGCACCGCGGACCATGCGGGCCACCGGCGGACCGGGGGTGGGGTTATCCCCCCACCGGTTCGGCGGGAACCCCCAGGTAGACGGCTCGCAGCTCGGCCAGCGCCGGATGGGCCGGGTCGAAGGCGGTGCCGTCCACGGCCGCCAGCGGGCGCACCCCGACGCCCGCGTTCACCGCGAAGGCGGCGGCGAAGCGGTCCAGCCCGGCGGCGGGCAGCGGCTCGCGGGACTGCGGGCCCCGGTACGCGCCGGACAGCAGCGCCTCGGTGACGCCGGGCAGGCTCGGGCCCTGCGGCCAGACCAGCTCGCCGCCGGCCAGGAAGCCCACGTTCCAGGTCGCGCCCTCGACCACCAGGCCCTCCTCGTCGACCAGCAACACGTCGTCGTACCCGGCGAGTTGGGCCTGCCGCCGGTGGTGGACCAGCCCGAACAGGCCGACGTGCTTGACCTCCGGCAGCTCCCGCCGGTAGGCGGTGGTGCGGACCCGCAGCGGGGCGGGCGCGGCGGCCGCGGCCGGACGGGTGGTCACCAGCAGGGCGGGCGCGGCCGGGGAGGCGGGGCGCTCCAGGCCGAGCGCCGGGTCGTACACGGTGACCCGGACGGTCACCGGCGTGCCGTCGGCGGGCAGCACCGCGGCGATCCGCTCGCGCACCACCGCCCGGTCCAGCTCGGCGCCGAACAGCACCCGGCAGTCCCGGACCAGCCGGTCCAGGTGCAGCGACAGCCCGCGCACCCGGCCCGCCTCGGCGCGCAGGGTGGTGAAGTGCCCGTAGTTGAGCAGCCCCAGCGCGGCCAGTCGCGCCGGGTCGGCGGGGGTGCCGTCGATCTCGATCTCAGCCATCCCCCGAGTCTGCCAGCTGCCGGGGCGGCGGCGCGGGCGGCCGCGGGGAGAGGGCGGCGGCCCCGGGCTCCGGGTGCGGCGAGGGGACGGACCCGGGCTCCGGCTGCGGGGAGAGGGCAGCGGCCCCGGACTCCGGCTGCGGCGAGGGGGCGGCCACGGACTCCGGCCGCACCACCGGGCGGTACGGGCTCACGAACCGCCGGCCCGCCTTCCGGGCGGCCCGCTCGAACTCCTCGATCCGGTACGCCAGTCCCTCCGGCTCCCCGGCGTCCGACCAGCGCCAGGCCTCCGCCCACCACTGCGGGCCGCGCACCAGCGGCCGTCCGGCCAGCGCCAGGCACAGGGCCAGGGTGGAGCGGGCGTACTCGTGCACCCAGCCGTCGCAGCCCCGGTAGTCCGCCGTCTCGTCCAGCCGCAGCCAGCGGCCCTCCTGCGCGGCGGCCAGTATCGGCACCCAGCCGCGCGACCGGTCCGCGACCAGCAGGAGCAGCCGCCCGTCCGCCTCCCGCACCCGGTGCGGCGGGAGTTGGGGCATCCGGGCGAAGGACAGCGAGTGCTTCCAGCCCACCACCCACAGGCCCCGGCGCAGGTAGTAGCGGACGGCCGGCTGCCAGGTCCAGTGCGCCTCCAGCCGGAACCCGGGCAGGCCCTCGGCGGTGGCCGCCTCGTACACCGCGTCCAGCGCGGCGGCGGCCAGGCCCCGGCCGCGCGCCGACGGGGTCACGTAGAGGGAGGAGACGGCGAGTTGGCTCGGGCCCTTGGTCCAGTTGTCCACGGCGACGGTGCCGACGACCGCGCCGGCCTCGTCCCGGATCCAGTAGCGGCGCCGGTACAGCTCCCCGCCCGGCCACTCCCGCCCGCTCTCGCCCAGGCGCTCCCGCCACCCGCGTTCCGCCTCCGGCGCCAGCTCGTCCGGGTCCACCCGCTCGCCCAGCTCGCCCTCCACCAGGGACGCCAAGTCCCAGAGGGCGAACCGCCGTTCCTCACCCGGCTCGACCGCCCGCAACCGCGGCCCCGCGGCCAACCGGCCCTGCGCCCGCTCCACCGCCGCACCCCACGACCTCCGCACACGGCGAGGATAGCGGCCGGGCAGGGACGATCAGTAGTCCATCGGCCACCGAACGTCAGTGCAGGCGGGCGTGCGCTCCGGCGCACCGGCCGGGGCGCGGCGCCCATGGCGCGGCACCCGTGGCGCGGCACCCGTGGCGCGGCACCCGGTGGTAGGGGAAACCCGACCATCGGACTCGACCTGGCCGTGATGACCCCGCCGAGCCGCGCCGATGCAATGAGGGGGTGACGAAAAGGACCTGGTGGTGGGGCGGCGGATGGCTGGTCGCGGCGGCGTGGGCGGGGGCGTTCCCGCTGCTGTCCGGGCTGGGGCCGCACCGGAGTTGGGGGCTCTGGGCGGCCTGCGGGTACCTGCTCGCGGCGCTCGCCGCGGTGCTGTCGCGGCGGCGCGGGCGTGAGCTGTCGGTGGCGGTCGCGGCCGTCGGGGCGGTGCTGGTGCCGCTGGGCGTCCTGGTCCTGGACGGACGGGGGCAGAGCGAGGTCGGGGTGGTCGAGCGCGCCGGCTCGCTGCTGCTGCGCACCGGCACGCCGTACCTGGCCGACCCGGGCTCCGTCGCGGAGTACACCCCGTACCTGCCGGGGATGGCCCTGCTCGGCCTGCCCCGGGCGCTGCTGGGCGACACCTCCCCGGGCAGTGGGGCGCTGGGTGACGCCCGGCTCTGGTGCGCGGCGGTGTTCCTCGTCTGCGTGCTGCGGGCGGTGCCCGCCGGGCGCCGGCTCGGCGCCGCCGCGCTCATCGCCTCGCCGCTGGTCGCGCTGCCGCTGTGCGTCAGCGGGGTCGACCTGCCGCTCACCGGTCTCTGCCTGCTGGCCCTGGTCCGCGCCGCCGAACGGCGGCCGGTGGCGGCCGGCTGGGCCCTGGCCGCCGCCTGCTCGCTGAAGTGGACGGCCTGGCCCGCGCTCGCCGTGGTGGCAGCCCTGCTGGCGGCCACCGCCGGGCGGCGCGCGGCCCTGCGCGGGGCGGCCCTCGCGGTGGGGGCGGCGGCGGTGGCGGTGCTGCCGGTGGCGCTGCGCGCGCCAGGGCCGCTGGTGGAGCAGGTGTTCGCCTTCCCCACCGGGCGCGGCCGACTGCCCACCCCGGCCGCCAGCCCACTGCCCGGGCGCCTGCTCGCCGGCCTCGGCGCGCCCGGCTGGTACGCCGCCGTCGGCCTGCTGCTGCTCGCCGGACTCGCCGTCGGGGCCTCGCTGTTCACCCACCCGCCCCGCACCGCGAGGGCCGCGGCGCACCGGCTGGCCCTGGGGCTGTCGGCGGCCTTCCTGCTCGCGCCCGCCGGGCGGTTCGGCTACCTCGCGCTGCCGCTCCTGCTCGTCCTGCTCCCCCTCCCGCTCCCCGATCCGCCCCCCGTCCCGTTCTCCGCTCCGCTCCCCGCACCGTTCTCCGCTCCGAAAGGCCTGCCATGGGCACCACCCTCGTCGTCACCAACGACTTCCCGCCGCGCCAGGGCGGCATCGAGACCTTCGTCCGGGCCATGGCCGACCGCCTGCCCGGCCACGACGTCGTCGTCTACACCTCGGCCGAGCCCGGCGCGCGGCGGCATGACGCCGCTCTCCCCTACCCGGTGATCCGCGACCGCGCCCGCACCCTGCTGCCCACCCCGCGGGTCACCCGCCGGGCCGCCGGGATCGCCCGCGCCCACGGCTGCGACCGGGTCTGGTTCGGCGCCGCCGCGCCGCTCGCCGCGATGGCGCCCGGGCTGCGGCGGCTGGCGCCCGGCATCCGGCGCACCGTCGCCACCACCCACGGCCACGAGATCTGGTGGGCCCGCACCCCGGGCGCCCGCGGCCTGCTGCGCCGGATCGGCCGCGGTACGGACGTGGTCACCTACCTCGGCGACTACACCCGCGCCCGGATCGCCCCGGCGCTCGGCCCGGACGCCCGGCTGGCGCGCCTGGTGCCCGGCGTCGACACCTCGGTCTTCCGGCCGGCCGGCGCCCCGGGCCGGGACGGCCACCGGAGCCCGGGCGGGTCGCCGGTGATCCTCTGCGTGGCGCGGCTGGTCCCTCGCAAGGGCCAGGACGTGCTGATCCGCGCCCTGCCCGCGATCCGCCGGGCCGTGCCGGGGACCACCCTGGTGCTGGTCGGCCGGGGCCCGGACGAGGACCGGCTGCGGGGTCTGGCCCTGCGGCTGACCGAGCCGGGCAGCGTGGTGTTCACCGGCGGCCTCGACCACGCCGCCACGGCCGCCCACTACGCCGGGGCGGACGTCTTCGCGATGCCCTGCCGCACCCGCCGGCTGGGCCTGGAGGCCGAGGGCCTCGGCATCGTCTACCTGGAGGCGGCCGCGGCCGGGCTGCCGGTGGTGGCCGGCCGCTCCGGCGGCGCACCGGACACCGTCCTCGACGGCGTCACCGGCACGGTCGTCGACGGCCGCTCCCCGGCCGAGGTCGCCGCCGCCCTGACCCGGATCCTGCTCGCCCCACCCGCCGAGCGCGCCCGGACGGGGGCGGCGGGGCGGCGCTGGGCCGAGGAGCACTGGAGCTGGGAGGCCTCGGCGCGGCGGCTCGCCGCGCTGCTCGACCCGCGGGCACCGCTGCCCGGCCCGGGCGCGCCCCTCACTCCGGCTGCCCCCGCAGGTGCCTGACCAGTCGGGCGATCGCGGCGGCCCCGCCGTTGGCGCGGACCGCCGACACCCAGTTCCGGGCCTGGCCCGCCAGGTCCTCCCGGCTCGGGCAGGAGAAGCTGAACAGCCAGACGTGGGCGGACAGATCACGCTCCGGGACCGAGCGCCACTCCTCGCCCCCGGCCTCCGTCAGCGTCTTCTCGCAGGTGGCCAGCGCCAAGTCCCCGTCCCCGGACCATTCCTGGCGCAGCCACAGCAGGAAGTTGGCCTGGGCCGTGGTGGTGTCCTCCCTGGTCGCCTCGCCCTTGAGCATGCGGTTGACGATCGCGCTCTGCGGTTCCGGTGTCCGTGCCATGACGCCATCGTTCCGGCACCGCGACCTCCGTGACAAGGGGGTGATCCGTCACCCAGCCGCCCCGCGCAGGTGTGCCAGCACCGCGAGCACCCGCCGGTTGCCGTCGGTCGGATCCAGGTCCAGCTTCATGAAGATGTTGCCGCAGTGCTTCACCACCGAGGCCTCGGTGATGCTCAACCGCGCCGCCACCGCCTGGTTGTTGAGGCCTTCGGCGATCAGTGCCAGCACCTCGCGCTCGCGCGGGGTCAACCGGGCCAGCGGGCGGTCGGCCGACTGGCCGCGCAGCAGCACCCGGACCACCTCGGGGTCGATCACCGTCTCCCCGCCGGCGACCCGCCGCAGCGCGTCCAGGAAGTCCGCGACGTCACCGACCCGGTCCTTCAACAGGTAGCCCAGACCGGCCGGTTGGGCGCCGGCGGCGGCGAGCAGCCGGGCCGCGTACGGGGTGGCCACGTACTGGGAGAGCACCAGGACGGGCAGGCCCGGGTGGCGCTCGCGCAGGGCGAGGGCCGCGCGCAGGCCCTCGTCCGTGTGGTCGGGGGGCATCCGGACGTCGGTGACCACGATGTCCGGCCGGTCGGCGTCCACCGCCGCGGTCAGCGCCCCGGCGTCGCCGACCGCGGCGGTCACCGAGTGGCCGCCCAGGGCGAGGAGTTCGACCAGTCCGGCGCGCAGCAGCACCGCGTCCTCGGCGATCACCACCCTCAGCACGGCACCTCCAGCCGCAGCGTCGTCGGGCCGCCCACCGGGCTCGTCACCATCAGCCGTCCTCTCAGCAGTGCCACCCGGTCGGCGAGTCCCGCCAGCCCGGCCCCGGCGGCCGGGTCCGCCCCGCCGCGGCCGTCGTCCGTCACCCGGACGACCAGCCGGCCGCCCGTGACCCGCCCGTGGACGGTGATCGCGCCGGCCCCGCTGTGCTTGGCGGCGTTGGTGAGCGCCTCGGTGACGGTGAAGTAGGCGGTGGCCTCCACGAGGGCGGGCAGCCGCTCCGGGAGGACGATGTCGGTGGCCACCGGGATCGGGTGGCGCAGCGCCACCTCGGCGACGGCGGCGGCGAGCCCGTGGTCGGTGAGCACCTGCGGGTGGATGCCGCGCACCAGTTCGCGCAGCTGCGCCAGGGCCTGCCGGGCCTCGCCGCGCGCCCGGGTGACGAGTTCGGCCGCCCGGCCCTCCTGGTCGCGCAGCTCGTACTCGGCGAGCCCGAGAGTCATGCTGAGCGCGACCAGCTGTTGCTGCGCCCCGTCGTGCAGGTCGCGCTCGATCCGCCGCCGCTCGGCCTCGAAGGCGTCGGCCAGCCGGGCCCGGGAGCGGGTGAGTTCGACCACCTGGCGGCCGAGGTCGTCCTCCCGGGGCTCGAGCAGGAAGCGGGCCAGCGCGACCTCGGCGCAGGCCAGCAGCGCCCCGGCGTACGCGCAGAGCAGCAGGCCGGCCAGCCCGGCGGCACTGAACGGCAGGGCCGCGAGCGGCCCGGGGACGGCGTGCCCGGGAAGCAGCATCACGGTCTCCGGGGCGAGCGCCCAGACCACCAGCGGGGAGAGGACGTACAGGGCGGAGCAGGCCAGCAGCGCGGTGAAGCCGAGCGAGGCGGCGGCCAGGACGGTCGAGGCGAGCGCGGTGTGGGCGAGTTCGCGCCAGGTGGCCCGCTCGCGCAGCCGGGTGCGGACCCGGGCGCGGCGGCCCGCCCCGGGCAGGGCGCGGTGCGGATCGGGCAGCGGGAGCGGTTCGACCAGGCGCAGCCGCCACCGGGCCACGGCGGCGGCCGGGATGCCCAGGAGCGCCAGCGCGACCAGCACCGGCAGCCCGACGCCGACCACCGACAGGCCCAGGCCGAGCACCAGCAGCGCCGCGACGACCACCAGCAGCAGCGGTCCGAGCAGGGCGCCGCCGAGCAGGTACGCCCAGCAGCGCGGCACCCAGCGGGTGAACGGGAAGCGCAGCGGATCGGCCCGCAGCGCCTCGCGTACGGCCCCGGGCCGCTGGTCCCCCTCGCTCATTCCGACCACCCTAACCGACCGGCTGACGCTCCTTCGGGGCCGGTGCGGGGGCCCGGCGCGGCCGGGTCAGCGCGACGGCGGCGATCACCAGCGCGCCGCCGGCCAGGGCGTTCCAGCCGACGGGCTCGGCGAGGAAGGCCGCGCCGACGGCCGTCGACCACAGCGGGATCACGTAGGTGACGGCGGAGGCCACCGTCGTTCCGGCGCCGCGCACCAGCCCCAGGTTGAGCAGGTAGGCCAGGCCGGTGCCCACCGCGCCGAGGGCCAGCAGGGCGAGGGCCGCACCGGCGCCGGGCCAGCGCGGCGGGCCCGCGGCGAGCGGCGCCACCAGCGCCAGCTCGGCTGCGGCACAGGTGATCTGGAGCACCGAGAGGGTGGTCACCGACTCCGGGCGGCCGGCCAGGAAGCGGCGCAGGTAGGCGAAGCCCGCGCCGTAGCAGCAGGCCGCGGCCAGGCAGGCCAGTGCCCCGGCGCTCGCCCCGGTGCCGAGGCCGTGCCAGACCCCGAGCACGACGAGCACGCCGACGAAGCCGAGCCCGAGCCCGGCCAGCCGGCGGGCACCCGGGCGGCGCTCCTCCCGGACGGTCAGCACCGCGAACAGCAGGGTGAACAGCGGGGTGGTCGCGTTCACCACCCCGGCGAGCACCGAGCTGACCCTGGTCTCGCCGAACGAGAACAGGGTGAACGGCACGCTGTTGAGCAGCACCGCGACCACCGCCGAGTGCCCCCACAGCGCCCGGTCGCGCGGGACCGGCTCGCGGCGCACCAGCAGCACCGCCCACAGCGCGGCGGCGCCGAGCAGGCAGCGCCACAGCGCCACCCACAGCGGCGGCACCCCCGCCTCGACCGCCACCTTGATCAGGGCGAAGCTGGCGCCCCAGATCGCCGACAGTGCCACGAAGCCCGGCAACCAGCGCCGCACCCCGACCACCTCCGTACTTCCGTCGCGTCTCCTGGACAGCGTGTTGTGGGCAGCCCGCTCCGGACAGCGCCCTCGGGACAGGAGTCCGTGGGCGAAGCTGAAGCTCCCCGGGCAGAGCCCTTCCGGCCGGGAGCTTCCTGGACAGAGCGTGGCGCAGCGGCACAGCATGAGTCCAACAAGTGGCACCACACCCGCGATGAGGAACCCTCATGACCCCGGACGTCAATCTGGCCCAGCTCCGCGCGCTGGTCGCGGTCGCCGACACCGGCGGCTTCGGCGCGGCCGCCGACGAACTGGGCATCAGTCAGTCGGCGGTCTCGCACGCCGTCGCCGCGCTGGAGCGCGCCCTCGGCGCGCCGGTGCTGCGGCGCTCCAGCCCGTGCCGCCCCACCCCGCTGGGCGAGCAGGTCCTGCCGCACGCGCGGACGGCCGTCGCCTCGGCCACCGCCGTCCGCGCGATCGCCACCCGGCACCGCGGCGGTCTGACCGGCACCGTACGGCTGGCGGCGCCGACCACCGTCTGCCAGGCGCTGCTGCCCGGACTGCTGCGGGAGTGGCGGGCGGCCCACCCCCAGGTGACCGTCCGGGTCTTCGAGGGCGAGGACGACGAGCTGCCGGCCTGGCTGGAGGCGGGCACGGTGGACGCCGCCGTCCTGGTGGACCCCGGGCCGCTGCCACCCGGGGCGGTCGCGCTCGGCCGTGACTCGATGCACGCGCTGCTGCGCCGCGACCATCCGCTGGCCGGCCAACCGACCGTCCACGTCGCGGAGTTGGAGGATGACGATTTCCTGCTCTCGGAGGGCGGCTGCGAGCGCCACGTCCGCGAGGCCTACCGGCGGGCCGGCGCACGCTTCACGCCCCGGCACCGCATCCGCGACCTGAACACGCTGATCGGCATGGTGCACGCGGGCGTCGGGGTCACGATGATGCCGGCGCTGGCGCTGACCATGCTGCCGGCCGACTGCGTCCTGGTCCCGATCCGGCCCGCCGTCCACCGGACGCTGTCGCTGACCGGTCCGACCGGCCGCCCGTGGTCCCCGGCGGTCAGCGGACTGCTGGCGGGGGTGGCGGCGGGCTTCACGACCGGGACCTGAGCGCGGCAGGGGCTCAGCGTGGCAGGGGCTCAGCGCGGCGGGGCCTGGGCCGTGGCGGGAGCCGAGCGCGACGGGGAGTGAACATGGCGGGGTCTGAGCGTGGCGGGGCGCCGCCGCGCCGCCCCTCCACCGGGTCTTGACCGGCGCGCGAGGAGAGGTCTATACCAGTGAGAGCCTGCGGCAACCACCCGTCGCCCCCGGGCAGTTCGGCCTGCCGCCGCGCCACCCCCACCTCCGGCGCGAACGGGCACTTCCCCCACCGCCGTTTCCTGGAAAGGCCTCCAATGGAACGCGCACGCCCACCCCACCCCACCCCCACCTCGCCGGAACCACGCCGACGCCGCCCCCGCCGCGCCGCGCTCGCCGTGGCGACCGCGCTCGCCCTGGTCCTCGGCGGTGCCGCCGCCCTGGCCGGCACCGGCTCCGCCGCCGCGGACACCACCGGTACGACCGCTGCCGCCGGAGGCATCGGCAACAACTGGTACGCCTCGGCGCCCTACCTGATGCCCGAGGACAACAGCCCGCCGGACGCCGCCGCCGTCATGGACGCCACCGGCCAGAAGGCCTTCCAGCTGGCGTTCATCCTGGCCCAGAGCAACAGCTGTTCGCCCGCCTGGGGCGGCACCTCCTCGATCGACACCGACACCACCATGCCGAGCGTCATCCAGACCATCCGCGGCAAGGGCGGGGACGTCTCGGTGTCGGTCGGCGGCTACAACGGCACCAAGCTGGGCCAGGTCTGCGGCACTCCCGAGGCGACCGCCGCCGGCTACCAGAAGGTGATCACCAAGTACGGCCTCAAGGCGGTCGACTTCGACCTGGAGGAGCCCGAGTACGAGAACACCGCCGCCATCCACAACGAGATCGGCGCGGCGAAGATCCTCCAGCAGAACAACCCGGGCCTGTACGTCTCGGTCACCACCGCCGGCACCAACGCCGGCACCGGCTGGTTCGGCACCCAGATGCTGAACGAGGCCAAG
Source organism: Kitasatospora sp. NPDC034533 (assembly GCF_055575155.1). NCBI lineage: Bacteria > Bacillati > Actinomycetota > Actinomycetes > Kitasatosporales > Streptomycetaceae > Kitasatospora > Kitasatospora sp. NPDC034533. Next base: position 21,171 of record NZ_JBVITE010000008.1, read on the forward strand.
TCCCAGGGCTTCACGCCCGACAACTTCTCGATCATGCCGTTCGACGGCGGCTTCAACGGCGCGGCGGCGCAGACCGACGCGCTGGTGAAGTTCAACCAGATCCTCCAGACCACCTTCGGCTGGAACGAGGCCACCGCGTACGCCCACGAGGGCATCTCGATGATGAACGGCCGCACCGACGCCGCCGAGTACTTCCACCAGGCGGACTTCCAGACGGTGCTGGACTTCGCCACCGCGCACGGCCTGGCCCGGTACACCTACTGGTCGGTCAACCGGGACCGCCAGTGCCCGGGCACCGTCGATCCGGGGCTGTCCGGCTCCTGCTCCAGCGTGGCGCAGAACGACTGGGACTTCACCAAGTACACGGTGAGGTTCGCCGGGGCGACCCCGCCCAGCACGCCGCCGCCGACCACCCCGCCGCCGACCTCGCCCGCGCCGACCACCACCGGCGGCTGCCTCAACCCGGTCTGGAGCGCGAGCACCACGTACAGCGCCGGGGCCAAGGTCTCGTACAACTCGCGCAACTACCACGCCAAGTGGTGGACGCTGAACGAGGTGCCGACCGCCAGCGGCCAGTGGGGCGTCTGGGCCGACGACGGGCCCTGCTGACGGAGCGGCCGACCGGTACGCACGGGCGGGGGCCCGGGGTCACACACGGCCCCGGGCCCCCGCCCGGCCTCCGCGCCCCGCCGGCGGCCCCACCGGCGCCCCGCCCGCGTCGGCGGAACGCGGCGGGGCTCACTCCCCGGCGAACCGCTCCCGCAGCTCCGCCAGCACCTGCGCCGCCTCCGGCAGCCCGACCGCCTCGCAGCGCGCGATGCCGGCCGTCAGCCGGGCCACCGCCGCCCCGGTGCGGCCGAGGTCGCTGCCCTCGATCAGCGCGGCCAGCCGGACGCACTCCGCCCGCGGCGACTCGGCCCGCTCGCCGCCCGCCTCGTACTCCGGGATCGCCCGCTCGACCTCGGCCAGCGCCTCCTCGTACCGTTCGGCGACGGCCAGCGAGCGCGCCCGCTCGTAGCGCGAACCACCGCGCAGGTACCAGGAGTTGTACTCCTCGCCACGCTGTTCGGCCGCCTCGCCGACCGCGTCCGCCTCGGCGAGCAGGGCGAGTGAGACGGGCAGCCCCTCGGCGCCCTGCGCCCGCATCGTCAGCCTGGCGAACTCCCGCAGGGTGGCGGCCAGTTGATCGACCTGCGGGGCACGGCCGTGCGCCTCGCGGGCCCGGGCCAGCGCCGCCTCGGCGGCCTCCCAGCGGTCCGCCTGGGCGAGCGCCAGGGCGGCCTCGCAGGCGACCATGGTGTGGGTCTCCTGCTCCTCCCAGCCGGCCACCAGGTCGGCCAGCCGCAGGTACTCCTCGGCGGCGTCCCGGTACTCCTCCAGCTCCCCGAGGCCCCGGGCCAGGTCCAGCCTGGCCTGGGCGACCATCCGGACGTCCAGCCGGGCCGCCGAGGCGTCCCCCAGCACCGACTCCAGCACGGCCACCGCGTCCGCCGCCCGGCCGGTGTCGCGCAGCACGTCGGCCAGTTGCAGACGCACCTGGGCGGCCTCCTCGACCGCCTCGGCGCCCTTGCGGTCGTAGCGCGCGGCCGCCTCCGACAGCGCCCGGACCGCCCCGCCGAGGTCTCCCGACCGCAGGCAGGAGTGGCCGAGCATCATGTACGTCGGCGCGTACGGGTAGGAGTCGTCGCCCCAGCGCACGGCCTCGGCCAGCGCCCGGTGGAACACCTCGACCGCCTGGCCCGGCTGGTCGCCCTGCACCAGCACCTGACCGAGCAGGCCGAGCACCCGGGGGGTGTGCCAGGGCAGCTCGGCGGCCTCCAACTGGGCGAGCACCTCGCGCAGTTCGGCCTCCGCCTCGGCCAGCCGGCCCTGGCGGGCGGCGGCGTCGGCGGTGTACTGCCGGGACGTCGCGGCGCGGCGCTCGGAGCCGAGCCGGACGGCGGCCTGCCGGTAGGCCCCGACCACCGCCTCGAAGCGCTCGGCCACCTCGTCGGCGGGCTCGGGCAGTGCCTCGGACAGGTCGTGGTGGGCGGCGTAGGCGCGGGTCTGGAGCAGGATCAGGTAGTCGTCGTCGGTCAGTTCACCGGTGGCGCGCAGTTCCTCGGCCCGGGCCAGCGCGGCGTCGAGCGCCGCCCAGTCGGCCCGCCGGGCACCGCCCTCGCCGCCCTCGCCGTGCTCACCGTTCCCGCCGCCCGGGGCCCCGTCACGCTCGTCCAGGTCGGCGATCAGCGCCCGGGTGCGCACCATCAGCGCCGGCCCGGCCAGCCCCGCCCGCTCGAACAGTTCGGCGGCGGCCAGCAGCCCCGCCTTGCCCTCGGCGTACGCGTCGCGCTGCAACGCCTCGTGCGCGCGCTGCTCGGCGAGTTCGGCGCGCAGCCGCTCGGGGCTGCCCAGCTCGGCGCTCTCCGGGTGGACGAAGCCGGCCGTCTCCACGCGCTCGGCGACCCGCTTCCACAGCCGGTCGGAGTCCGGGTGGCCGAGCAGCTCCAGCTCACGGGCCCGCAGCACCAGGGCGGTGAAGTCCTCCGGCTCCGGCTCGACCACCCGGCGCGGCGCGGGCGCGGCGGCCGGGGCGGCGGACAGCTCGGGCGCGGCGGCGGCCCGTACCCCCAGCGCCAGCGGCTCGGCCAGCAGCGGCTCGACGGCCAGCCTGGCGCGCCGGGCGGCGCTGACGGCCCCGGTGCCGTTGCGGGCGTCGAACCGGGCGGCCAGCGCGTCGGCCTCGGTGCGCAGGTGGGCGAGCAGGGTGTCCACCGTCCAGGTGCCGCCGGCCGGGCCGGCGACCGCGAGCGCGCCGTGGCCGGCCCGGGCGAGCTGGGCGGCCAGCACCTCGACGCCGGTCAGGAAGTCCAGCCGGGAGGCGGGCTCGCCGGTGACCGCGAACAGGTCGCGGTTCTCGGCGAGCAGTTCCAGGCCGCGCGGCTCGTTGCCGGAGAGCGCGCAGAACTCGATGTGCAGGCCGACGGCGTGCAGCATCGAGGCCTTGCCGCGGGCGTAGCGGTAGCCGGCGAGGTGGCCGGAGCGGGCCTCGTCCAGCCGGCCCTGGCGCAGCTGTGCGAGCAGCGCGGTGGCCTGGCTCAGGTAGGGCTCCTGCTCGCAGCCGCTGCGGCCGTCCAGCACCGGGGCGAGCGTCTCCAGCGCCCGGGCGTCGTCCCCGGCGGCGAGGAAGTGCCGGGCGCGGGCACGGGTCTCGCAGGCGTGGCAGTCGCTCAGCTCGGAGCGGGGGCGGGCCGCCCACAGCTCGTAGGCGTCCTGCACGTCGAGGCCGGTGTGCGCGGCCAGGTGGTAGCGCTGGGCGTAGTACGGCTGGAGGTCGTGGCCGGCCGCGCGGTAGCGGTCGCGCAGTTCGGTGTGCCAGCGCCGGATCGCCGAGAGCGGGACGTCCGGGGTGTCCTTGAGCGCGTCGGCGACCCACTTGAAGCGCCAGAGCACCTGCTGCGCCGCCCATTCGCCGAAGCCGTCCGGGTCGGTGTCCCAGAGCTTGAGGACGCGGGCGAAGACCACCGGGCTCTTGCTGCGCTCGCCGTCGTACTCGTAGGCCTCCATCAGCTCCAGCAGGGCCATCGAGCGGACCCCGGTGTCGTCGAACTGCTCGGCGGCGTCGACGAGTTCCTCGGCGGTGACGGTCCTGGTCCGTCCGTACGGGCGGGCGTCGTTGTCGCGCAGCGCGGCCATCACCGCGTCGGGGGTGTCCAGCATCACGCCTCCTTCCCGCCGTCGGCGTCGCCCTCGGAGGAGCCGGTGCCGGTGCCGGTGCCGGAGCCAGTGCCAGTACCGGTGCCGGAGGGGCCGGTGCCGGAGCCGGTGCCGCCGGAGGGGCCGGCGGCGGCGCCTTGGGAGGAGCCGCCGGCCGCCTCGTGGCCGAGCATGGCGTGATCGAGCAGGCTGATGAACGAGCGGTTGAGCAGGGCCGACTCACTGGCCTTGAGCGGGCGGCGGGTCATCAGCACGGCCTGCCCGTACAGCGCCTCGACGGCGGTGACGGCCAGCTCGCGGCTGGTGACGGTGGCGGCGCGGCGCACCAGCGGGTTGAGGTGGTTGAGCACCAGCTGGGCGCGGGGCACCTCGGCGCGCAGCGAGCCCAGGATGTCCGCCCACAGCCCGTCCGCCTCGTCGGCGAGCTGGGCCCGGGTGCGCTCGTGCCGGGCCTCCCGGTTGTCGAGCAGCAGGGCGGGCGCGTTGGTCGGGTGGAAGCTGCGCAGCGCGACGTCGCAGTCGAACCGGCCGACCACCTCGCGGGCGATCGCCAGGAAGGCGCCGGCGGCCAGCTCGGTGGCCGGGTCGACGGAGTCCAGGTGCGCGGTGACGGTGCCCGGATCGAGGTCGGAGACCGAGACGCCGGGGCGGATCTCGGGCAGCCGGTGCACCAGGTCGCGGTCGTAGGTGTAGCCGCCGTTGACCACGCCGAGCCCGGCCGCCCCGGCGATCGGGGCGACCTGCCGGAACTCCTCGACGGTGCGGGTCACCAGCACCACCGGGTGGCTGCGGGCGAACTCGTCCAGGGTGACGTTGCCGTCGGTGGTCTCGAACGGCAGCCAGGGCAGCATCATCCGCAACAACTCGTCGTCGTAGCGGGCGAGTTCCTTGACGGCGAGGTGGTGGACGGACAGGAAGCGGTGCAGCAGCGCCGGGTCGCTCGCGGACAGGCCGGTCAGCCAGTCGCGGATCCGGGCGCCGAGCGCGTCCCGGACGGCGGCCAGCGTCTCGTCGGCGTACAGGCCCTCGCGGGAGGCGGTGGGGCGCAGCCCGTCGGTGTCGACGACGCAGCGCACGAAGAACGCCCAGTCCGGCAGCAGTTCGTGGGCCTGGTCGGAGAGCAGCATGCCCTTGAGGTGCACCCGGTGGCCGTTGCGGCGCGAGGGCGGGGCGGCGTCGGGCAGGACGTACGCGACGCCGCGCAGGCCGACCAGCGGCAGGTCCAGCTCGATGGTGTCGAGCGGGGTGAAGTCGAAGGCGGCGCGGCAGTACTCGGCGAGCGCGTCGCGCTTGGCGAGCGGGGAGGCGTGCCGCGCGGCCCACGGCGGGGTGCGGTTGACCGGGTGCTCGGTGCCGTGGGCGTCGATCACCGTCACGTCGTGGCGCAGCAGGCTGCCGAAGTCCCGGGCGAGGCTGAGGACCCGGCCGGGGCGGGTCCACTCGGCGGCGTCGGCGCGCGGGGTGAGGGTGACGGTGGTGCCCGGCTCGGGCTTGGCCGAGGCGGGCAGGGTGCGGATGGTGTAGCTGCCGTCGGAGCTGCCGCGCCACTCGATCGCCGGGGCGTTCGGGGTGGCGGCGGAGCGGGTGAGCACGGCGATCTCGTCGGCGACGACGAAGCAGGCGAGCAGGCCGATGCCGAACTGGCCGATGAAGTCGCCGCGGGCGCGGGCCAGTCCGGCGCCGTCGAGCCGGCCGTCGGCATCGCGCTTGGAGCTGCGGCCGATGGTGGCGAGGAAGGTGTGGACGTCCTGCTCGGTCAGGCCGATGCCGGTGTCGGTGACGGACAGCTCGTCGTCGGCGCGCACGGTGATCGCGGCCGGCGCCCCGGGGTCGAGGGCGCGGCGGGCGGAGATCGCGTCCACCGCGTTCTGCAGCAGCTCGCGCAGGTAGACCCGGGGGCTGGAGTAGAGGTGGTGGGAGAGCAGGTCCACCAGGCCGCGCAGGTCCACCTGGAAGGTGTGCGCACTCGTCGGGTTGTCGGTAGGGGACACCGGAGGCTCTTTCGATCGCGGGGTGGGTGACGGTGGTGGGTGGGACCGGCGGATGCCGGCTCAGCGCCGGGCGGAGGCGCAGCGGTCGCGGTGGACGCGGAAGGCCTTGACCGGTTCGCCCGCCAGGTAGTGCCAGGGCGCGCTGGTCACGCAGCCGTCCAGCGCGTCGAACAGCAGGCGCGCGGTCTTGGGCTGGTCGGCGAGGGAGAAGGCCATCGCGAAGGCGTTGAAGCTCCGCTGCCAGCCGCGCACCGGGGTGAAGTCCGGGTGGAGGACGGACCGGAAGGCCGCCTCCTGGAGCCCGGAGACCACGGCGGGACTGGTCAGGTAGGCGCGGTCCTCGCCTTCCGGGAGGGCCAGCCAGTGCTCCAGGTGCGCCAGGGCCACCAGCTCGCCGAGCGGGCTGCCCTCGGGGGCGGCGAGCATCGTGGCCCGGGCGAACGCGTGCATCTCCTCGTGCGAGCCGCCCCACTTGGCGCTCAGCTGCTGGAGCCTGGTCCGGTACGGGTCGGGGTTCGCCGGCGCCCGGCGCACCGCGGCCTCGAAGCGGGTGGTGGCGACGTCCGGGCCGAGCGAGGCTCCGAGGGCGCTCCGCTGGAGGAAGGCCCAGGGCACCTGCCAGGCCGGCTCGCGCTCGGCAACCTCCAGCAGCTGCTCCTCGGCGCTGTCCAGCCGCTTGTGGAACAGCTTCCAGCGCTCCTCGGTGACGTCCTTGGCCCGGGCGCCCGTGCGGGCCTCCCAGCCCCAGACGACGTGCCGGGCGCCGGACACCGCCAGGAGCAGGGTGTCGTCCGGGGTCTCGGCGAGCGCCCGGGCCGTCCACTGCTCGACCCGGGGCAGCTCGGAGATCGCCCCGACGAGGAAGGAGAGGTCCCCGTCGTCGGCGGCGGCCAGCACCGGGCGCACCGCGGGCCAGTCACCGGCGGCGGCCTGCCGGAGCATCAGGCGCACCGCGTCGTCCCCGTACGCCGGGTCGAGGCGCGGCTCACCGCCACCGGACGGCGCGCCCTGCCCGGTGCCCCGCCGGCCGAGGCCGAGCCCGAACCCGCGCCACCCGGAGCGGTCCTGCGCGCCCTCCTCGCCGGAGCGGCGTCGGAACAGCGGCATGTGGGGCCCCCTCGAACGTCATCGGTATCTGTCGCATGGCCCGACGATGGCCACGAGATAGGTACATATCACGGCCGACTGACATCCGTTTGCCCAGCCCAGCGCCGTGCCCGGGCCAGGAAGGAGCGGCTCAGCCGATGCCGAGCCCGGCGTCCGGCGTCGCTCCGGACTGCGCCTGTTCGATCCGCTTCACCAGCATCACCGCGAACCTGCGCGTCGCCGCCACGTCCACCGGACCGCCCTCGCTGGTCACGCTCGCCACCACGGTGCCCGAGCGCACCACGATGCCGACGCCCTCGCCCTCGGCCAGCGTCCCCTGGAAGGCCTGGCTCTCGCTGCCCAGCGCCGGGGTGTCGACCTTCCTGAACGGCCCGGTGGCGTAGGAGGCGTAGTTCTCCTTCAGCCGCTGCGCGGCCGCGTCCCGGCTGGGCAGGGTGTCCACCAGGAAGCGGACGACCACGTCGCCCGAGGAGAAGCGCACCGACCCGCTCAGCGGCTTGCCGGCGCAGGAGGCGGCGGCGGCTCCGGCGCAGGTGACGGTGTGGTCGGCGGTGTCGACCCTGCGCTTCTCCTCCTCCCATCCGGCCATCGCCTTGGCGTCCGGCAGCACCTGCCCGACCACCTTGTCGTCCAGCAGCGCCGTCTCCAGGTCCCCGTGCGGCGCCTCCACCGCGGCGGTCGGCGCCGGTGCGGGGGCTCCGGTGCCCGTCGCGCCCGGGGCGGGGGCACCCGCGGACGCGGACTCCCCCGCCGTGGTCGTCGCCGTGGCCACCGCACCCGTCGCCGCCCCCGGCCCCGGCGCCGACGATGCCGCGGCAGCCGCCCCGCCCGCGCCCTTCGACCCGCCGGAGGAGCACCCCGCCAGCACGCCCGTCAGCACCCCGGCCGCCGCCACCGCGGCGAACACCCGCCGACCACCCATCCCCATGCCCTCCCCAGCCGTGTCAGTGACCCCACAAGATAGCGACCGCCCGCGCGCGGACGCCGACGGGGCGGCGACCTGCCGGTCACCGCCCCGCCGTACTGCCGCGTCGTCCCGCGCTACCGGTGGATCAGGCCGCCGGGGCCGGGAAGGTCGGGTACTCGACGCCCGAGATGTGCTGGACGACCCGGATGACCTGGCACGAGTAGCCGAACTCGTTGTCGTACCACAGGTAGAGGATCGCGTTGTCGCCGTCGACCTTGGTCGCGCCGGCGTCCACGATCGAGGCGTGGCGCGAGCCGATGAAGTCGCTGGAGACGGCGTCCGGCGAGTCGATGAAGTCGATCTGGCGCTTCAGCGGCGAGGTCAGCGAGACGTTCCGCAGGTACTCCAGGACGTCCTCGCGGTTGGTCTCCCGCTTCAGCTGGAGGTTGAGGATCGCGATGGAGACGTCCGGCACGGGGACGCGGATCGAGCTGCCGGTGATCTTCGCCTGGAGGTCCGGCAGGGCCTTGGCGACGGCCGAGGCGGCACCGGTCTCGGTGATCACCATGTTCAGCGGTGCCGAGCGGCCGCGGCGGTCGGCCTTGTGGTAGTTGTCCAGCAGGTTCTGGTCGTTGGTGAACGAGTGGACGGTCTCCACGTGGCCGCGGACCACGCCGTACTCGTCCTCCATCGCCTTCAGCGGCGGGACGATGGCGTTGGTGGTGCAGGAGGCGCAGGACAGGATCCGCTCGTCCGGCTTGATCATGTCGTGGTTGACGCCGTGCACGATGTTCGGGACGTCGCCCTTGCCCGGGGCGGTCAGCACGACCTTGGCGATACCGGGGCGCAGGTGCTTCGACAGGCCCTCGCGGTCGCGCCAGCGGCCGGTGTTGTCGATCAGGATCGCGTCCTTGATCCCGTACTCCGTGTAGTCGACCTTGGTCGGGTCGTCGGAGTAGATCACCGTGATCTCGTTGCCGTTGGCGATGATCTTGTTGTTCGCCTCGTCGACGGTGATCGTGCCCTGGAACTGGCCGTGGATCGAGTCGCGCCGCAGCAGCGAGGCGCGCTTCACCAGGTCGTCGCCACCGCTGTTGCGCACGACGATGGCCTTCAGCCGCAGGCCGTTGCCCGAGGCCTTCTCGACCAGCAGGCGGGCGACCAGCCGCCCGATGCGGCCGAACCCGTACAGCACGACGTCCTGCCCGGACCGGCGCTCCAGCTTGTTCTCACCGGTGGCGCCGGCGACGGCCTGGGCGGTGAACTCCGCCACCGACAGCCCCCGGTCGTCCGCCTTGTACGTCGCGGCGAGCATGCCGAGGTCGATCTGCGAGGGGCCGAGGTCCAGGGTGGTCAGCGCCTCCAGGAACGGCATCGTCTCGGTGACCGAGAGCTCCTCGCCGGCTATCTGGCGGGCGAAGCGGTGCGTCTTGAGGATGCTGACCACCGACTTGTTCACCAGGGACCTGCTGTGGAGCAGAACGGTGACGTCCCGCTCCCGGTGCAGCCGCCCGATGATCGGGATCATCGACTCCGCGATCTCCTCGCGGTTGTTCCAGTCCGTGAACACGTCGTCGTTGACAGTCACAAGTCCATCTTTCGAGCTGAGGGTGTTGCCCACATGGTAGCTTCGCCCGCCCGCGCCCCCGACCCCCGGTCCCTCCCGACCCCTCCCCGCCCGAGCCCCCCACCTGCGCCTTCTCCCCCGCCCCCGCCCCGAAGGTGATCACCGCCACCCCGGTCCGGCCGCCCTCCGGACGGCCCGCCGCGACTGATCACCGGGGCCAGTACAGTGAGGCGCACGGCCCGGCCGGACGGACGGGCACGGGGCGCGCGAGGGGGCCGGGGTGGCGACGCTGGGCATGCACCGGGACTTCCTGATGGAGTTCGCGGCGCTGGAGAAGCCGGTGCAGCGCCGGGTCTTCGAGACCTTCGAGAAGTTCACCGAGGCCACCCACGCCGGCGTCCACCTGGAGAAGCTCACCAACCAGCGGGACCCCCGGATCCGGACCATCAGGATCACCGACTACTGGCGCGGGGTCGTCCTCAAGGCCGACCGGGGCGACGGCTACCTCCTGCTGAAGGTCCTTCCGCACGACAAGGCCAACGACTGGGCCGTCAAGCACCGGGCCTCGGTCAACGCCGCCACCCAGGGCGTGGAGATCCGCAACGACGTCGCGCTGGAGCGGGCCTCCCGGTCGCTGAAGGCGCTGGCCGCCGACGAGCCCCGGCGGCTGTTCGCCGACCGCTCCGACAAGGTCCTGCGCAGCCTGGGCGTCGACGAGGAGATCCTGCCGATCATCCGGCTGCTCCCCGACGAGGCCCACCTGGAGGCGCTCCACCGGGTGCTGCCGGAGCAGCAGTTCGACGTCCTGGTCGGCCTGGCGAGCGGGATGGAGCCGGCCGAGATCGACCGGGAGATCGTCCGGGCGTACGCCCGGGCGGCCGCCCCGGTGAGCGTCGAACAGCCCGCGGACGGCCTGGTCTCGGCGATGGCCCGGGCGCGCGGCCGGGTCGCCCTGGTGTCCGGCCCCGACGAACTGCTGGAGATCCTGGAGCGCCCCTTCGACGCCTGGCGGATCTTCCTGCACCCGGCCCAGTACCGGGTCGCCTACCGGGAGTCCTACAGCGGGCCGGCCCGGGTCACCGGTGGTCCGGGGACGGGGAAGACGGTGGTGGCCCTGCACCGGGCCTATCACCTGGCTCGCCGGCTGCCCGCCGACGCACCCGACGGAACGATTCTGCTGACCACCTTCTCCGGGGACCTCGCCGCGGAGCTGGAACGCTGCCTCGCCCTGCTCGTCGCGGACGCGCGGATCCGGGCGAAGGTCCGGGTCGTCACCGTCGACGCGCTGGCCGACGAGGTCCTGCGGCGGTCCCGCGCCGGAGCGCCGTCGAAGGTCCTCTTCCAGCAGCGCGCCGTCCTCGCCCGCTGGGGGCGGGTCGCCCGCCGGCTCGGCACCGGGTTCACCGACCTGTTCCTCGACCAGGAGTGGCGGCAGGTCGTCCTGGCCCAGGCGATCGAGAGCCGGGAGCAGTACCTGAAGGCACCGCGGTCCGGCCGGGGCAGGGCCCTCGGGGCGCCGGAGCGGGCCGAACTGTGGCGCGTGGTGGCCGAGTTCGAGGAGGAACTGCGCCGGGCCGGGGAGCTCACCTCCCTCCAGGTCTGCGCGCGGGCCGCACGGGCGCTCGACGACGCCGACGAACGCCCGTTCCGGCACGTGGTGATCGACGAGGCGCAGGACCTGCACCCCGTCCAGTGGCGCTTCCTGCGCGCCCTGGTGGCCACCGGGCCGGACGACCTCTTCCTCGCCGGCGATCCGCACCAGCGGATATACGGGAACAAGGTCTCGCTGCGCTCGCTGGGCATCCAGGTGGTCGGCCGCTCCTTCCGGCTGCGGGTCAACTACCGGACGACGCAGGAGATCCTCAGCTGGTCCGCGTCCCTGCTGACCGGCGAGCGCCCGGACGACATGGACGGCGGGGAGGAGTCGCTGGCCGGCTACCACTCCACCCTGCACGGCGCCCATCCCGAGGTCCACGGCCACCGCGACCAGGCCGAGGAGATCCGGGCCGTCGTCACCCGCGTCGGGGAGTGGACGGCCTCCGGCGTGAGCTCCGAGGACATCGGGATCGCCGTCCGCACCGTCCGGTTCGGCCGGGACATCGCCGAGGCCCTGGAACGGAGCGGGACGCCGGCCCACGTGCTCGGCAGCGCCCCCTCCCCCGGCGTGCGGATCGGCACCATGCACCGGATGAAGGGACTGGAGTTCCGCTGCGTCGCCGTGGCGGGCGTCAGCGACGGCCTGCTGCCCATGCCCGGCGCGATCACCCCGGAGGACACCGACCCGCTACAGCACCGCGAGGACCTGGACGGCGAGCTGAGCCTGCTCTTCGTCGCCTGCACCCGAGCCCGCGAAGCCCTCGCCGTCTCCTGGCACGGCGCTCCCAGCGTCTTCCTCGAACCGGTCCTCCCGGAGCGGTCGCCCGCACGATGAGCCGCGGCCCCGCCGGGCGGAGTCGGCTGCGCCTCGCCCGGGCGGAGTCGGCTGCGCCTCGGCGGGCGCCCGGGCGCGGTTGCTGCGGCCCCGGCCCGGTGGGGTAATGGGAGGCGGCCGGTGTTCGAGGGTGTGACGAGCAGCCCCGGGAGCCTGGGATGAGCGAGCTAGGGACGAGCGGTGGGCCGGAACCGATCAGTGCCGAGGGCCTGCGTGCGGTGCGGGAGGAACTGGCGCAGCTGCGGGCGGAGCGGGGGGAGGTGGCCGCGACGCTGCGGGGGGTGGAGCCGGTGGGAGACCGGGCGGACGCCGCGGACGAGTTGCAGCGGGCGTCGGAGGTGACGCGGCTGGACCGGCGGATCGCCGAGCTGGAGGAGCGGCTGCGCGAGGCCGGGGCGGCCGGGGAGCCGTCCACGCGCGTGGTGGGAGTGGGTTCGACGGTGACCGTGCGGTTCGGCGACGGGACGGAGGAGACCGTCGAGATCTCGGAGGAGGCGGAGGAACGGGACCTCACCCTGGTGACCTTCGACAGTCCGCTCGGGAAGGCGCTGCTCGGACGGCGCCCCGGGGAGACGGTGACCTACGAGACCCCGGCCGGGGCGGCCAGCGCGCTGGTGCTGTCGGTGGGGCACGAGGGGTAGGAACGCCCCCTCGGACGGGCGAGGATTGATCCGCAGGGTCCGCACGGACGCGCGAGTGTGCGAACGTACGGACGACCGGACCGATCCCACCGAGGAGCCGCGACCATGGGCCGAGTGACCGTCCCCCGCAGAGTGCTGCGCCTGCGCCAGGGCACGCCCTCGTACCGCCCCGACACCCTGGCCGCCGAGGAGCCGATGGAGATCCGGGTGGGCGGGCGCCCGTTGACGGTGACCATGCGCACCCCCGGCGGCGACTTCGACCTGGCGGTCGGCTTCCTGGTCAGCGAGGGCGTGGTGCACGCCGCCGAGCAGGTGGCCGGCATCCGCTACTGCGCCGGCGCCACCGCCGACGGCGGCAACACCTACAACGTGGTGGACGTCCTGCTCGCCCCCGGCGTACCCGCCCCCGACGCCTCGCTGGAGCGCAACTTCTACACCACCTCCTCCTGCGGCCTGTGCGGCAAGGCCAGCCTGGACGCGGTGCGCACCACCGCGCCGTGGAGCGTCACCAAGGACGGGCTGCGCGTCACCCCCGCCCTGCTCTCCGCGCTGCCCGAGCGGCTGCGCGCCGCCCAGAAGGTCTTCGAGAGCACCGGCGGACTGCACGCGGCCGGGCTGTTCGACGCCGAGGGGCGGCTGCTGTGCCTGCGCGAGGACGTCGGCCGGCACAACGCCGTGGACAAGGTGGTCGGCCACGCGCTGCGCGAGGGCCTGCTGCCGGCCCGCGGCACGGTGCTGATGGTCAGCGGCCGGGCCTCCTTCGAGCTGGTGCAGAAGGCCGTGATGGCGGGCGTCCCGATGCTGGCGGCGGTCTCCGCGCCGTCCTCGCTGGCCGTGGAGCTGGCCGAGGAGACCGGGCTGACACTGGTCGGCTTCCTGCGCGGGGACTCGATGAACGTCTACACCCGCACCGACCGCGTCGACCTCGATCGCGTGGACAGCGGTCGAGGCGGCACCGGTGAAGGCGGCGCCGACGAGGGCGGCACCGACGAGGGCGGCACCGGTCAAGGCGGCACCGGCGAGGGCGGCACCGACCGCATCGGCACCACCGCGGAGACCGCCGGGTGACCGACCGGGCGACCCGGCGGGTCGGCCGGGCGGCGTCCGGAAAGACCCCCGGGCAAAAGGTAAAGGTTCTACCAAGTACGCAAGTATGACGCTCGGACGGGGATAAGCTCTGACCAGTTGGGGTGAGCCGGCGGTCGCGTCACGGGGGCCGGTGCACTCCTTGCCGCGTCGATGACACGCACCACGGGGTGCGCCGGCCGGGAGGAGGCGAGAGACATGGATTGCAGTAGTCCGGGCCACAGTTGCCCCTGCCCCCGCCTGCCCTCGTACACCTCCGGCACGCGGTAACCCACTTCCCTGCGCGATCTCCTGACGGTACGTCAGACGACGTCGGACACCGTCGGGTCCAACACGCCACGCCAGCACGCGACTTCGCCGTGCCCGCACGCCTTCGTCCGGGCCGCGCCGCCGCGCGCCGATGCGCCGTGCCCGCACCCACGCAGGGAACGCCGCCGCCTGCCTCCGACCCGCCCCGCCCGTCCGGGGCCCAGGGAGGAACCACCATGACCACCCACGCCACCCTCGACCCCACCGACTCCACGGTGCCCGGGCCGCGTTCGGCCGTCCTCGACGACGCGCACGTCGGCGACATCAAGGGCGCGCTCGGCACCATCCGGCTCGACGACACCACCCCTCGCCACGGCCTGTCGGCGAGACTGAAGACCCTGCTCGCGATCGTCGGCCCCGGCCTGATCGTGATGGTCGGCGACAACGACGCCGGCGCCTTCTCCACCTACGGGCAGGCCGGTCAGGACTACGGCACCAAGCTGCTGTGGACGCTGCTGATGCTCGTCCCGGTGCTCTACGTCAACCAGGAGATGGTGCTGCGCCTGGGCGCCGTCAGCGGGGTCGGGCACGCGCGGCTGATCCTGGAGCGGTTCGGCAGGTTCTGGGGCGCGTTCAGCGTGATCGACCTGTTCCTGCTGAACGCGCTGACGCTGGTCACCGAGTTCATCGGGGTCACGCTGGCGGCCGGGTACCTGGGCCTGCCGAAGGTCGCCTCGGTGGTGCTGGCGGCCGGGATCATCATCGCCTCGGCCTTCACCGGCTCCTTCCAGCGCTTCGAGCGAGTGGCCGTCACCCTGTGCATAGGCTCCTTGCTGCTGGTCCCGATCTACTTCCTGGTCCACCCGAAGACCTCGCAGATGGCCCACGACTTCGTCGTCCCGAGCATGCCGGGCGGCTCCGGGCAGCTCGCCGCCGTGATGCTGGTGATCATCTCCATCGTCGGCACCACCGTCGCCCCCTGGCAGCTGTTCTTCCAGCAGTCCTACGTCATCGACAAGCGGATCACCCCGCGCTTCATGACGTACGAGAAGGTCGACCTCTGGATCGGCATCGTCGTGGTGATCGTCGGCGCCGCCGCCATGATGGGCTTCACCGCCGCCGCCTTCGCCGGCACCGACGGCTTCGGCCGGTTCTCCGACGCCGCCGCCGTCGCCCGGGGCATCGAGGACAAGGCCGGGCACCTGGCCGGCGTGCTGTTCGCCGTCGCGCTGCTGGACGCCTCGATCATCGGGGCCTTCGCGGTGTCCCTGTCCACGGCGTACGCGATCGGCGACGTGTTCGGCATCAAGCACTCGCTGCACCGGGGCGTGAAGGGCGCGAAGGGCTTCTACGGGATCTACGCGGGCCTGGTGGTCGCGGCGGCGGCGATCACGCTGCTCTCCACCGACTACACCCAGGGCCTGATGACCCAGTTCGTCCAGGTGCTGGCCGGGGTGCTGCTGCCCTCCGCGACCGTCTTCCTGCTGCTCCTGTGCAACGACAAGGCCGTGCTCGGCCCCTGGGTCAACGGCCCCAGGACCAACGCCTTCACCTCGGCCGTGGTCGGCGCCCTGGTCATGCTCTCGCTGATCCTCACCGCCGCCGTGGTCTGGCCGGACATCAGCTCCGGGGCGATCCTGTGGATCATGGCCGGCTGCGGCGTCGCCGGGGTGCTCGTCGCCGGGTACTTCTTCACCTTCGGGCGCCGGGGCACCAAGGAGGACCCCGTCGACCGCACCGGCCGGGAGGACTGGCGGATGCCCCCGCTGGAGACCCTCGACAAGCCGGTGATGTCCACCGCCCGCAAGGTCGGCATGGGCGCGCTGCGCGCCTACCTGCTGGTCGCGATGGCCATGGTCGTCGTCAAGATCGTCCAGACCGCGCTGAACCACTGATCCACCCCCCTTCCCCGTCCGTCGTCCCGTCACGGAGGTGACCTGCCATGACCATCGTCGCCGCTTTCCGGCCCACCCGTCCGACCACCGACCGGGGCCGACTGCGCTCCACCCTCGCCGCCGTCGGCCGACGCCTGGCAGCGAGCCCGCTGGACAGCACCGTCCTGAGGGCCGTCCCGGCCCCGTCCGCCGGGGCGGCGGACGGGACGGTGGGCGGGAGGACGGTGGGCGGGAGCGCCGGCGGGCTGCGGGCCCGCTGGCGGACCGTCACCGCGCCGGACGGCACCGCCCGGCTGGAAGCCACCTGGCACCACGGCCGCTGAGCGGCCCGGCCACCGCACGCCCGGCCACCGCACGAACCGCCGGCGCTCCCGTCCGTCCGCGCTCCCGACCGTCCGCGTTCACGCCCCACCAGACCCCGAAGGAGTCCTTTCCGCCATGGTCCTGCGCTACCCCAGGCTCGACGCCCTCTTCTCGGACCACTCCGGGCCCGCCCCGGCCCGTCGCCCGGCCCCGCCGCGGCCGGCCCCCGCGCCCGGCCTGGTGGTGGACACCGAGCAGCGCACCGTCACCGTCGAGGGCCGTCAGGTCACCATGCCGTACCTGGAGTTCGAGCTGCTCGCCCACCTGGTCGGCAACCCGCTGCGGGTGCACTCCCGGCGCCAGCTGATGGAGAACGTCTGGGGCCGCCCGGACACCGGCGACTCCCGCACCGTCGCCACCCACATCGCCCGGATCCGGCGCAAGCTCGGCCCCGGGCACCGGGAGGCGATCGCCACCGTCCGCCAGATCGGCTACAAGTACGACCCCCGGCTGGTCCGGGCCTCCTGACCCCTGCCGCCACCACCGCACGAGAAGGCACCCCCGCCCCGGAAAAACGACGACCACCGAAGGAGGACCCCGCGATGACCCGAACCGTCCTGTTCCCCGGGACCGGCAGAGGGACCGCGCTGTGCGGCGTCCTGCTGCTGATCACCATCGAGGGCCTCGCCGTCGGCCTCGCTCCCGACCCGCTGCGGCTCTTCCTGTCCGGCACGTTCATCGGCGCCTCGGTCGCCGGGCTGCTGCTCGCCCTGCTGCTGGCCACCAGCCGGCGGCGGGCGGGCGCGGCCGCGGCCCTGGCAGGCGCCGGGCCGCTGGGCGGGGACACCCCGTGGTTCAGCGCCCGTTCGCTGGACGGCTTCCCGATGGAGCAGGTCCGGCCGCTGCTGCTCTCCCCCGGCGCGCCCGGCCTGAACCGGATGTACACCGCCTGGGTGTTCGCCACCCACGGGCACGACCCGCAGTGGATCGCCCGGCACCTGGACCTGCCCACCCGGACCGCCCGGCTGCTGGTCACGGCGGCCCGGAGGCACGGCCGGGCCGGACCGTCCGACCAGCCCGGACCGTCCGGTCCGCTCGCCCCGTCCACCCCGTCCAGCCCGTTCGACCCGACCAGCCCGTTCGACCCGACCGGCCCGACCGGCCCGTCCGAGAGGAGGCCGCAGTGATCACGGCCCTCGACCCCGTCCGGCTCTCCGCCCCACCCGGCAGTGAGGCGCTGCTGCGCGCCTTCTACGGCGACGTCCTCCAGATGGCCGAGATCCCCGGACCCCGGCCGCCGACCGGCCTCGGCGGCTGCTGGTTCGCCGCCGGCGGCGGGCGGGTCCGTCTCCACCTGGGCATCGAGGAACGGTTCCGGCCCGGCGCCAAGGCGCGCCCCGGGATCGCGGTCCACGAGATCGACGAGTTCGCGCTGCGACTGTCCGAACTGGGCGTCCAGGTGGTCTGGGACGAGCGCCCGACGCCCCGGCGCCGCTTCCACACCACCGATCCCGTCGGCAACCTGCTGGAGTTCGTCGAGGCCCCCGCCGGCCCGACCGGGTAGGACCCCGGGCAGGCCCCCGGGCGGGACGGGTTTGCGTACGGACGTACGGAGGGAGCAGACTGCCCGGGTTTGCGCCGGAGGTGCCCCATGACCCTGCCGAAGTCCGCCCCGGCCCTGACCCGGGGCCCGCTGCCCGCCCGGGCGGCGAGCCGTCTGGGCGGCAGGGTGTGGGTGGACCTGGCCGTCGCGGCCGCCGTCCTGGTGCTGCTCTACCTGGCGCTGCGCCTCGGCCAGGGCGGCACCCTCCGCTTCTCCACCGCCCGGGACGCGGCCGTCGACACCGACCCCGCCCGGCTGCCGTACGACGCGGTGCGCTCGCTGCTGCGGATGTTCGTCGCGCTCGCGGTCTCGGTCGTCTTCACCTTCTGCTACGCCTACGCCGCCGCCCGCAGCCGCCGGCTGGAGCGGGTGCTGATCCCGGCGCTGGACATCCTCCAGTCGGTGCCGGTGCTCGCCTTCCTGAGCGTCGCGGTCTCCGGGTTCCTCGCCCTGTTCCCCGGCTCGATGCTCGGCCTGGAGTGCGCGGCCGTGTTCGCCATCTTCACCTCCCAGGCCTGGAACATGACCTTCGCCTTCTACCAGGCGCTGGTCTCGCTGCCGCGCGAACTCGACGAGCTGTCACGCTCGTTCGGGTTCAGCCGGTGGATGCGGTTCTGGAAGGTCGAGCTGCCCTCGGGCATGATCGGCCTGGTCTGGAACGGCATGCTCGGCTTCGGCGGCGGCTGGTTCTTCCTGGTCGCGTCCGAGGCGATCACCGTGGACGACCAGCGGTACGCGCTGCCCGGGGTCGGCTCGTACGCGGGCGCCGCCATCGCCGCCGGGGACCTGGGCCGGGTCGGCTGGGCGATCGCCACCATGGTGGTGCTCGTGATCGGCGTCAACTTCCTGTTCTGGCGGCCGCTCACCGCCTGGGCCGAACGGTTCAAGAACGAGCAGTCCGAGGCCACCGAGATCCAGCGCTCCGTCGTGCTGGACCTGCTGCGCCGCTCCCACCTGCCCACCGCGCTCGGCGGGGCGCTGCGCCCCGCCGGGCGGGCCCTGAACCGGGCCGGACGGGTGTTCGGCACCGCCGGATCGGCTTTCGGCGTCGCCGAGCGGGCCTCCGGTACGCGGGTCTTCGACACCGCCCAGCGGGTTCCCGGCACGCGGGTTCCCGGCACCACCGAGCGGGTTCCCGGCGCCGTCGGACGCCGTGCCGCCGTGCGCCCCGCCCGGCGGCGGGCCGGGGACGTGGCCTTCGCGCTCGTCTCCGGCGGCATCGTGCTCTGGGGCGTCGTCGACCTCGGCCGCTACCTCGCCGACCGCACCGGCCTCGGCGTCTTCGGCGAACCGCTGCTGCTCGGCCTCGCCACCGCCGCCCGGGTGGTGGTGCTGGTCGCGGTGGCCACCGTGGTCTGGGTGCCGATCGGTGTGAAGATCGGCTTCTCACCCCGGCTGACCAGGATCGCCCAGCCCGTCGTCCAGGTGCTGGCCGGCTTCCCGGCCAACTTCCTCTTCCCGCTCGCCGTCTGGCTGCTGCTGCGCACCGGGGTGTCGATCGACCTCGGCGGCATCCTGCTGATGGCCCTCGGCTCCCAGTGGTACATCCTGTTCAACGCCATCGCCGGCGCCATGGCCGTCCCCACCGACCTGCGCGAGGCGATGGACGACCTCGGCGTCCGCGGTTGGCAGCGCTGGAGGCGGCTGATCGTCCCCGGCGTCTTCCCGGCGTACGTCACCGGTGGCATCACCGCCTCCGGCGGTGCCTGGAACGCCTCCATCGTCGCCGAGGTGGTCACCTTCGGCGGCACCACACTGACCGCGACCGGCCTCGGCGCGTACATCGCCCGGGCCGCCGAGCACGGTGACCACCCGCGCCTGCTCGCCGGGGTCGCGGTGATGAGCCTGTACGTCGTCGCCCTCAACCGCCTGCTCTGGCGCCGGCTGTACCGGCTGGCCGAGCGCCGTTACTCGCTGTAGTCCGGAGTCCGCGATGCGCTTGCCCTTCCGTTCCCGTGCAGCCCGGCCCGGCACCGCCCTCGGCCCCGGTCCCGGCCCCGGCCCCGCCCTCGGTCCCGGTCCCGCACCGGTTTCCGCCCCGGTTGCCGCCGCGGCGGGCGGCGACGAGGTCCTGATGGAGACCGTCGGCCTGACCAAGGCCTACGCCGGGGCCGCCGGGGAGCTGCCGGTGCTCTCCGGCATCGACCTCACCGTGCGGTCCGGCGAGGTCGTCGCGCTGCTCGGGCGCTCCGGCTCCGGCAAGTCCACCCTGCTGCGCTGCCTGGCCGGCCTCATCCCGCCCACCTCCGGCACCGTCCGCTACCGCGGCACCCCGCTCACCGGCGCCAACCCCGGCACCGCGCTGGTCTTCCAGAACTTCGCGCTGCTGCCCTGGCTGACCGTCCGGCAGAACGTCGAACTCGGCCTGGAGGCCCGCGGGGTGCCGCCCCGGGAACGCGCCCGGGCCGCCGCCCAGGCCATCGACCTGATCGGTCTGACCGGCTTCGAGTCCGCCTACCCCAAGGAGCTCTCCGGCGGCATGCGCCAGCGGGTCGGCTTCGCCCGGGCCCTGGTCGTCGAACCGGACGTGCTGATGATGGACGAGCCGTTCTCCGCGCTCGACGTGCTCACCGCCGAGAACCTGCGCGGCGAGCTGATGGAGCTGTGGGAATCCGGCCAGTTCCCCACCCGGGCCGTCGTGCTGGTCACCCACAACATCGAGGAGGCGGTGCTGATGGCCGACCGCATCGTGGTCCTCGGCGCCCGCCCGTACGGGACCATCCGGGAGACCGTCGAGGTCGACCTGGAACGGCCGCGCGACCGCGACTGCGCCGCCTTCGACGAACTGGTGGACCGGGTGTACCGGATCATGACGGGCCGCCCCAAGGACACCCGCGGGCCCGGCCGCGCCGGTGCCGACCCCGGCCCCGGCCCCGACGGTCCGGAGCGCCGCACCGTCGCGGGCACCCCGCTGCCCACCGCCGGTGTCGACGGGCTCACCGGCCTCGCCGAGACGATCGCCCACCGGGGCGGGCGCTGCGACCTGGCCGGGCTCGCCGACGAACTCGGCCTGGACATCGACGACCTGCTCCCCCAGGTCGACGCCCTCGACCTGCTCGGCTTCGCCGAGGTCCACGGGGACGACCTGCTGCTCACCGAGTCCGGCGCCGCCTACACCGGGGCCGACGGGCAGGACGCCCGGGCCGTCTTCGCCGCGGCCGCCCTGGACGTCCCGCTGGTCAAGCTGATCGCCAACAGCCTCGGCGGCCGGCCCGGCGCCACCGTGCGCACCGGCTTCCTGCGCGACCTGCTCGGTCGTCACTACACCGTCGAGCAGACCGACCGGCAGCTGGAGACCGCGACCGACTGGGGGCGCTACGCCGGACTGTTCGCGTACGACGCCGACCGGCAGGAGTACCGGCTGGACCATCGGCCGGAGCCACCGGGGCGCTGACGGGCCCGATCCGGACCGTCTCGGTCCGGATCCAGTCCAAGTCGGTCAGATCCGGTCCGGCTCAGCCCGTCGCCGGACGTCGCCGCACCGCCCGGACGGCGCGGGCGAAGGGCTGCGGCGCGGTCTCACCGGCCGGCGCCGCGCCGCCGTCGCCACCGCCGTCGCGGCGGGAGGGCAGGTCGTGGGCGATCAGTGCGGCCTCGGTGAGCAGCCCGCGCACCTCGGTGGCCCGGTAGAAGATCCGCGTCCCCTCCCGCCGCGCCACCACCAGCCCGGCCGCCCGCAGCTTCGCCAGGTGCTGCGAGGTCGCCGCCACGTGCGCCCCCAGCAGCTCGGCCAGCTCGCTCACCGGCAGCTCCCGCCGGCTCAGCGCCCACAGCAGCCGGTAGCGCGAAGGGTCCGCCACCGCCTTGAGCACCGCCACCGCCCGGTCCGCCGCCTCCGAGTCCCAGGCCTCTTCCTCCGCACCACCCATGCCCCCGATCGTACCGACGCCGGTCGGGCCCGCCCCGCCCGCGCCGGTGACCCCGGCCGGACGGTGGTCCGCCACCGGAGTCCGGGGCGGCGCCGGACGGCCCCCGACGGCCCCGGACCGCCTGGGAACGTTCCCGAAGGCCGTTCCAGGCTGGGGTGAAACCGCAGGTCGGAGGGGGTGGAACCGTTCCAGCGTCCCGCCTTGGCCGACAGGCCTGGCGGACCGGCCGGCCGGCGGACCAGAGTGCTGCCCAGCGGTCGGCGCCGACGGCCCGCCGCCCGGTCCACTCCTTCACCCACATCCGTTACGGGGGAACCTCCATGTCCGCTCGTCGCTCCGCGGCCACCCGCCGCGCCCTGTTCGTCCCGGCCGCACTCGCCCTGGGCGCCGCCCTCACCCTGACGGCCTGCGGGACCGGCAGCGGCGAGGCGGCCCAGCCCGCGAAGCCCGCCCGGACCACCGCACCCGCCGCCGAGGCCCCCACCGCGTCCGGCACCGCCGCGCCCGCCGCCCAGCCGTCCGCCGGCGCCCCGGCCACCAAGGCGCCGGCCGGCGCCGCGCCCGCCGCCACCGGCTCCGCCCGCCCCAAGAACCCCGTCACCCCGGCCACGGGCGGCGGGGGCGCGGCCGGCGGCGATGAGGCGTACGCCTACACCCACTCCTGCAAGGGCGACGTCGTGACGGTCAAGGTGAGCACCCGGGCCGGGGCACCCAACCAGCGGGTGATCGAGGTGCACAACCCGGGCAGCACCTACTGCGGCCTGAGCTACTACCCGCTCGTCGCCATCGGCAAGGCGGACGCCGCCGACCGCGGCGACAACGTCACGCCGCTGGTCCCGGGCGGGCTGGGCGGCCCGCCGGCCTACGCCCTGGCGCCCGGCAGGAGCGCCTACGCGGTGATCGACCTCAACCCCGGCAGCGGCGTCTCGCGCGACTGGGACGAGCTGAACGTCCTGGCCGACGACCAGATGCCCAACGCCTACACCCACGACTTCCCGCTCGGCGCGGGCGCGAAGGTGGGCAAGCAGCCCAAGCTCGGCCTGTACCGGGAGACCGTCGAGGGCGCCGCCTCCTCGATGGAGCAGGCCGGCAAGAGCTGACCGCCCCTCCCGCTCCGCGCTCCCGCGCTCCCCCTGCTCCGGGCCCCGCCCGGGTCTGCCGGTACGGTGATCCGCGGATCGACGGCACCCCGGGCCGGGCCGGGGTGGGGGAAGGGCGGCACATGAGCGTGGAGACCGAGGAGTTCGCGGCGATGCTGCGCGAACTGAAGGAGCGGTCGGGCCGCAGCTACGGCGCCCTGGCCACCCGGCTGCACGTCAGCACCTCGACCCTGCACCGCTACTGCAACGGCGCCGCGGTGCCGGCCGAGTACGCGCCGGTGGAGCGGCTGGCGCGGGCCTGCGGGGCGGGCGCCGAGGAACTGGTCGAGCTGCACCGCCGCTGGATCCTGGCCGACGCGGCCCGCCGCCGGGAGACGCCCTCCGCGCACACCCCGGCCGCACCGACTGCCCCCGTTGCCGCCCCGGTCGCCGCCGAGCCGACGCCCGTGCCCGAACCCGAACCCGTGCCCGCCCCGCGGTCCGCCGATCCCGCGCCGGAGGAGGAGGTGACGACCGTGCACCTCACGCCCCGGCCCGCCGCACCGCGCCGCCGCACCCGGGTACTGCTGAGCGCGGCCGCCGTGGCCGCGCTGGCCACCGTGGTCTCGGTCGTCGCCCTGCGCCACGGTGGCGGCGCCGCGAACCCCGGCGCCGCCGCCACCGCCACTCCCGTGGTCGCCGCCACCGCCACCACCGCCGCGGCCGGCACCGCCCCGCCCGCCGACGCCACGCCCGCCGGCACCCCGGCTCCCCCGGCGCCCACGGACCCCTCCGTCGCTCCCGGCGGCGCCGGCACCCCGTCCGCGACCGCCTCGGCGAACCCCGAGGAGGCCGCCGCCCCCTTCCACGTCACCGTCCTCAACAACAACTGGGGCAGCCTCTGCGACCAGTGGTTCCTCTCCGCCCGCGCCCCCTCCCAGGTGACCCCGCCCCCGCCGTCCTCCGGCCGGGTCGACAGCTGGGCCGCCTCCCAGCGGATGGTCCCGGCCGGGCACCTGCGGATCGAGCTCACCGCCCAGGGCGCGAGCGCCGACACCGTCGTGCTGAACGCCATGTACGTGCAGGTGGTCAGCACCCGGCCCGCCCCCAAGTGGAACGCCTACACCCCCGGCTCCGGCTGCGGCGGCAACCTCGAACCGGCGTCCTTCGCGGTCGACCTCGACCAGCCCGCACCGCGTGCCGTCCCCGTCCCGGGCGTGGAGGGCACCCGGAAGACCGGCACCGCACCCTTCCCGTACAAGATCACCAGCAGCGATCCGCAGGTGATCGACGTGGACGCCTCCACCCGCTCCCAGGACGTCAGCTGGTTCCTCGAACTGGTCTGGTCCGACGGCACCCAGAAGGGCACCCTGCGGGTCGACGCCGGCGACCACCAGCCCTTCCGCACCGTCGGCCGCCACGGCGCGCCCAACTACTTCCACGACGGCACCTCCTGGACCCCGGCCCACGACGAGGGCTGAGCCGCCGCACCCCGCCGGGCCGGGGGTGTCAGAGGTCGTCGAGGGGGTCGTCGAGGATGCCCTGGCGGGCGATGATGTAGCCGAGGTGGCCGCGGCTGCGGCTGCCGAGGAGTTCGCTGGCCTTCTGGATGTGGCTGGAGACGGTGCGGGTGCTCATGCCGAGGCGGGTGGCGATGGCCTCGTCGGTGTAGCCGTTGACCATCAGGCGCAGGACGTTCTGGCGGGTGCGGGCGGTCAGCAGGCGGGGGCGGTGGTGGCCCGGCTGGTAGGTGACGGGCTCGGCGCGCTCCCACATCAGCTCGAAGATCTTGAGCAGGTACTCGACCAGCGGCGGGAGTTGGATGAGCATCGCCGCGGCCTCGCGGTCGGCACCGACCGGGATGAAGGCGGTGGAGCGGTCGCAGATGATCAGCCGGTCGAAGACCTCGTTCAGGGTGCGCACCTGGGCGCCCCGGGCGGTGACCTGCTCGATGTAGGCCAGCGTCGGGCCGTGCGAGCGCACGGTGTGCTGGTAGAGGGTGCGCTGGCGCACGCCGCGGTCGGCCAGGGCGAGGTCGCGCGGGAGCGCGTCGGCCAGTTGGTCGGGGGCGCGGCCGCCGCCCGGCTGGGCGGTGAGCAGTTCCTCGGTGCAGGCGGCGACGGCCTTCTCCAGCGCGGGGCTGATCTCGTCGTGGGACAGCACCCGGATCGGCAGCTTGGCCCGCCGCATGACGTCCCGGTAGGCGTGTTCGGCGGCGTGGAACGAGCTCTGGAGCGCGGCGAGCCGCTCCTGGTGGGCCAGGACGGCGAGTTCGAGCGGCCGGGTCAGGCCGGTGGCGGCGATGTCGGGCGGGACGGGGGCCAGCCGGTCACCGGAGCCGGGAAGCGGGCGCAGCAGACCCATGGCCAGCAGGCACTCGGGGGCCTCCCCCCGCGCTTCGCCCTCGGCCAGCGCCGCCCGGTAGAAGTCGATGCCGCGGTCGCAGAGTTGCGGGGTTCCCGTTTCGCCGCTGTTGTCCTGGCATGGGCACATCTGGGCATCCTTCCGGCTTCGGCATTGCGGTTTCACGAATGCCCGTACCGGCCATCACCAGGCATCAGAACCGGCAAGATGAGGAGTGACTACCGTTCGAAAGCCGCCCCCCTGGCTCCGACAGCGGTGAGTGTACGCCCAACGGTCGCGGAAATCATCGGCTGACGGTAGTCAGGCGAGCACGGAGGCGGGGGAGCCGGTGGTCACGGTCACGGACCCGCCGCACCCGGCAGTGGTGACCGGATCGCCGGCGCAGCGCACCTGGTGCCCCGTCAGGCAGGGGGGAGCGGCTCTCGGCGGACGACACGGCCTACAGAGAGGCACCCCCAGTTGCGAGCTGATTCCGACCCCGCGTCACCGTCCGACGCCCTCACCGGCCTGGTGGACCAGCGTCTGGTACGGCAGTTGGCGGAGGCCGCCGCCGCCCAGGTCGGCTCCGGCGCGGTCCGGCTGCTGGGCGAGGGCGGGCTGCTCCAGGCCTTCGCCAAGCAGTTGATCGAGGGCGCTCTGGAACTCGAACTCCAGGAGCACCTGCGGAAGTCCGTGCCCACCCCCGGCCCGGACACGGGCGCCGGGGCCGGCGCGAGAGCCGGTACAGGAGACGGCGCGGGAACCAGCGCCGGCACCAACGGCCGTAACGGGGCCCGGACCAGACGGCTGCTCACCGAGGTCGGGCCGGTCGAGGTGCGGGTGCCCCGGGACCGCGAGGGCAGCTTCTCCCCCAGGGCCGTGCTCCCCCGGGCCCGCCGACTGCCCGGGCTCGACCGGCTGGTGATCTCGCTGACCGCGCGCGGCCTCAGCTCGGGCGAACTGGTGGCGCACCTGGCCGAGGTGTACGGCGTGGAGCTCAGCCGGGAGACCGTCTCGGCCATCACCGACCAGGTGCTCGACGAGCTCGCCGAGCGGCGCGGGCGGCGGCTCGACCCGGTCTACCCGGTGGTCTTCGTGGACTCGGTGCGCAGCGGCCGCTCGGGCGGGCCGCTGGTGCACCTGGCGCTCGGGGTCTCGGTCGAGGGCCGGCGCGAGGTGCTGGGGCTGTGGCCGGCCGCGGACGGGGAGCAGTGGCCGCGGGTGCTGGCCGGGCTCGCCGAGCGCGGGGTGCGGGAGGTCTGGGTGCTGGTCGGCGGCACCGGCGCGGTGCTGGTCGAGGCGGCGGCCGGGCAGTGGCCGCGGGCGGTGGTGCACGGCTCGGTGGCCCAGCTGCTGCACTCCGCGCTGCGGCACGCGCCCGGCGAGGACTGGGGAGCGCTCTCCCGGGTGCTGCGCGAGACCTGTACGGCGCCCACCGAGGAGGTCGCGCTGGAACGGCTGTCCCGGGCCGAGCGGGAGTGGGGGCCGGGCCACCGCGAGGTGTTCCGGGTCTGGCGGTCGGCCTGGCCGCTGCTGGCCCCCGGCTTCCGCTTCGGCCCCGAGGCGCGGCGCCTGCTGACGGGCGGGGGCGCGCTGGAGCGGCTGCACGCCCGGCTGCGCCGGATCGAGCAGTCGGCGGGCCGGGTGCAGGACGAGCGGGCCGCGCTCAAGCGCGCCTACCTGGCGACGCTCGCCCTGGAGTCGCCCGCCGGGGCGGGGCGGCCGGGTGTCGAGAACTGGCCCGCCGTCCGGGAGGAGCTGCGCCGGGCGAGCGCCACCGAGCCGGGTTCCCACCACTGA
The DNA here is from genome assembly GCF_055575155.1 of Kitasatospora sp. NPDC034533. Classification (NCBI taxonomy): domain Bacteria; kingdom Bacillati; phylum Actinomycetota; class Actinomycetes; order Kitasatosporales; family Streptomycetaceae; genus Kitasatospora; species Kitasatospora sp. NPDC034533. The sequence goes on from NZ_JBVITE010000008.1 coordinate 47,738, forward strand.
TCTGACAGCACCTGGTGCGATTTGGATCATGTCTGTGCGCTTTTGCCATCATCTGACCAGGCTTCCGGTTCACGCATTGCGTGTTCACGATCAGAGTCAGAGCTTCCACCTGTCTTCGGGCCTTCGGCAGGATGCGTCCCAGAACGAACAGGGCGGACCGCCCTTCCCAGGAAGAGGTTCAGAGATGCCAAGCCTTGCCCTTCACGTCCACGAGACGCTCGGGGTTCGCGCCGTTCCGCCGACCGCCGATGCGCCGCCCTTCCTGGACTCCGGCTGGGGCCGGTGACCCGCGCCGCCGGCTGACCGCTCCCGCTCCGCCCTTCCGCCCTGCCCGTACCGCCCGCACTGCCCGTCCTGCCCGCACTGCCCGCACTGAGAGGAACCGACGATGGCGAACCCGTTCGAGGACCCCGAGGCCAGCTACCTCGTCCTGGTGAACGACGAGGGGCAGCACTCGCTCTGGCCGGCCTTCAGCCCGGTGCCCGCCGGCTGGCAGCAGGTCTTCGGAGTCGCCGGACGGCAGGACTGCCTGGACTTCGTCGAGCGGAACTGGCAGGACCTGCGCCCGAAGAGCCTGATCGCGCACCTGTCCGGCGAGCACTGACCACGACCACGGCGCCCGGACCACGGGATCACCGCCCACGGAAGAGCCACCGCTCACCGGGCCGCCGGGCCACCGGGCCGCCGGACGGCCGACCGCCGGTCCGATGAGCACCACCCCCGCCGAGCACCGCCCCCTGCCGAGCACCAAGCCCGCTGACACCGCCTCACCACACCACCGCGCCGTCCCGTCGCCGCGCGGTCGCACCGTCATGCCGCCGGAGTCCGCCCGGGACCGGCATCTACGCGCGTGCACCGAAACAGCCAGCCACACCCGCCACCGCGGGAGCCAGCCGCACGAGGGAGAGAGCCACATGTCCGGGGTCCAGCACACGCGCGCAGCCGAGCAGCGGACGTCCGTTCCGGCCGACGCCCCCGCCCCCGACGCCCCCGACGGCCCGGCCCCCGAGGCCCCCGACGCGCCGGCCGCCGCGGTGGCGACGCCGGACACCGGCCCGACCCTCGCCGAGCTGGTCGACGCCCAGGTCGCCCGCACCCCGGACGCCCCCGCGCTGTACGCCGAGGGCGCCACCCTCACCTACGCCGAGCTGGACGCCCGCGCCAACCGGCTGGCCCGGCTGCTGGCGGCCCGCGGCCTGGGCACCGAGGACGTCGTCGCGCTGGCCCTTCCGAAGTCCCCCGAGGCGGTCGCCGCGATCCTCGCCGTCGCCAAGACCGGCGCCGCCTGGCTGCCCGCCGACCCGGCCTACCCGGCCGAGCGGCTGCGCCACATGCTGGCCGACTCCCGCGCCGCCCTGGTGCTCACCACCGCCGAGGCCGCCGGGCGGCTGCCCGGCACCGGCGCGCCCCGGCTGCTGGTCGACTCCCCCGAGCACCTCGCCGCGCTCGGCGCCCAGCCCGGCAGCCCGTTCACCGCCGCCGAGCGGGTACGGCCGCTGAGCGCGTCGAACACCGCGTACGTCATCTACACCTCGGGCTCCACCGGCCTGCCCAAGGGCGTGGCCGTCACCCACACCGGGCTGCCGAGCATGATCGCCACCCAGGTCGCCGTCACCGGGGTCGGCCCCGGCAGCCGGGTGCTCCAGGCCTCCTCGCTCAGCTTCGACGTCTCGGTCTCCGACCTGGCCGCGGCGCTCACCACCGGCGCCGCGCTCGTCCTGCCCCGCGAGCAGGGCGAGCTGGTCGGCGAGGCGCTGGCCGCCCTGATCGACCGGTACGGGGTCACCCACGCCGACCTCGCCCCCGCGATGGCGGCCACCCTGCCGGACGTCCCGCTGCCCTCCCTGCGCACCCTGGTCAGCGGCGGCGAGACCGTCCCGCGCGAGCTGGCCGCCCGCCTCGGCCGCGACCGGCTGATGTTCAACAGCTACGGGCCGACCGAGGCCACCGTCAGCGTCACCCTGAGCGAGCCGCTCACCGGCACCGAGCGGCCCCCGATCGGCCGGCCCTTCCGGGACGTGCGCGTCCACCTGCTGGACGAGCGGCTGCGCCCGGTCGAGCCGGGCACCGTGGGCGAGCTGTACCTGTGCGGCCCGCACCTGGCGCGCGGCTACCTCGGCCGCCCCGCGCTGACCGCCGAACGCTTCGTCGCCTGCCCCTTCGGCGAGCCCGGCGACGGAACCCCCGCCCCCGGCCCGGCCGGTGGGCGGTGCTCCCGGCCCGTCTGCGGGCCGGGAGGGAGGATGTACCGCACCGGCGACCTCGGCCGCCAACGGCCGGACGGGCAGCTGGAGTTCGTCGGCCGGGCCGACGACCAGGTGAAGATCCGCGGCTTCCGGGTCGAGCTCGGCGAGATCGAGCGGACCCTCTGCGCCCACCCCGGGGTGCGCCAGGCCGTGGTGCTCCTGCGCGAGGACCGCCCGGGCGAGCGCCGGCTGGTCGGCTACACGGTCGGCCCCGCCGACCCGGCCGAGCTGCGCGCGCACTGCGCCGAGCGGCTGCCCGGCCACATGGTGCCGCTGGTCGTGGTGCTCGACCGGATGCCGCTCACGCCCAACGACAAGGTGGACCGGCGCGCCCTGCCCGAGCCGGTCCTCGGCGCCGCCGGCGACGGCGGCCGGGCGCCCGCCGGGGAGACGGAACACACCCTCGGCCGCCTGTTCGCCGAGGTGCTGGGCCTGCCGCGGGTCGGGGTCGCCGACTCCTTCTTCGAACTCGGCGGCGACTCCATCGTGGCCATCCAGCTGGTGGCCCGGGCCCGGCAGGCCGGACTGCGGCTCACCCCGCGCGAGGTCTTCGACGCCCCGACCGTCGAGGCGCTGGCCCGGCTCGCCCGCCCGCTGGACGGGCCGGTCACCGCCGAGCCCGCCGGGGCCGGCCTCGGCGAGGTGCCGCCGACGCCGATCGTGCACTGGCTGGCCGCGCAGCACGGCGCGGTCGAGAGCTTCTACCAGGCCGCCCTGTTCACCCTCCCCGCGGGCACCGGCCGCCGGCAGCTGACCACCGCCCTCCAGGCGCTGCTGGACCACCACGACGTCCTGCGCGCCCGCACCCGCCCGCTCGCCGAGCGCCCCTGGACGCTCCACGTGCCCGAACCCGGCGCCGTCCCCGCCGGGAGCGTGCTGCGCGACGCCGCCGGACCGGCCACCGCCGAGGCGCTGCGCGCCGCGACCGAGGCCGCGCGCGACCGCCTCTCCCCCGAGGACGGCCGGATGCTCCAGGCCGTCCGCTTCGACGAAGGACCGGACCGGCCCACCCGGCTCCTGCTGGTGATCCACCACCTGGTGGTGGACGGCGTCACCTGGCGCATCGTCGAGGAGGACCTGCTCGCCGCGCTCGCCGCCCTGCGCGAGGGCCGCGCCGTCGAGCTCGCGCCGGTGCCCACCTCGTTCCGCCGTTGGGCCGAGCGGCTCACCGCCGAGGCCCGCACCGACCGCCGGGCGGCCGAACTCCCGCTCTGGCAGGCCGCCCTGGCCACCCCGGACCCGCTGCTCGGCGACCGGCCGCTCGACCCGGCGAAGGACACCTACGCCACCCAGGGCGTCCTGCGGCTGGTGCTGCCCGCCGAGACCACCCGGGCCCTGCTGACCGAGGTCACCGCCGCCTACCACGCCCAGGTCAACGACGTGCTGCTGACCGCGCTGGCCCTCGCCCTCGGCCACTGGCGCGGCCGGGAGACCACCGGGCCCGAGGGCGCCGTACTGGTCAGCGTCGAGGGCCACGGCCGCGAGGAGGTCGTCGAGGGCGTCGACCTGCACCGCACCGCCGGCTGGTTCACCTCGGTCCACCCCGTCCGGCTCGCCCCCGGCGCGCTCACCTGGTCCGAGGTCACCGCCGCCGGGCCCGAACTCGGCCGCGCCCTCGGCCGGGTGAAGGAGCAGCTGCGCGCCGTCCCGGACAACGGCATCGGCTACGGCCTGCTGCGCCACCTCAACCCGGCCACCGCCGCCGCCCTCGACGGCCGCGCCGAGCCGCAGGTCGAGTTCAACTACCTGGGCCGGTTCCAGCCCGAGGGCGTCACCGCGGACGACGTGCTCGCCGGGGCCGAGGCGGTGACCGAGGGCGCCGCCGACGGCCTCGCGCTCGCCCGGGTGCTCGGTCTGGACGCCACCACGGTCGACACCCCGCAGGGCCCGCTGCTGGTCGCCCAGTGGTCGTACGCCGCCGAGCTGCTGGACGAGGACCGCGTGCGGGCCCTCGCCGAGGACTGGTTCACCGCACTGCGCGCGCTCGCCGAGCACGCCGGGCGGCCCGGCGCCGGCGGGCACACCCCCTCCGACTTCCCGCTGGTGGCGATCGACCAGCCCGAGCTGGACCGGCTCGCCGAACTCCACGCCCCCGCCGCCCTGGTGGACGTCTGGCCGACCTCGCCGCTCCAGCAGGGCATGGCCTTCCACGCCGCGTACGACGCCGAGGGCGCCGACGTCTACACCGCCGTCTGCACCTTCGACGCCACCGGGCCGCTGGACTCCGACCGGCTGCGGGCCGCCGCCGAGGCGCTGCTGCTGCGCCACCCGAACCTCAAGGCCGCCTTCCACCAGCGGCTCGACGGCCCGCCCGTGCAGGTCGTCCCGGACACCGTCGAACTCCCCTTCCGCGTGGTCGACCTGAGCGACCACGCCGACCCGGAGGCGGAGGCCGCCCGGATCGCCGCCGCCGAGTACGGGCGCCGCTTCGACCTCGCCCGGCCGCCGCTGCTGCGCTACACCCTGCTCAGGCTCGCCCCCGGACGCCACCGGCTGATCGCCGCCGCGCACCACATCCTGCTGGACGGCTGGTCCACCCCGCTGTTCGCCGAGGAGCTGTGGGGCCTGTACTTCGGGCGGCCGCAGGCCCCGGCGGTCCCGTACCGCGAGTACCTGCGCCGGCTCACCCGGCGCGACGACGCGGCGGCCCGCGCCGCCTGGGCCCGGGCCCTGGCCGGCACCGACGAGCCGACCCTGCTCGCCCCCGGCCGCCCCACCGCCGCCCCGCGGCTGCCGCTGCGCCTGCACGACGGGCTCACCCCGGAGGCCACCGAGGCCCTCGTCCGCACCGCCCGCCGCTACGGCGTCACCCTCAACACCCTGGTCCAGGCGGCCTGGGGAGTGCTGCTCGCCCGGCTCACCGGACGCGAGGACGTGCTCTTCGGCACCACCGTCTCCGGGCGCCCGCACGACCTGCCGGGCGTGGAGCGGATGGTCGGCCTGCTCATCAACACCGTGCCGGTCCGGGTGCGCCTGGACCCGGCGGAGAGCTGGGGGCGGCTGCTGCTGCGCCTCCAGCACGAGCAGTCCGCGCTGCTGGACCACCAGCACCTCAGCCTCACCGAGATCCAGCAACTCGCCGGCGTGGGCAGCCTGTTCGACACCGTCACGGTGTACGCCAACTACCCCGACCCGTCCGCCCTGGACGGCGCGGACCCGAGCGGCGCCACCCGGGTCACCCTGGTCGAGGACGTCGACAGCGCGCACTACCCGCTGGTGCTGGCGCTCACCCCCGGCGACGGCCTCCAGCTGCGGCTGGACCACCAGCCGGACGCCTTCACCGCCGAGGAGGCCCGCACCCTGCTGGACCGCTTCCTCGCCCTGCTGGCGCGGATCACCGCCGACCCGGCCGAACTCATCGGCACCGTCGAGGTGTCGACCGAGGCCGAGCGCGCCCGGCTGCTCGCCTGGAGCGGCAGCCGCGCCCCGGTCCCGGCGGGCTCGCTGCCCGAGCTGTTCGAGGCGCGGGCCGCCGCCACCCCGCAGGCCCTCGCGCTCACCGCCGAGGACGCCGAGCTGACCTACGCGGGGCTCAACGCCCGCGCCAACGCGCTGGCCCGGCGGCTGGCCGAGGCCGGAGTCACCCGGGAGACACCGGTCGCGCTGATGATCGACCGCTCGGCCACCCAGGTGGTCGCCGTCCTGGCCGTGCTGAAGGCCGGCGGCTTCTACGTGCCGCTGGACGACGCCCAGCCGGCGGACCGGCTGCGGGCCGTGCTCGCCGACGCCGGGGCCGCCCTGGTGCTGGCCGACGAGGCGCACCGCGACCACCCCGCGCTGGCCGGGCTGACGGTGCTCGCCCCGCACGCCGGCGAGCACCCCGAGAACCTCGGACTTCCCCTGCGCGCCGAACAGTTGGCGTACGTGATGCACACCTCCGGCTCCACCGGAGTGCCCAAGGGCATCGCCGTCCCCCAGCGCGCGGTGGTGGACCTGGCGCTCGGCGGGCAGTTCACCGGCGGCGGCCACGAACGGCTGCCGGTGCACGCGCCCTCCGCCTTCGACGCCTCCACCTACGAGATCTGGACCCCGCTGCTCTCCGGCGGCCGGCTGGTGATCGCCCCGGCCGGCCGGCTCGGGATCGCCGAACTGGCGGCGGTGATCGGCCACGACCGGACCACCGCCACCTTCGTCACCGTCGGCCTGTTCAACGTGCTGGCCGCCGAGGCCCCGGAGACCTTCGCCGGACTGCGCGAGGTGTGGACGGGCGGCGACATCGCCTCGCCGACCGCCATGCGGCGGGTGCTGGACAGCTGCCCCGGGCTGCGGCTGTTCAACGTCTACGGGCCGACCGAGACCACCACCTTCGCGACCCGCTTCCCGATGGACTCGGCCGCCGAGGTGCCGGACGTCGTGCCGATCGGCCGGCCGCTGCCCAACACCCTGCTGTACGTGCTGGACGCCGGGCTGCGCCCGGTGGCCGCCGGGGTGGCCGGCGAGCTGTACATCGGCGGCTCCGGCCTGGCCCGCGGCTACGTCGGCCGGCCCGGCCTGACCTCCGAGCGCTTCGTGGCCTGCCCCTTCGGCGAGCCCGGAAGCCGGATGTACCGCACCGGAGACCTGGTGCGCTGGACGCCCACCGGCGACCTGGAGTTCGTCGGCCGCGCGGACGACCAGATCAAGCTGCGCGGCTTCCGGATCGAACTCGGCGAGGTGGAGGCCGCGTTCGCCGCCCACCCGGGCGTCGGCCAGGTCTGCGCGGCCGTCCGCCAGGACCAGCCGGGCGACAAGCGCCTGGTCGCGTACGTCACCGGCCGGGTCCGGGCCGAGGAGCTGCGCGCCTTCGTCGCCGACCGGCTGCCCGGCTACATGGTGCCGGCCGCGATCGTCGTCCTCGACGAGCTGCCGGTGAACCCCAACGGCAAGGTGGACCGCAAGGCCCTGCCCGCGCCCGGCTACGGCGGCGCCGACGGCGGGCGCGAGCCGCGCACCGCCACCGAGCGGGCCCTGTGCGAGCTGTTCGCCGAGATCCTCGGGCTGGCCCGGATCGGCATCGACGACAGCTTCTTCGACCGCGGCGGGCACTCGCTGCTCGCCACCCGGCTGGTCAGCCGCCTCCGGGCCGCCCTCGGCGCCGAGCTGCCGATCCGCACCCTCTTCGAGCACCCGACGGTCGCCGCCCTCGCCGCCGCGCTGCCCGACTCCGCGACGGCCCGCCCGCCGCTGCGCCCCGCCGATCGGCCCGAGCGCGTCCCGCTCTCCCCCGCGCAGCAACGCCTGTGGTTCATCGAGCAGTTCGAGGGCCCGAGCGCGCTCTACAACACTCCCGTCGCGGTCCGGCTGACCGGCACCGTCGACCTGCCCGCCCTGGAGCAGGCCGTACGGGACGTGGTGGCACGGCACGAGGTGCTGCGCACCGTCTTCCCGACCGTCGACGGGCAGCCGCACCAAGTCGTGACGGAACGGCCCGAGTTGGCGCTCCGGCGGATACCGGTGGCCGACGAGTCGCAGCTGCGGGCCGCGCTGGTCGCGGCCGGGTCGGAGGTCTTCGACCTCGCCCACGACCTGCCGGTGCGCGCCACCCTGCTGTCGCTGCCGGAGGACGAGCACGTCCTGCTGCTGCTGATGCACCACATCGCCGGGGACGGCTGGTCGGTCGCCCCGCTCTTCCGCGACCTCGCCGAGGCGTACCGGGCCCGGCTGGCCGGCACCGCGCCGCACTGGCGGCCGCTGCCGGTGCAGTACGCCGACTACACCCTCTGGCAGCGCGAACTGCTCGGCACCGACGAGCGGCCCAGCGCCCTGCTCGGTGAGCAACTCGCCTACTGGCGAACGGCTCTGGCCGGCGCCCCGGAGGAACTGGCCCTGCCCTACGACCGCCCGCGCCCGGCCGTTCCGGGACACCGCGGCGGCCTGGTGCAGGTCGCCGTGGGCGCCGAACTGCACGGCGCCCTCGCCGACTTGGCCGCGTCCCGGAACGCCAGCCTGTTCATGGCGCTGCAAGCCGCCGTCGCCACCCTCTACACCCGCCTCGGCGCCGGCACCGACCTGCCACTCGGCACCCCGGTCGCCGGACGCACCGACGAAGCCCTGGACGACCTCGTCGGCTTCTTCGTCAACACCCTCGTACTGCGCACCGACACCTCCCCCCGCTCCGCTGGGGACACCCCTGGCGGCGACCCGAGCTTCCGCGAACTGCTCGACCGCGTCCGCCGCACCGACCTCGACGCCTACGACCACCAGGACACCCCCTTCGAGCGCCTGGTCGAACACCTCAACCCCACCCGCACCCCCGCCCGCCACCCCCTCTTCCAGACCCTGGTGGCCCTGGAGAGCCGGGCCCCGGTGCCCGCCGCCTTCGGCGACCTGGGCTGCGCGGAGCACCCCTTCGAGCTGGACGTGGCCAAGTTCGACCTGTCCTTCCGCTTCACCGAGCAGGGCCCCCGCGAGGGCCTGACGGTGGCGGTCGAGTACGCGGCCGACCTCTTCGACCACGCCACCGCCCGCTCCCTCGCCGAGCGGCTGCTGCGCGTCCTGCGCGCCGCCGTGGCCGACCCGGACGCCCCGATCGGCGACATCGAGATCCTCGACCCCGCCGAGCGCGAACGGCTGCTCACCGGCTGGAACGACACCGCCGCGCCCGTCCCGGACGCCACCCTGCCCGAGCTGTTCGAGGCCCAGGCCGCCGCCACCCCGCACGCGCCCGCGGTGGTCTGCGGGGGCGGCACCCTGAGCTACGCCGAACTCGACTCCCGGGCCGAGCACCTGGCGGCCCACCTGGCCGGGGCCGGAGTCGGCCCGGACTCCCCGGTGGTCCTGCTGATGGACCGCTCCGCCGACCTGCTGACGGCGATCCTCGCGGTGGCCAAGGCGGGCGGCTGCTACGTCCCGCTGGACGACCGGCACCCGGCCGAGCGGCTGCGCGCGATCACCGCCGGGACGGGCGCGGCGCTCGTCCTGGTCGACGCCGCGCACCGGGACCACCCGCTGGCCGCCGACGCCCCCTGCCCCGTCCTGCCGCTCACCGAGGGCTGGTTCGACGGTCCTCGCGAGCGGCGCGCGGAGCGGGCCGCTCCCCACCCGGAGCAGCTCGCGTACCTGATGTTCACCTCCGGCTCCACCGGGGAGCCCAAGGGCATCGCGATCAGCCACCGGGACGTGGTGCAGCTCGCCACCGACCCGTGCTGGGGGCGCGAGGAGGGCCCGCGGGTGCTGTTCCACGCGCCGCACGCCTTCGACGCCTCGACGTACGAGATCTGGGTGCCGCTGCTGTCCGGCGGCCTGGTGGTCGTGGCGCCGCCGGGCGACCTGGACGCCGCCGCCATCCGCGAGCTGGTGCGGGTCCACGCGCTCACCCACGTGCACGTCACCGCGGGCCTGTTCCGGGTCATCGCGGAGGAGGACCCGGGGATCTTCGCCGGTGTGCGCGAGGTGCTGACCGGCGGGGACGTCGTCTCCGCCCCGGCCGTGCGGCGGGTGCTGGAGGCCGTCCCGGGCGTCGCGGTGCGAGCGCTCTACGGGCCGACCGAGACCACCCTGTGCGCGACCCAGTACCCGATGCCGCTCGCCTCGGCGGTGCCGGACACGGTGCCGATCGGGCGCCCGCTGGCGAACACCCGGCTGTACGTGCTGGACGCCGGGCTGCGGCCGGTGCCCGCCGGGGTCGCGGGCGAGCTGTACGTCGCCGGGGCCGGCCTGGCCCGCGGCTACGCCGGGCGCCCGGCGCTGACCGCCGAGCGCTTCGTGGCCTGCCCGTTCGGCGGCGCGGGCGAGCGCATGTACCGCACCGGGGACCTCGCCCGGTGGACCGCCGACGGCGTCCTGGAGTTCCTCGGCCGGGTCGACGACCAGGTCAAGATCCGCGGCTTCCGGATCGAACCCGGCGAGGTGGAGGCCGCGTTCACCGCCCACGAGAACGTCGGCCAGGCGCTCGCGGTGGTCCGCGAGGACCAGCCCGGCGACAAGCGCCTGGTGGTGTACGCCACCGGCAAGGCCACGGCCGACGAACTGCGCGCCTTCGTCGCGGACCGCCTGGCCGGCTACATGCTCCCGGCCGCCGTGGTCGTCCTCGACGCCCTCCCGGTGACCGCCAACGGCAAGGTGGACCGCAAGGCCCTGCCCGCCCCCGAGTACACCGGGGCGGCCGGGGGCCGCGCCCCGCGCACCGACCGCGAGCGGGCGCTGTGCGCCCTGTTCGCCGAGGTGCTGGGCGTGCCGGCGGTCGGCATCGACGACCGGTTCTTCGACCTCGGCGGGCACTCCCTGCTCGCCACCCGACTGGTCAGCCGCATCCGCGCCGCCCTCGGCGTGGAGCTGCCGATCCGCACGCTGTTCGACGCCCCGACGGTCGCCGCCCTCGCCGCCGTGCTGCCCGGCGGCGACCGGGCGCCCGCGCCGAGGAAGGCCCGCCCGGCCCTGCGGCCGATGCGCCGCCCGGGCGCCGGCCCCTCCTGACCGGCGGCGGAACCCGGGCCGTCCGGCACCGGACGGCCCGGCCTCGGCGCCCCCTCACCCACCACAGCAACAGCACGTCGCCAGTCGGAGGCAGACCTTGATCCCGTTGTCGTTCGCCCAGCAGCGGCTCTGGTTCATCGAGCAGTTGGAGGGCCCGAGCGCCCTCTACAACACTCCGTTCGCCCTGCGGCTGAAAGGCGAGCTCGACCCCGCCGCCCTCGAAGACGCGCTGGGGGACGTGGTGGACCGGCACGAGGCGCTGCGCACCGTCTTCCCCACCGCCGACGGCCGGCCCCACCAGCACGTCCTCGCCGAGGGGCGCCCGGAGCTGCGCCGCGTCCCGGTGGCCGACGAGGCCGAGCTGCGCGAGCGGCTGCGCACGGACGCCGGGCAGGTCTTCGACCTCGCCTCCGACCTCCCGCTCCGGGCCTGGCTGTACTCCCTCCCCCCGCGGGGCGAGCCTCCCCTGCCGGACGAGCACGTCCTGCTGCTGCTCACCCACCACATCGCCGTGGACGGCTGGTCCCTCGCGCCGCTCCTGCGCGACCTCGCCGAGGCCTACCGGGCCCGGCTGGCCGGCACCGGACCGCGGTGGGAGCCGCTGCCGGTGCAGTACGCCGACTACACCCTCTGGCAGCGCGAACTGCTCGGCGAGGAGGACGACCCGCAGAGCCTCGTCTCCGAGCAACTGACCTACTGGAAAGAGGCGTTGTCCGGCCTGCCGGAGGAGCTGGCGCTGCCCTGCGACCGCCCCCGGCCGGCCTCGGCGAGCCGTCGCGGCGGCACCGTCGAGTTCGAGCTGGACGCCGAACTGCACCGCGCGCTCACCGAGTTGGCCTCCGAGCGGAACGCCAGCCTGTTCATGGCGCTGCAAGCCGCCGTCGCCACCCTCTACACCCGCCTCGGCGCCGGCACCGACCTGCCACTCGGCACCCCGGTCGCCGGACGCACCGACGAAGCCCTGGACGACCTCGTCGGCTTCTTCGTCAACACCCTCGTACTGCGCACCGACACCTCCCCCCGCTCCGCCGGGGACACCCCTGGCGGCGACCCGAGCTTCCGCGAACTGCTCGACCGCGTCCGCCGCACCGACCTCGACGCCTACGACCACCAGGACACCCCCTTCGAGCGCCTGGTCGAACACCTCAACCCCACCCGCACCCCCGCCCGGCACCCCCTCTTCCAGACCGTCGTCACCCTGAACGCCCAGCGGCCCGGCGACCTCCGGTTCGGCGCCGCCACCGCCGTACCGGTCGAAGTCGGCGAGCCCCGGGCCCAGTTCGACCTCAACTTCCACTTCGTCGAGCGGCTCGCCGCCGACGGCGGCTGCCTGGGCGTGCGCGCCGCCGTCGACTACGCGGCCGACCTCTTCGACCACGCCACCGCCCGCTCCCTCGCCGAGCGGCTGCTGCGCGTCCTGCGCGCCGCCGTGGCCGACCCGGAGGCCCCGATCGGCGACATCGAGATCCTCGACCCCGCCGAGCGCGAACGGCTGCTCACCGGCTGGAACGGACCGGTGGCGGACGTCACCGAACTGAGCCTGCCCCGGCTGTTCGAGGCCCAGGCCGCCGCCACCCCCGGGGCCCCCGCCGTGATCTCGGGCACCGAGCGGCTGGACTACGCCGAACTCAACGACCGTGCCAACCGGCTCGCCGCGCTGCTGCTGGCGCGCGGTCTGACCGCCGAACAGCCGGTCGCGGTGCTGATGGAGCGCTCGGCCGCCCTGCTCACCGCCGTCCTCGCGATCGCCAAGGCAGGCGGCACCTACGTCCCGCTGGACGACCGCTACCCGTTGGACCGGCTCCGGCACATCCTCGCCGACACCCGAACCGCCCTGCTGCTGACCGACCCGGCCCACCGGGGCCACCCGGTGCTGGGCCCGCTCCCCGGAGGAGACGGCCGGGCCGACGAGGACGTCACCGGCGTCGAGGTCACCGGCGTCGAAGTCACCGAGGCGCTGCTCGCCGAGGCCCCCGCGGCGGCGAACCCGACGGTGCCGGTGCTGCCCGGCCAGCTGCTGTACGTGATGTACACCTCCGGCTCGACCGGGGTGCCCAAGGGCGTCGCCGTGACCCACCGCAACGTGGTGGACCTGCTGGGCAACCCGCAGTTCCGGGCCGGCCACCACGAGCGGGTGCTGCTGCACTCGCCGACCGCCTTCGACGCCTCCACCACCGAGATCTGGGCGCCGCTGGTCACCGGCGGGGCGGTCGTCCTGGCCGAGCCCGGCGAACTGGACGTCCGGCGCCTCGCCGAGACCGTCACCACCCACCGGGTGACGCTGGTCCAGGCGCCGTCCGGCCTGCTGCGGCTGATGGCCGACGAGGACCCCGCCGCGTTCCGGCACGTCCGGCAGGTGTGGACCGGCGGCGACGTCGTCCCGCCGGAGTCCGTGCGCCGGCTGCTGCGGGCCTGCCCGGACACCGCCGTGGTCGCGGTGTACGCGCCCACCGAGACCACCGCCATCAAGACCACCTTCACCATGAGCGCGGCCGGGTCCGTCCCGGCCGTGGTGCCGATCGGGCGCCCGCTGGCCAACACCAGGCCGTACGTGCTGGACCCCGCGCTGCGGCCGGTACCGGCCGGCGTGGCCGGAGAGCTGTACCTCGCCGGGGCCGGCCTGGCCCGCGGCTACGTCGGCCGGCCCGCCCTGACCGCCGAGCGCTTCGTGGCCTGCCCCTTCGGCGAGCCCGGAAGCCGGATGTACCGCACCGGGGACCTGGTGCGCTGGAGGGCCGACGGCGTCCTGGAGTTCCTCGGCCGGGCCGACGACCAGGTCAAGATCCGCGGCTTCCGGATCGAACCCGGCGAGGTGGAGGCCGCGTTCACCGCCCTGCCGGGCGTCGGCCAGGCGTTCGCCGTGGTCCGCGAGGACCAGCCCGGCGACCAGCGGCTGGTGGTGTACACCACCGGCACCGGCACGCCCGCCGAGCTGCGCGCCGCCGTCGCCGACCGGCTGCCCGGCTACATGCTGCCGGCCGCCGTGGTCGTCCTCGACGCCCTCCCGGTGACCGCCAACGGCAAGGTGGACCGCAAGGCCCTGCCCGTCCCCGACTACACCGGGGCCGGCGAGGGCCGCGCCCCGCGCACCGACACCGAGCGCGCGCTCTACGAACTCTTCGCCGACGTCCTCGGGACGGACCGGATCGGGATCGACGACAGCTTCTTCGACCTGGGCGGCCACTCGCTGCTGGCCGCCAGGCTGGTCGGCCGCATCCGCGGCGCGCTCGGCACCGAGCTGCCCGTCCGGGCACTGTTCGACGCCCCCACCGTGGCCGCCCTCGCCGAGGCACTGCCCGCCCCCGGCGCCGCCCGCCCGCGCCTGCGGCCCGTCGAGCGGCCCGAGCGCGTCCCGCTCTCCCCCGCGCAGCGGCGCCTCTGGTTCATCGACCAGTACGAGGGCCCGAGCGCGCTCTACAACACCCCGTGCGCCCTGCGGCTGACCGGCGAGGTCGACGCACCCGCCCTGGAGCAGGCGGTGCGGGACGTGGTGGCACGGCACGAGGTGCTGCGCACCGTCTACCCGGCCACCGACGGGCAGCCGCACCAGCTGGTCCTGGACGCGCCCCGACTGCCGCTGCGCACCGCCTCGGTGGCCACCGAGGAGGAACTCGCGGCGGCCCTCGCCGAGGCCGGGTCGCAGGTCTTCGACCTGGCCCGCGACCTCCCGGTGCGCGCCACCCTGCTCTCCCTGCCGGGCGACCGGCACGTCCTGCTGCTGCTGACGCACCACATCGCCACCGACGGCCACTCCGTGGGCCCGCTGCTGCGCGATCTCGCCGAGGCCTACCGGGCCCGGCGCGCCGGCACCGCCCCCGACTGGCGGCCGCTGCCCGTCCAGTACGCCGACTACGCCCTGTGGCAGCACGAGCTGCTCGGCACCGACGAGCGGCCCACCGCCCTGCTGACCGGGCAACTCGCCTACTGGCAGGAGGCCCTGGCCGGCCTGCCGGAGGAGCTGGCCCTGCCCTTCGACCGCCCCCGCCCGGCCGCCCCGAGCCGCCGGGGCGCCACGGTGGAACTCCGGCTGGACGCCGAACTCCACACCCGTCTGGTCGAGTTGGCCCAGCAGAGCCGGGCCAGCGTGTTCATGGTGGTGCAGGCCGCGCTGGCCACCACGCTGAGCCGGATCGGCGCGGGCACCGACCTGCCGATCGGCACCGTCGTCGCCGGGCGCACCGACGAGGCCCTGGACGACCTGGTCGGCTTCTTCGTCAACACGCTGGTGCTGCGCACCGACACCTCCCCCCGCTCCGCCGGGGACACCCCTGGCGGTGACCCGAGCTTCCGGGAGCTGGTGGAGCGCGTCCGGCTGACCACCCTGGCGGCCTTCGAGCACCAGGACGTGCCCTTCGAGCGGCTGGTCGAGCTGCTCAACCCGGCACGCTCGACCGCCCGCCACCCGCTGTGCCAGGTGATGCTGACCTCCGGCGGCGAGGCCGGGCAGGCCGACCTCGACGGCCTGCCCGGCCGGGTCGAGCAACTGGAGTCGGGGCTCGCCAAGTTCGACCTGACCTTCGCCTTCGGCGAGAGCTTCGACGCGGCCGGCGCGCCCGCCGGGCTGGGCCTGACCGTCGAGTACGCCGTCGACCTGTTCGACCGGGCCACCGCCGAGGCGACGGCCGCCCGCTTCGAGCGTGTCCTGCGCGCGGTGCTGGCCGATCCGGACCAGCCGGTGGGCCGGGTCGAGGTGCTGGATCCACGGGAGCGCGAGCTGTTGCTCACCGGGTGGAACGACACCGCCCGCCCGATCGCGCCCGCCACCTTCCCCGCGCTCTTCGAGGCGCGGGCCGCCGCCCGTCCCGAAGCCGTCGCGCTCGCCTTCGGCCCCGAGCAGGTCACCTACGGCGAGCTGAACGAGCGCGCCAACCGCCTGGCCCGGCTGCTGACCGAGCACGGCGCGGGCCCCGAGCACTTCGTCGCCATCGCCCTGGAGCGCTCGATCGAGCTGATCGTCGCCCAACTGGCCGTGCTCAAGGCGGGCGCCGCCTTCCTCCCGCTGGACCCGCGCTACCCGGCCGACCGGATCGCCCACATGCTCGGCGACGCCCGGCCCGCCCTGGTCCTCACCAGCGCCGCCCTGGCCGACGGGCCGCTCGCCGGCAGCGCCGTCCCCCGGCTGCTGATCGACGACCTGGACACCTCCGGCCACCCGGCGCACGACCTCACCGGCCGGGCGACCAGCCCGCACTCGGCGGCGTACGTCATCTACACCTCGGGCTCCACCGGCCGCCCCAAGGGCGTGGTGGTCACCCACACCGGCCTGGCGAGCATGGTGGAGAGCCAGCGCGAGGCGTTCGCCGTCACCCCCGACAGCCGGGTGCTGCTGTTCGCCTCGCCGTCCTTCGACGCCGCCGTGTCGGAGCTGGGCATGGCCCTGCTCACCGGCGCCCGCGCCGTCCTCGGCGACGCCGACCAGCTGCTCCCCGGCCCGGCGCTCGCCGAGCTGATCGCCGAACAGGGCGTCACCCACCTCACCCTGCCGCCCACCGCCCTCGCCGTCCTCCCGCCCGATGCCATCCCCGAGGGCGCCACCCTGGTCGTCGCCGGCGAGGCCTGCCCGCCCGACCTGGTCGAGCACTGGTCCGCCCGCACCCGGATGCTCAACGCCTACGGCCCCACCGAGTCCACCGTCTGCGCCAGCATCAGCACCCCGCTCAACGGCCGCGTCAATCCCCCGATGGGCCTGCCGGTGGTCAACACCCGCCTCCACGTGCTCGACTCGAACCTCCAACCCGCCCCGGCCGGAGTCGTCGGCGAGCTGTACATCGCCGGCGCCGGCCTCGCCCGCGGCTACCTGGGCCGACCGGACCTGACCGCCGAGCGCTTCGTCGCCGACCCGTACGGCCCGCCCGGCACCCGGATGTACCGCACCGGCGACCTCGCCCGCCGCCGACCCGACGGCACCCTGGAGTACCAGGGCCGCGCCGACCACCAGGTCAAGATCCGCGGCTTCCGCATCGAACCCGGCGAGATCGAGGCCGCCCTCGCCCGGCACCCCGCCCTCGCCCAGGCGTTCGTCCTGGTCCGCGAGGACCGCCCCGGCGACCGCCGCCTCGTCGGCTACGCCGTCCCCCACCCCGGACAAGACGTCAGCCAGACCGAACTGCGCGCCCACGTCGGCGCCACCCTGCCCGACTACATGGTCCCCTCCGCCGTCGTCCTCCTCGACGCCCTGCCGCTGACCGCCAACGGCAAGGTCGACCGCACGGCGCTGCCGGCCCCCGACGACGCCCGGCCCCGCTCCGGGCGGGCGCCCGCGACGCCCCGCGAGGAACTGCTCCGCGGCCTGTTCGCCGACGTGCTCGGGTTGGAACAGGTCGGCGTGGACGACAACTTCTTCGAGCTGGGCGGGCACTCGCTGCTGGCCGGCCGGCTGGTCGCGGGCCTGCGCGAACTGGTCGGCGAGGACGAACGGATCGGCGTCCGCGCGGTGTTCGAGGCGCCGACCGTCGCCGCCCTGGCCGAACGGCTCGCCCGGGGCCCGGCCGCCGAGACCTTCCCCGTCCTGCTGCCGATCCGCACCCGCGGCGCGCGCCCGCCGCTGTTCTGCGTCCACCCGGCCGCGGGCATCAGCTGGGTCTACACCGGGCTGCTGCGCCACCTCGACGCCGAGCAGCCGATCTACGGCCTCCAGGCCCCCGGCCTGGCCGACCCGGCCGCACGGCCGGCCTCGGTCGAGGAGCTGGCCCGGACCCACCTCGCACGGATCCGCGCCGTCCGCCCCGAGGGCCCGTACGCCCTGCTCGGCTGGTCCTTCGGCGGCGCCGTCGCCCACGCGATCGCCGCGCTGCTGCGCGAACAGGGCGAAGAGGTGCGGCTGTTGGCGCTGCTGGACGCCTACCCGGGCACCGGGGAACCGGCCCCCGAGCGGTGGCGGGACGACGACCCGGCGCAGCTCGCGGAGATCCTCGACTCGCTCGGCCACCCGGCCGCGGAGGTCACCGCCTGGCCCGCCGACGAGGACGGCTACGCCGCGCTCGTGCGGGGCGGCGAGGGCCCGCTCGCCGGCCTCAGCGGCGCCGGGGTGGCCCGGGTGGTCTCGGTGTTCCGGGCCAACGCCGAGCTGTCCCACGCGCTCCCGCTGCCCGGCTACGACGGCGACGCGGTGTTCTTCACCGCCGCCAAGGACCGGCCGGCCGGCGCTCCCGACCCGGAGAGCTGGCGCCCGTACCTGGGCGGCCGGCTCGACGTCCACGAGGTGCCGAGCACCCACGGCGCGATGACGGGCGCCGAGGCGCTCGCCCACATCGGCCCGGTGCTCGCCGCCCGCCTGACGTCCTGATCCGCCCGCCCCACCGACCCCACCACCCCGACCGACCGCAGGTGACCGGCCTGCGCAGCCACCGCGGACCGCATCCGGTCCGCCCACGGAGAAACGGACACCACCATGACCACCGCGTCCATCCCCGACTCCTGGCGCGGCATCACCCCGTCGCCGATCACCTCGACCGACGCCTACAACGGCTTCATCGCCGCGAACGTGATCTTCGCGCTGGACCGGATCGGCCTGCTGGAGGCGATCGGGCGCGGCGAGCCGCTGGCCGCCGCCGAGGCCACCGCCCGCTCCGGCGACACCGCCCGCACCGAGGCCGTGCTGCGCGCCGCCGCCGACTACGGCTACCTCAAGGCCGACGGCGGCGCCTACCTGCCCACCGAGGCGGGCCTGGAGATCGCCGCCGCGCGCGGCTACTTCACCTGGGCCGTCGGCGGCTACCACGACGTGTTCGGGCGCGCCGGCCAGCTGAGCGCCGGCACCCGCCGCTACGGCGAGGACGTCTTCCGCGACGAGGCGATGGTCGCCCTCGGCTCCGCCCAGTGCGACCAGTCGCTGTTCGCCGCGCAGCTGACCGACGTGCTCTCCGGCATCGACTTCCGCACCATCGCCGACCTGGGCTCCGGCACCTCCGCCCGGGTGCGCCGGGTGGTCTCCCAGCGCGAGGGCAGCCGGGGCCTGGGCATCGACATCAGCCGCCCGGCCACCGACATCGCCCGCCGCGAGATCGCCGAGGCCGGGATGGAGGACCGGGTCACCGCCGTGCGCGCGGACGTGCTGGGCCTGCTCGGCACCCAGGTCGACAACGACGCCGAGGCCGCCGAGGTGGCCGAGGTCGACGCCGTGATGAGCTTCTTCCTGCTGCACGACCTGCTGGCCGACCCGGACACCCGCTCCTCGATCTTCACCCGGATGCGGGAGGCCTTCCCCAAGGCCCGCACCTTCGTCCTCGGTGACACCATGCTGCGCGACCCGGGCACCTCCGAGGGCGCCCAGCCGGTCTTCTCGGTCGGCTTCGAGCTGGCGCACGCCATGATGGGCGTGCCGCTGCACACCAAGGCCACCTACGAGGAGCTGTTCACCGGGGCCGGCCTGCGGATCGAGCGCGTCGAGGCGCTGGCCACCCCGCACTCCTGGCTCTACGTGCTCCAGGCCGACTGATGGCCACGGCACCCGCCGGACACCGGCCGGCGCGGAACGAGCACCCGTACCCGCCGCCGTCCGTGCTCGCCGCGCTGACCGCGGCCGCCACCGACCTGCACCGGTACCCGGACCTCCGCCCGGAGCGGACCGCCGGGATCGTCGCCGACCGGCAGGGCGTAGCGGCCGGGCAGGTCGTGGTCGGCCACGGCTCGGCGGGCGTGGCGCTGGGCCTCTTCCACGCGGTGGTCGGGCCCGGCGACAACGGGGTGCACTCGGTGCCCGGCTTCGGCGCCCGTCCGATCTTCCGCGAGTTCACCCGGGCCGGGGCCCGGCCGGTGCCGCTCGGCCCGGACGCCCGGCACGACCTGCCGGCGACGGCCGCGCGGACGGACGGGCTGCGCGCGGCGCCGGAGCGCCTGGGTGCCGATGTCCGCCACCACCCCGGCCAGGGCGTCCGGGTCGGCCTCGGCACGGGGGACGCCAACGACGCGGTGGTCGCCGGCTTCACCGCCGTCGCGCCGCTCGTCCCTCGAAACCTCCCGTCCTCCTCATGAGAGAGCTCCACCGATGACCGACCGTTCCTCTCCCTCCACCGCCCCGGTCCCCGTCGAACTGGACCACGTCGAGTTCCACGTCGCCGACCTGGGCGCCGAAACGACCCGGCTGACCACGGAGTACGGCTTCGAGCCACTCGTCCCGCCGACCGAGCGCGGCGGCGCCGCCGAGCGCTGCCTGTCCGCGCTGGTCGGCCAGGGCTCGATCCGGCTGCTGCTCACCCAGCCGCTGGCCGCCGGACACCCCGCCACCGGCTACCTGGCGCGGCACGGCGACGGCGTGGCCGCCCTGGGCCTGCGGGTGCCGGACGCCGCCGGGGCGTTCCGCACCCTGACCGACCGGGGCGCCACCGCGCTGCGCCCGCCGCTGGCCGAGGACGGCTGCGTCACCGCCGTGGTCGACGCCTTCGGTGACGTGGTGCACACCCTGGTCGAACGCGCCCCGGGCACCCCGGCCGGCCGCATCCCCGGCCTGCCCGACCCGGCCCCGCTGACCGGCGCGGGCACGGTCGGCCTGCGCTCCGTCGACCACTTCGCCGTCCTGGTCCCGTTCGGCGAGCTGCGCTCCACCGAGCGCCGCTACCGCGAGGTCTTCGGCTTCCGGACGGTCTTCGAGGAGCGGGTCGAGGTCGGCGCGCTCGGCATGGACTCGGCGGTCGTGCAGAGCGCCGACCGCAGCGTCACGCTCACCCTGATCGAGCCGCTCGGCGCGGACGCGGGCGGCCAGATCGCCTCCTTCCTGGCCGGCCACGACGGCGCCGGGGTGCAGCACGTCGCCTTCGCCGCCGAGGACGCCGTGCACACCGTCTCCGCCATGGCCGGGCGCGGCGTGCCGTTCCTGCACACCCCTGCGGCCTACTACGACTCGCTGCCGGGACGCCTGACGCCGCTGCGGCACTCCACCGACCGGCTGCGCGAGCTGAACCTGCTGGTCGACCAGGACCACGACGGCCAGCTGTTCCAGATCTTCACCCGCTCCCGGCACCCTCGGCACACCTTCTTCTTCGAGGTGATCGAGCGCATCCGGGCCCGCAACTTCGGCAGCAACAACATCCGCGCCCTCTACGAGGCCGTGGAGCTCCAGCGCGACGCCAGCGGGGTGGCCGGATGAGCGCGCCCGTCCGCAGTGCGCCGCCGGCCGCCGGGGGCCCGGCGCTGTGCGTCGCCGAGTACGCCGAGCGGGCCCGGGCCGTGCTCGCGCCCGAGGTGTGGGAGTGGCTGGAGGGCGGCGCGGAGCGCGAACTGACCCTCGCCGCCAACCGGAACGCCTTCGACCGGGTGGGACTGGTGCCCCGGGTGCTGGCCGACGTCGGCACCCGGGACACCACCGCCACCCTGGTGCGCAGCCGGTCGGCCCTGCCGGTCGCGGTGGCGCCCGTCGCCTACCACCGGCTGTTCCACCCCGAGGGCGAGCTGGCCTCGGCCCGCGCCGCCGCGGCGGCGGGCGTGCCGTTCACCGTCGGCACGCTCAGCAGCGTCGGCTTCGAGGAGCTGGCGGGGACCGGGGCCACCCTCTGGTTCCAGCTGTACTGGCTGCGCGACCGAGGCCGGCTGCTGGAGCTGGTGCGGGCGGCCGAGGCGGCGGGCAGCGAGGCGCTGGTCGTCACCGCCGACGTGCCGTACATGGGCCGCCGGCTGCGCGACGCCCGCAACGCCTTCGCGCTGCCCGGGCACGTCCGCGCCGCGCTGCTGGAGGACGGCGCCGCCGGGCGGGCGCACGAGTCCACCGCCGCCGTCTCCGCGGTGGCCGCGCACACCGCCGAACTGCTCTCCCCCGGTGTCACCTGGGCCGACCTCGACTGGCTGCGCGAGCGGACCGGACTGCCGCTGGTGGTCAAGGGGGTGCTCGACCCGGCGGACGCGCGGCGGGCCGCCGACCTCGGCGCCGCGGCCGTCGTGGTCTCCAACCACGGGGGCCGCCAACTCGACCGCGCGGTGGCCGCGTTGACCGCGCTGCCCGCCGTCGCCGAGGCGCTGGCCGGCCGGGACTGCCAGGTGCTGATGGACAGCGGGGTGCGCGGCGGCTCGGACGTGCTCACCGCGCTGGCCCTCGGCGCGTCCGGGGTGCTGCTCGGGCGTCCGCTGATCTGGGGCCTGGCGGCCGGCGGCGAGGCCGGCTGCGCCGAGGTCCTCGACCTGCTCGCCGCCGAACTGCGGCACGCGCTCGGCCTGGCCGGCTGCGCCGACCTGCGGGCCGCCGCCGGCCTGCGCACCACCCCCCTGCCCGGCCCGACCTGGAGCACCCCGTGACCGCCACCGCCGCACCGGCCGACCTGCTGCTGGCCGGCCTGCACCCCTCCCTCGCCGATCCGGCGATGACCTCGATGAACCTGCTCAACGAGATCTCCATCCGCTACCCGCGGGCCGTCTCCTTCGCGGCCGGCCGCCCGACCGAGCGGTTCTTCGACACCGACGACGTCCACCGCCACCTGGACCGCTACCTCGACCACCTGCGCACCGAGCGCGGACTGACCGAGGAGGCCGCCCGCCGCCAGGTGCTCCAGTACGGGCGCACCAAGGGGATCATCCACGACCTGATCGCCACCCACCTCGCGACCGACGAGGGCATCGAGGTGCCCGCCGAGTCGATCGTGGTCACGGTGGGCTGCCAGGAGGCGATGTTCCTGGTGCTGCGGGCGCTGCGCCGCGGCCGCGAGGACGTGGTGCTGGCCGTCTCCCCCACCTACGTGGGGCTGACCGGCGCGGCGCTGCTGGCCGACCTGCCGGTGCGGCCGGTGGCCGACGGCCCGGACGGCGTGGACCTCGCCGACCTGCGCCGGCAGCTGGCCGCCGCCCGGGCCGGGGGGCTGCGCCCGCGGGCGCTCTACCTGGTGCCGGACGTGGCCAACCCGAGCGGGGCCAGCCTGCCGGTGGAGCTGCGCCGGGAGCTGCTGGCCCTGGCGGAGCGGGAGGACTTCCTGCTGCTGGAGGACAACCCGTACGGCTTCTTCGCCGGCGAGGAGCGGCTGCCCTCGCTCAAGGCGCTGGACACCGGGCGGCGGGTGGTCCACCTCGGGTCCTTCGCCAAGACGGCCCTGCCGGGCGCCCGGGTCGGGTACGTGGTGGCGGACCAGCTGGTGGCGGACGACCGGGGCGCCACGGTGCTGCTCGCCGACCTGCTCGGCATGGTCAAGAGCATGACGACGGTGAACACCTCGCCGATCGCCCAGGCGGTGATCGGCGGCGCGCTGCTGGAGCACGGCCACAGCCTGCGGGCCGCCAACGCCGAGGTGGCCGCGCTCTACCGGCGCAACCTGTCGCTGGTGCTGGAGGGCCTGGCCCGGCGGTTCCCGCCCGGCTGCGGGGTGACGTGGAACGAGCCGCGCGGCGGGTTCTTCGTGGTGCTCACGGTGCCGTGCGTGGTGGACGACGCGCTGCTGGAACTCTCGGCCTCGCGGTACGGGGTGATCTGGACCCCGATGTCGCACTTCCACCCGGGCGCCGGCGGGGAGCACCAACTGCGGCTCTCCGTCAGCCAGGTGGACCCGGCCACCGTCGACCGGGGCCTGGACGCGCTGGCCGAACTCCTCACCGCGCGGTCCTGACCGCCGCCGTCGGGGGCGCGCCGGGCGGGGCGCCCCTAGCGGCCGTCCCTCCCGGCTGCCGCCGGCGCCGTCCGCCCTGTCCGTGGTCGGGGCGGTGGTGCAGAATCGATCACCAGCAATCCACGACCGACCGGGGACACACATGACCGAGCGCTTCGCCGTCCTGGACGAGCTGGCCGCCACGTGGGGCCTGAGCGGTCTCGAACTCGTCGGCAAGGGGCTGGAGTTCAGCGTCTTCCGGGCCCGGGGGCGGGACGGCGGGCCGGTGGCCGTCCGGATCGCGCACCGGCGCTTCGACTCCAACGCCAACGACCCGTACGTGGACACCCGCGACCTGCTGGTCCAGGAGTACACCATCGCCCGGCACCTGGCCGCCCACGGCCTGCCGGTCGCCCGGCCCCGGGAGCTGGTCCTGGGGGACGACCCCGGCTCGCCGGACGTGCTGCTCTCCGACTACGTCGAGGACGACGGCTCGCCGCTCGACTCGTACGCCCTGGGGCAGCTCCTGGCCAGGCTGCACCGGGTGCCTCCGCCGCGGCTGCGGCCGGTCGCGGCGGAGGGCGGTGGCACGGCGCGGGCGCTCGCCGCCCGGACGGCCCGCCGCTGGGCGGAGGTGGGCCGGCTGGTCGCCGACTGGCCCGAGCCGCCGGCCGCCGGCCTGCTGACGGGGCTGACGGCCGGCCTCACCGAGGGCAGCCTGCTCCACCTGGACGTGCGCAGCTCCAACATCCGGCGCGCGCGGGGGCGCGCCACCGCCCTGCTGGACTGGTCGAACGCCCTGCTGGGCACCCCCGCCCTGGAGTTCGGCCGACTGGCCGAGTACGCCCGCTACCCGGAGAACGAACTCGACCCGGCGGCGCTGCGGGAGGGCTACGCGAGCCTCGCCGACGTCCCCGCCGCCGACGACCCGTGCCTCCTCGCCGGCCGCCTGGACGCCGCCCTGATGCTCGCCAACGTGTTCCTCTCGGAGGCCGCCGATCCCACCCGCGGTCCGGCCGCCGCCGCCCACGCCCGCGACCTCGCCGAGCGCCTCGCCCCGTGACGTCGTGCCCCCGCAGGCCCCCGGCACCCGCCGGGGGCCTGCTCGCGTCGCGGCGCGGGATCGGCCACCGCGGGGCAGCGGAAGGCCGGATTCCGGTCGATCGTCCGGCGCGGGGTTGACGGCCAAATTGGTCTATGCCACTTTCTGATCGCGCGGCCCCGACCACCTCCTCCCCCCACCTCGCCGGACCGCGGGTGGGACCGGGCTCCCCTCCGCCGGTGCCGCGCGTCGTCCCCCACGCCAGGAGAGGAACCCCCATGAGCACCCGAACCAACCGCCGGCGCTCCCGCGTCCGCGCGGCGCTCGCCGCCGTCGTCGCCGCCGGGCTCGGCGCCGGCCTGCTCGGCGCGGCCGTGCCCGCGGCGGCCGTCGGCGAGTCGCTCGCCGTGCAGTACCGCAACGGCGGCAGCGGCGGCGCCGAGGCCGCGCCGTGGCTGAAGGTCGTCAACACCGGCTCCGCGCCGGTCGCCCTGAACCAGGTCAAGCTGCGCTACTACTTCAAGGCCGCCACCCCCTCGGCCGTCTACCGCTTCGCCTGCGACTGGGCCGCCCGGGGCTGCGCCAACGTCACCGGCACCTTCGGCACCATCGGCGAGCCGGGCGCCGCCGCCGACCGCTACCTGGAGATCGGCTTCACCGCGGGCGCCGGCACCCTGGCCCCCGGGGCGAGCAGCGAGGACCTGCAACTGCGTTTCCACCGCGCGGACTGGCAGCCCGTGAACCAGGGCGAGGACTACTCCTACGGCGCCGCCCAGAGCGGGTACGCGAACTGGGCGAAGGTCACCGCCGGCGTCGGCGGCGTCCAGGTCTGGGGCACCGCCCCGACCGCGCCGACCCTCCCGGGCGGCGCGGTGCTCTTCGACGACTTCGACTACACCGGGTACGACGACCCGGCGCTCGCCGCCCACGGCTGGAGCGTGCGCTCCGGCGGCGGCGGGCCGGGCGTGTGGGGGGCGAGCTGGGCGCCGGAGAACGTCACCTTCGCCCGGGAGGCCGGGAACGGCGTGATGACCCTGCGGACGACGACCGAGGGGACGGCCGGGTCCACCCGGCAGAGCGAGTTCCACAGCGACGCCATGAAGTTCCGCTACGGCACGTACGCCGCCCGGGTCCGCTTCTCCGACGCCCCGGTGAGCGGGCCCGACGGCGACCACGTGGTGCAGAGCTTCTTCACGATCAACGACCTGACGGCCCCGATGGCCAAGGACTACTCGGAGTACGACTTCGAGTACCTCCCGAACGGCGGCTGGGGCGAGACCTCGAACATCTTCTTCGCCACCTCGTGGGACACCTACGGCCCCGAGGGATCGGTCAACCAGTACACGACGACCCGGAGTTCGCTCGACGGCTGGCACGACCTCGTGCTGACCGTCGACGACACCGGCATCGTCTACTACGTCGACGGGGCCGAGTTCGCCCGCCACGACACCCGCTACCTGCCCGAGCGGCCGATGCTGATCGCCTTCAACCAGTGGCTCACCGACCTCACCGGCCACACCGGCACCGAGGCGCGCGCCTACGAGGAGCAGGTGGACTACGTCCTGCACGTCAAGGACCGGGTGCTGACGCCCGCCCAGGTCGGCGCCGCCGTGGCGGGCTACCGGGCCGCCGGGGTGTCCTTCACCGACTCCGTCCCCGCGCCCTGAACCCGACCACCCACCGGCGCGGCGCCCTCGTCCGGGCGCCGCGGCGGTGGGCAGCCGGGGCCGGCGGTCAGTCCCGGCCCTCGACCAGGACGGCGGGCTCCAGCGGCGAGGCGATCTCCTGCGGCTTGCTGCGCGAGGCCCAGTCGCGGATGCCCATCAGCACCATCACGAAGAAGATGCCGTAGACGATGCCGGAGAAGTACAGCTCGGAGTGGACGGCGAGCGGCACGCCCACCAGGTCGACGGCCAGCCAGAAGAACCAGAACTCCACGTAGCGGCGGGCCTGGCTGTACATGGCGAGGATCGAGCCGACGAAGATCCAGGCGTCGGCGAGGACCATCCACAGCGGCGCGCCGGGGTAGAACGAGGCGTCCGTCCACTTGAGCACCGCGCCGAACGCGGCCGTCCCCAGCGCCATCGCGGCGATCAGCAGGGCGCGCTCCCTGCCGGACGCCCAGCGGACGTTGATCGTGCCCTCCTGCTCGCGGCTGCGCTTCCAGGTCGCCCAGCCCCAGGAGGCCGAGACGATGATCACGATCTGCCGGGCGGCGTTGCCCCCGAGGTGGACGTTCAGACTGGCGATCAGCAGCAGCACCGAGCCGAGGATCTGCACCGGCCAGGCCACCAGCGAGCGCCGCAGCGCCAGCCAGACGGTGGCGAGCGCCAGGATGTTGCCGAGGAAGTCGGACCAGTAGACGGGGAGGCCGAAGAAGCTGAACTGCTCGTTCAGCCAGTGGAATGCGCTCATGACTCACACCTTTGTTCGTGCGGAGCGAGGTGGGGGAAGCCGGTCGGCCCCACCGGAGGTGGGGGAAGCGGGGCCGACCGGGCACGTGGGCGCAGGGCGCACGCGGGGATGCGCGCCGAGCAGGTGAAGGAGGGTGAAGCGTAGGGGTGGTGACGTCGCGTCAGCTGCGGGCGGCGGCGAGGACGAGCCGCCCGTGCGCGGAGTCCAGCAGGGCCTCCGAGCGGCGGACGTCCTCCCGGGCGGCGAGCAGCAGCTCGCCGACGGAGGCGAACCGCTCGGTGTCCCGGATGCGGGCGACGAACCAGAGGTCGACGCGCTCGCCGTACAGGTCGTCCGAAGTGTCGTGGCAGTACACCTCGGTGTGGATCTCGGGGGTGTCGCAGAAGGTGGGGTTGGTGCCGATGCTGACGGTGGCGCGGTGCACGGTGCCGGTCGCCCGGCGCGCCAGCCAGCCGCTGTAGATCGCGGGCGGCGGGACGGACGCGCCCGGGTCGGGGGCGATGTTGGCGGTGGGGAAGCCCAGGCCCCGCCCCCGGCCGGCGCCGTGCACCACGGTGCCGGCCAGGGGGGCCACGGCGCCGGCCGGGGGGTTCGCGGCGCCGGTCAGGGGGTTCGGCGGAGCGTCAGGCATGGGGGCTGAGCTCGCGGAACTGGCTGGTGTGGAAGACCAGCGGCTCCACCCCGGGGAACAGCTCGGAGGTGAGCAGCTCCATCAGGACGATCTCGTGGTCGCCGCCGTCGTACACCGCGCTCACCCGGGCGGTCAGCCACAGGGCCGCCTCGTGGATCAGCACCGCGCCGTCCGCCGTCGCCTGCCAGCCGGCGCCCTCGAAGCGGTCGCCGGCGCGGGAGGCGAGCCGGCGGCAGAGCGCGCCCTGGCCGTGGCTGAGCACGCTCAGCCCCAGCACCGGGGCCTCCAGCAGCCTCGGCCAGGTGGTCGAGGTGCGGGCCACGCTGACGGCGACCATCGGCGGCTCCAGCGAGATGGACACGAAGGAGCTCACCGCGAGGCCGACCGGCTCGCCGTCGCGCAGCGCGCCGAGCGCGACCACCCCGGTGGGGTAGGCGCCGAACGCCTGGCGCAGCACCGCGGCGTTCAGCTCCGCGCGGCTCGGCTCCGCCGGGGTCCGGCCCGCCGGGCCGGGCTCCGCCGGGGCGGCTTGCGCCGGGGCGGGTTCGTGAGTGGGGGTGACCATGGTCGTCGCCGTCCTCTCGTCGCGGGTCGGGCGGGTCAGTGGCGGTACTGGGCGGCCGGGTGGCTGGCCGGCAGGTCCCGGCCGGGGGCGCCGGTCAGCCGCTCGCGCAGCGACTCGCCGGCCGCGTACTCGCCGCGGAAGAGGCCGCGGGAGCGCAGGATCGGCAGCACCGACTCGACGAACTCCGTGGTGGAGGCGGGCTGGACGGTCGGCGAGAGCAGGAAGCCGTCCAGGTCGGCGCCCTCGGCCAGGGCGCAGATCTCGTCGGCGATCTCCTCGGCGGTGCCGACCACCGGCCGGGCGCCGACGCCGTGGGTGTGCCAGTCGGCGAGCACGTCGCCGACGGTCTTGCCGGCGAACCGGGCGACCTGGGTCTGCGACATCTCGGTGGACAGCTCCGACATCGGGGTGTCGGGCGCGTAGGAGGACAGGTCGAGGCCGGTGAACATGGCGTAGCTGGCGACGGTGACCTCGGGGCGCTGGGCGTCCAGGACGCGCTGCCAGCGGCGCTCGGCGTCCGAGGTGGTGGCGCCGACGACGCAGGAGAACGCGGACATCACCTTGACCTCGTCCGCACGGCGGCCGGCCTTCACGGCCTCCTCGCGGATCGCCGCGGTGTGCCCGGCGAGCTGCGGGACGGAGCCGCTGCCGACGAACATGCACTCGCCGTGGCGCCCGCCGACCCGCCGGCCGGCCGGGGAGGCGCCGGCCTGGAACAGCACCGGGGTGCCCTGCGGGGAGCGGGCGGTGTTGCCGTAGCCCTGGGAGCGGAAGTACGGGCCCTCGTGCTCGACCAGGTGGACCTTCGCCGGGTCGGCGAACCGGCCCTCCTTGTCCTTCTCCAGGGCGTCGGCCTCCCAGGCGCCCTCCCAGTACTTGTAGACCAGGTCGAGGAAGTCCTCGGCCATCTCGTACCGGTCGTCGTGCGCCACCATGTCCATGCCGAAGGCCTTGACCGCGGTGTCGGCGGTGCCGGTGGTCACGATGTTCCAGCCGAGGCGCCCGCCGGACAGCTGGTCGAGGGTGGCCAGCCGGCGGGCGAACGCGTACGGCGGCTCCACCAGCACCGAGCCGGTCACCACCAGGCCGAGGTCGGTGGTGCTCGCCAGCAGCGCCGAGGCGATCACGAACGGGTCCAGGCGCGGCAGGTCCAGGGTCTCCTCGGTGGCGATCGGCGGGCGCACGCCGTCGATCTCCGACCAGCCCCAGGCGTCGGCCAGGAAGAGGAAGTCCAGCTTGGCGTCCTCGCAGACCTTCGCGATCTCGCGCCAGTAGCCGAGGGTGTCGAACAGGTGCCGGCGGCTGTCGGGGTGGCGCCAGGTGGCGGTGCCGCTCGCGTTGGTCTGGGCGTTCTCGAACAGGCCGATCTTGAGGTTCCGCATGGGGTGTTCTCCGTTGAACTGGTGGTGCGTGGGGGCGTGGGGCTGGGGGCCGTCGGGGAACGGCGGGGCTTCAGGAGGCGGTGGGGCCCTCGGGGCCGGTGGCGGAGTCGAGCTGCGCCGCGGACGGCATGGAGGACTGGGCGCCGAGGCCGGTGACGGCCAGCGAGGCGGCACGGACGGCGCGTTCGGCGGCGGCGAGCAGGTCCGCGCCCCGGGCGAGGGAGTCGGCGAGGGCGCCGCAGAAGGTGTCGCCGGCGCCGACGGTGTCGACGGCGTCCACGACGGGGGCCGGCACGTGCACGGCCGGGCGGTCCGGCCGCTTGATCAGCGCCCCGTCCGCACCGAGCGTCACCACGACGGCCCGGCAGGGCAGCCCGGCCCGCTCCAGCAGCTCGCGCGCCGCGTCCGGCCCGGCGGGCGGCGGCGCACCGAGCAGGGCGGCGAGTTCACCGAGGTTGGGCACCAGCACGTCGACCGCGGCGAGCACCTCCGGGGCGACCGCCCTGGCCGGGGCCGGGTTGAGGACGACCGTGCCGCCCTGCTCCCGGGCCCGCAGCACCGCGGCGGCTACCACCTCGGCGGCGATCTCGTGCTGCACCAGGACCACCTCGCCCGGCGTCCGGACCAGGCGGGCCGGCAGGTCGGCGACCGACAGCTCGGCGTTCGCGCCCGGGTTGACCACGATGGTGTTCTCCCCGGCGCGGTCGACCACCACCGAGGCGATCCCGGTGGACGCCTCCGGTGCCGGGTGGACCGCCTCGACGTCCACGCCTTCGCCGGCGAGCGCCCGCAGGATGGCCCCGGCGTCCGCGCCGACCCGGGCGACCAGCCGCACCCGGGAGCCGAGCCGGGCCGCCGCGACGGCCTGGTTCGCGCCCTTGCCGCCGACGCCCTCGACGAAGCCCCGCGCGAGCACGGTCTCGCCGGGCCGCGGCAGGTCCTCGACGGTCAGGACGAGGTCGCGGTTGACCGAACCGACGACGGTGATGGCTGGCATCAGCACTGGCATCCGCACTCCCTGGGAGATCGATCTCCCACACTGTGGACCAGGCCCCGGGAACCGTCAAGTACCCTTCGTGCTGCGCATTCCGCCGACCCGCGACCGCCGAGCCCGCCCCGGACCCGACGATCCCCGCCCCCGACCGCGAAGGACCCGCCCACGTGACAGCGCCCCGACTCCTCGACGTGGCCGCGGCCGCCGGCGTCTCCCGCGCCACCGCCTCACGCGTCCTGGCGGGCACCCCGCGCAACGTCGACCCCGAGCTCGCCCGCCGGGTCGAGGAGGCCGCCCGGCGCCTGGGCTACCGGATCAACCACTCCGCCCGGGCGCTGCGCACCGGCTCCACCGGCACCATCGGCGTGGTCGTCCCCTCGCTCGCCAACCCGTACTTCGTCCAGCTCGCCGACGCGATAGCCCAGCAGGTCCGGGCCGCCGGCGGGCAGCTGGTGGTCTCCGACGCCGCCAACGACACCGCCATCGAGGCCGAGCAGATCGAGACCCTGCTCGGCGGCCGGGTCGACGGCCTGCTCGTCGTCCCCGTCTCGGCCGGCGCGTCCGGCGCCGCCGTCCGGGCCGCCGCCAAGCGCGCCCCCGTCGTCCTCTTCGACCGCTGGGCCACCGGCTCCGGGACGGTCGCCGTCACGCTCGACAACGCCGCCGCGATGCGCCTGCTGCTCGACCACCTCGAAGGCCTCGGCCGCCACCGGATCGCCCTGGTCGCCGCCGACCAGGCCTCCTCCTCGGGCGCGGAACGCCTCGCGGCCTTCACCGAGGCCCGCGGCGCCGACGCCACCACCGTGCTGCTGCCCAGCTTCACCACCGACGCGGGCCGCACGGCGGGCCGGCGCATCGCGCAGCGGCACGACCGGATCGACGCCGTGGTCTGCGGCGCGGACGTCCTCGCCGTCGGGCTGGTCAGCACCCTGCAGCGCTCGGCGGTCTCCGTCCCCGGGCAGATCGCCGTCACGGGCTTCGACGACACCGAGATCCTCGAACTCCTCGACCCTCCGATCACCTCCATCCGCCACCCGCTCACGGCGATGGCCGAGCGCGCTCTGACGCTCCTTCAGTCCCCTTCCCGGGAGCGGGCGGAGGGCGTGGAGCGGTTCGCCCCGAAGCTGGTGGTGCGCGCCTCCACGGACGCGAGCGCCTGAACCCGGACCGGAATGTGACGGAGCGTCGGATGTCTCAGCCGCGGTGCCGGGCACCGCTCGGCTTGCGGCGCATCCGCACCACGACCCAGCGGCCGACGACCAGCAGCCCCACCGCCACCACACCCTTGGACACCCAGCCCCCGTACTCCTCCACCAGCGTCCAGTTGTCGCCCAGCCAGTAGCCCAGCAGCACGAACACGGTGTTCCAGATCAGGCTGCCGGCGGCGGTCATGAGGGTGAAGGCCACCAGCGACATGCGCTGGATCCCGGCCGGTACCGAGATGAGGCTGCGCACCACCGGCACCATGCGGGCGATGAACACGGCCTTGCGGCCGTGCCGCTGGAACCACGCGTCGGCCTTGTCGACCTCGTGGGCGCTGAGGAGGGGGAGACGCTCGGCGATGGCACGGGTCCGCTCGATGCCCAGGAGCGCGCCCGCGGCGTACACGATCCAGGAGCCGACGACGGAGCCGACCGTGGTCCAGACGATGACGGCCGGCAGGCTCAACTCGCCCCGCCCGGCCGCGAAACCGGCGACCGGGAGGATGATCTCGCTGGGGATGAACGGCAGGACAGTGTCGACCAGGTTGGTCAGACCGGCGCCCACGGCGCCGAGGGTGGACATCACGTCGACGGCCCATCCGGCGACACCACCCACGGGCTCGGCGGAAGCGGAGCCGGTGGCGGTGGAGACGGCGGAGAGCGAGGCGGTGGCCAAGGTTGCGATCATGCCCTCGACGCTAGAAGCCGGGCCGGGACGCCACCATGCGGTCGACCGCCCGGCCACCCTGCGGTTTTCCGCACCCCCGCCCGGAACGGCCCCGCCCGGGGCGACGAACGGGCCGCCGTCCCGGACAGGGGATGCCGGATCGACCGGCGTGGCTCGGCGGGGCCGGAGCTGCCCGGCGACGCACGCCGGCCGGCCGGGGAGCACCGGCCGCGCCGCCAGGGCCCGCCCGGCCCCGCGACGCGTCGACCGGACCGGCTGGGCCGGTCCGGTCGACGGTGGGCCCGGCCCCGGAGCCGCCGCCCCTACACCCGGACGTCGCGGGCCAGGGCCGCCACGCGCTCCACCGTGGGCTCGGCGAGCAGCTTGGGCAGCTCGGCCATGAAGGCGGCCTCCTGGTCCTTGGTCAGCAGCTCCCGGCAGACGGCCGCGAGCATGCCGAGCAGCGACACGGAGTCCCCGCCGAGGTGGTGGAAGTCCGACTGGACCTCCATCCGGGAGCGCTCCGCCCCCAGGGTGCGCGCCCAGATGTCGGCCACGGCCTCCTCGGTCGGGTCCATCGGGGCGAGCGGTTCCCCGCCGGAGGGCGCGGCGGGCGACTGCCCGGCGAACGGGTCCGGCAGCGCCTTCAGGTCGACCTTGCCGCTCACCGTGTAGGGCAGTTCCGTCACCATCGTGATGGCGGCGGGCACCATGTACGGGGGCAGCACCCCGGTCAGGTGATCGGTCAACTCATCGGGCGTGACGGCCGAGTTGGTCAGGGCGTAGCCGTACAGGGCCTTGCCCGACCCCCCGGCCCGGCTCCGGGCGACCACCACGGCCCGGTCCACCGCCGGGTGGTCCTCCAGGGCCTGGGCCACCTCGGCCGGCTCCACCCGGTGGCCGCGCACCTTGACCTGGTCGTCGATCCGTCCCACGCACTCGATCTCGCCCGAGGGCAGCACCCGGGCCAGGTCGCCGGTGCGGTAGACCCGGCTGCCGTCGGCGAGGTGGACGAAGCGCTCGCGGTCGAGCTCGGGGCGGCCGAGGTAGCCGCGGGCGAGCTGGGCGCCGCCCAGGTACATCTCCCCCGTCTCGCCCGGGGCGACGAACCGGCCGTCCGCGTCGAGCAGGTGCACCGTGGTGTTGTCCGCCGGCAGTCCGATCGGCACCACGGCGGCGCCGCCGTCCCGTTCGGGGTCGAAGGTGTGCGCGGTGCAGCCGATGGTGGCCTCGGTCGGCCCGTACTCGTTGATGATCCGGCAGTCGGGCCCGAACATCTCCTGGGCCCGGGCGGCGACCTCCACCCGCAGCTGCTCGCCGATGACGATCACCGTGCGGTACCCGGTGGGCGACAGGTCGAGCCCGCCGATCAGGTCGAGGTGGGAGGGGGTCAGGTTGAGCGCGTTGGCGCCCGACTCCTCCAGCAGCCGGCGCAGCGAGAGGTGGTTGGGGTCCTCCGGCATCAGGATCACCCGGCCGCCCGCCAGCAGCGGCAGGAAGACGGAGGTGCCGGTGACGTCGAAGGAGGGCGAGGTCACCAGCGGCAGCCGGGTGTCCTCGTCCACGTCGAAGGCGCGCAGCCCCCAGTGGACGTAGTTGACCAGGTTCCGGTGCTCGATCTGCACGCCCTTGGGGCGCCCGGTGGAGCCCGAGGTGTAGATGACGTAGGCCAGGTCCCCGGGGGCGACGGCGGCGTCCTGCCAGTCCTTCGGCGCGGCGCCCTCCACGGCGAGGTCGTCCAGGAGCAGCGGCTCGCAGCCCGCCGGGAAGCACCCGCGGACGTCGTACGGCCGCTCCACCAGGCAGTGGGTGCAGCCCGCGTCGGTCAGCAGGTCGGCCAGGCGCGCGTCCGGGTGCCGGATGTCCAGCGGGAGGTAGCAGGCCCCGGCCCGCAGCACGCCCCACGTCGCGGCGATCGAGGCCACCGTGCGGCCGGCGAGCAGTCCGACCACGTCGCCGGCGCCGACGCCCCGCGCGCGCAGGTCGGCGGCGACCGCGTCGGCACGGCGGCTCAGCTCCCCGTAGCTGACCTCGCCCTCGGGGCCGCTGAGGGCGATCCGCTCCGGGGTGCGCTCGGCCTGCTCCCGGAACAGCTCGACCACCGAGCGCTCGGAGGGCAGCGGGCGCTCGGTGCGGTTGCCCTCCCACTGCCGGTGCGCGCGCGGGGAGAGCGCCTCCTCGATGGTGTCCAGGACGGCGTCGGCCCGCTCCGCCAGACCGGGCCCGTCGTGCCAGGCCACCGTGACCTCGGTGCGGCCCGCGCTCTCCAGCAGGTTGACCTCCAGCGGGCCCCCGGGGCCCGTGGTGCCCAGCGGGTAGACCGCGTCCGCCCGGAAGCCTCCCGCGTGGAAGTCGGCCAGGGCGACGTTGCCCATGTGGGAGACGTACGCGAGGCTGTTGTACCGGTTCTTCCTGGCCGCGAAGAAGTCGATCCCGGCGTTGACCAGGCGCATCACCGGCAGCGGCGTGCGCAGGATCGAGTCGGGGAACTGCGGGGCCAGTTCGGCGTCGGCGGCGAGCAGGGTGAGCAGCCGCTGCTGCACCTCCTGCCAGCCGTCGCCGGCCTCGACGTGGAGTTGGACCGCGCGGGCCAGCGAGGCGGTGGAGCGCAGCTCCGGACGGTGCCGGCGCAGGTCGACGGGGACGAAGAAGCGCCCGCGCCCGGAGCCGTACGACGTCGCCAAGGCCGCAGCCACCTTGGCGGTCGCCGCCGGGTGGCGGCCGTCGACGGCCCGGCGGCGCCAGAGCACCCCGGAGGAGCCCGGTGAGCGGCGGCCGAGCAGCGGCGCCCACTCCAGCTTCGGGTTGGGCGGGGCCGGCGGCAGGCCGTCCGGCCGGTCGAGCCCCTGGATCAGCTCGCTGTCGTTGAGCCGGGAGTCCGCGCCGAGCGGCTCCTCGCCGCGCAGCGCCCGGAACACGTCCGCCGCCCACTGGAGCAGACCGCGCCCGTCGGTGATGCCGTGGAAGGCACGGAACACCACGGTGGAGCGCTCTCCGGGCACCAGCAGCACCTCGCAGGCTCCGCTGCCGGCGTCCAACGGGCGTTGCAGAGCGGGTGATCGGAGCAGGTCGCCGGCGGCGTCGAGCACCCGGACGGGCGGGGGCGTGCCCCGGTCCACCCAGTGCCTGCCCTGGCGGACCAGCCGCATTCCGGGGGACGCCTGCGCGGCGGCATCGACCGCGCGAACGAGCTGGTCCCTGGTCAGTTCTCCTTCGCCCTCGACCACATGGGCGACGCAGTGACCGGGCCCCATGGCCAGGAACACCCACTCCATCGGGGAGACGTTGCGGGTGTAGGGCCGGGCGCCGGGGGAGCTTCGAGCCCGCGGGCCCGGTAGTGAGTCTCCGCCTGGTTGAGTACTCAAGATTGATCACACTCTTTTCATGGCCCGGTCAACATCACCGTGCGCGGCCAAGTAGTATGTCGGTAGCCACGCGTGACGATGTCGGCACCCGAAGTGCGCCGGGGTGCCGTCCCGCTGGCTAACCCCGGACGCTATGACCTCGCACCGGGCCCGAGTACCCCTCATCCCCCCTACGTACAGCGGGTGTTCAACTCGACACGCCCGGGCGCCCGTTCGGCCGATTCGGCCGGACGGGCGCCCGGGCTCGGATGTCCGGGCTCAGGCGTCCTCGCTCAGGCGTTGAGGTACGCGAGGACCGCCAGCACACGCCGGTTGCTGTCGCTGTCCGGCGGCAGCATGAGCTTGCCGAAGATGTTCGAGATGTGCTTGGCCGCCGCGCCCTCGGTGATGAACAGGCGCTGCGCGATGGCGGTGTTGGAGCAGCCCTCGGCCATCAGCTCCAGGACGCTGCGCTCCCGCGCGGTGAGCGCGCCGAGCGGTTGGTCCCGCGCGTGGCTGACCATCAGCTGGGCGACCACCGCCGGGTCCATCGCGGTGCCGCCGGCGGCGACCCGGCGGATCGCGTCGATGAACTGCTCGTTGTCGAAGACGCTGTCCTTGAGCAGGTAGCCGATGCCGCCGGTGCCGTCGGCGAGCAGTTCCCTGGCGTACATCTGCTCCACGTGCTGGGAGAGCACCAGGATCGGCAGCTTGGGGATCTCGCGCCGGGCCTGGAGGGCGGCCTTGAGGCCCTCGGTGGTGAAGGTCGGCGGCAGCCGGACGTCGACGATCAGGATGTCGGGCCGGTGCTCGGCCGCGGCGGCCAGCAGGTCGGGGCCGTTGTCGACGGCCGCCACGGTCTCGAAGCCGTAGGCGTCGAGGAGTTGGATCAGCCCCTGCCTCAGGAGGAAGAGGTCTTCAGCGAGGACAACACGCACGGTATCTCCATCTTGATCGCGGTCGGGCCGCCCAGCGGGCTGCTGATGTCGAGGGTTCCGTCGAAGGTGGCCAGCCGCCGGCGGATGCCGTGCAGCCCGGTCCCCTTGGTGGCGTCGGCGCCGCCGCGGCCGTCGTCGGTGACCCAGGCGCGCAGGACGGCGCCGTCGTGCCAGGCGCTGACCTCGACGTGCTCGGCGTCGGAGTACTTCAGGGCGTTGGTCAGCAGCTCCGACACCGCGAAGTACAGGGCTGACTCGAGCGGCGGCGGCGCCTCGCCCGGGATGCTCACCCGCACCTCGACCTGGAGCGGGCTGGCCAGGCCCAGGGCGCGCAGGGCGTCGGCCAGGCCGCGCTCGGCGAGGATCGGCGGGTGGATGCCGCGCACCAGGTCGCGCAGTTCGCGCAGCGCCGCGACGGAGGAGGTGCGGGCGTCGCGCAGCAGCCTGCGGGCCTCGTCGGACTCGCCCACGAGGTGGCGTTCGAGCGCCCCGAGGGTCAGTCCGAGGGCGACCAGCCGGGCCTGGGCGCCGTCGTGCAGGTCGCGTTCGATCCGGCGCAGTTCGGCGGCGGCCGCGTCCAGGGCGCCGGTGCGGGTCTCGGCCAGGTGCTGGACCCGCAGGGCGAGGCGGGAGCTCTCGGTGGGGCCGAGCAGCAGCCGGCTGAAGAGCGCGTGCACGGTGAGGAAGAGCGGGCTGAACCAGGCCCAGGCGACGAAGAGCGCCGTCGCCGCCAGCGCGGCCAGGGCGGCGGTGGGGTAGCTGTCGACCGGGACGAAGAAGTACTCGCGTCCGGTGCCCTGCGCCCGGAGGACGGGCCGCCAGAGGCCGAACGCCAGGGCGAATCCTTCGAGGACGTAGTAGAGCACCACGGCGGGCAGGAAACCGATCATGCCGACGACCGAGTTGAGCAGCAGCCAGAGCAGGTCCCGCCAGGTGGCCTGATCGGTCAGAATCCATTTGCAGCGGCGGATCCAGCCGACGATGTCCTTCTCGAACTCGTCGGGTTCCGGCTGGTAGGGAACGGCGATCTCGATTCCCGATCGGGCGGCCACCCGCCGGTTGGCGTTGCACAGCCAGCGGACCCACTTGGTCACGATCGGCAGCACCATCGCGCCGATGCCGATGACGAACAGGATCACGAAATAGGCGGTGATCAGGAACAGGCAGATCGAGAGCATGGCGCCCATCGCGATCAGCACCCCGACCACCAGTTCGGTGCCGGCCCGGCTGAGCCGGGCGGGGAACTCCCGCAGGCGGTTCCCGAGGCTCAACCGGACGCGCAAGGTCCCTCCCCGCGGGATATCGCCCGGCGCGACAATGCCCGCCGTAATGCGGCCGGGGCGGGGGAAGGGCGGTAAGCGAAGCACACCTGAGCGATCGTCCATCCGTGACGGCAGTGATTTTCTGATCATTGCCACGTTACTAAAATTCAACGGGCCGCGACGAGTTGAGCGGCCGACGGTTCACAACCGGCCCGGTCGGCCGAAAACATCCGGCCGGAAAACGGCTGCGGGGCCGCTCCTCCGTCCGGGGGTGACGGAAGAGCGGCCCCGGCCTGCCGGTCAGGCGGGGGACCTGGCCGTTTCGATCGGCGGCGTCCGCATCCCCCTCCAGGAGGGGAACAGGGTCGCGCCGAAGATCAGGGCGAGCGCACCGAAGACGATCGCGAGGTAGATGCCGATCGAGCCCTTCGGGAGGATCGAGTCGGCCTTCACCAGGCTGTACGGGACGATCGTGGTCGCCGAGGCGATGGTGCCCAGGACGGTCGCGACGACGGCGACCAGGGCGCCTTCCACGCTCAGCATGCCCAGCACCTGGGCCTTGGTGGAGCCGGTCAGCCGCTGGAGGCCGAACTCGCCCTGGCGCTTGCGGGTGACCGCCACCAGGCTGTTGATCACGGTGATCGCCGCGTAGCCGACGATCATGGCGACGATGGTGTAGTTCGACGAGACCAGGATCTGCTGGATGTTGTTGTTGGAGCTGGTCAGCGTGGAGCGGTCGGAGATCTCGGTGCCGGGCACCGAGGCCGCCACGGCGTCCAGGCGGGACTCGATCTGGGCCCGGTCGGCGCCGCCGTCCGCCTTCACCAGGATCTTGGCCGGCAGGCCGCTGGTGGTGTGCGGGGCGAGCACGTCGGAGGGCAGCAGCAGGTACTGCTCCTTCGGGTTGTCGGCGTAGGTGGCCACGACCTTGGGCTCGGCGGCCGTGCCGTCACCGAAGTGGATCTTCAGGTTCTCGCCGATGGCGACGCCGAAGTCCTTGGCCTGCTTGTCCGACAGGGCGACGGTGTTGCCCTTCAGGTCCGCGATCGACCCGTTCAGCGAGTCCAGCGCGATGGTCTGCTGGACGCCGTTGGCGGAGACGCCGCGCAGGTCCATGGTGTCGCCGGCGGCGGAGTCCACGAAGCCGATGGAGCTGACCAGTTCGGAGGCGCCGGACACGCCCGGGATGGAGCGGACCGAGTTGACCACGCCCGGCCCGAAGCCACCGGTCGAGGAGTCGAGCACGTAGTCGGCCAGCACGTTGTTCTGGTAGCTCTTGGCCGAGACGGTGTCCTCGGTGGCCTGCATGTACAGGGTGCCGGTGGCGATGCCGATCAGCAGGATGATCGGGGCCACCGCGCCCGCCATCCGGACGTTGTTGGTGGTGGCGTTGCGCAGCGCCAGGTACCCCGACAGGCCGGAGACCGCGCGGACCGGCACGCTGAGCACCGTCACGATGCCCTTGGTGATCCCGGGGGCGAGCATCGCCAGACCGATCGCGAACAGGACGGAGGCCGGGCCGGCGGTGCTCGCCAGGGACGGCCCCTCCTTCATCACCGTCACGGTGACGACCGACAGCATGACGCCGTTGAGCATGAAGAACAGCGCCAGCAGCAGACGGGGGGTGGTGAGCCACTTGGCCTGGAAGGTGCTCTCGGCCAGCGCCGCGACCGGCTTGGTCTTCGCGGCCTTGCGGCCGGCGAACAGCGCCGCCCCCATGGCGGCGGCGATCGCCGCGACGGCGCCGACCGTGAGCGGGATCCAGCCCTCGTGGAAGACGATCTCCTTGGACACCACGCCGTTGCTGGTCAGCTGCCCGTACAGGAGTTTGCCGATGAGGAGGCCGGGGGCGATCGCCAGGGCGGTGGCGATCACCGACAGCACGGCTGTCTCGCCGAGGATCATCCGGCGCACCTGCTTGGAGGTGGTGCCGATCGCCCGCAGCAGGGCCATCTCGTGCGCCCGCTGCTGGAGCGAGAGCCCCATCGTGGAGGCCACGCCGAACATCACGATCAGAACCGCCCAGCTGCCGAAGATGGCCGACAGGATGGTCACGGTCTGCTGGCTGGACAGCACGCCCGGCAGGTCG
This sequence comes from Kitasatospora sp. NPDC034533, assembly GCF_055575155.1. NCBI lineage: Bacteria > Bacillati > Actinomycetota > Actinomycetes > Kitasatosporales > Streptomycetaceae > Kitasatospora > Kitasatospora sp. NPDC034533. The sequence goes on from NZ_JBVITE010000008.1 coordinate 87,406, forward strand.
GCCAGGCCGCGCCGCTCACCGCTGAGCACCATCGCCTTGCCGCTGACCGCCTCACCGACGGCCTTCTCCACCGCGGCGACGTCCGCGCCGGGCGCCGGCTGGACGCCGATGGAGTCGAACTTGCCCTCGGCCCCGGCCAGTTGCTGCGCCTGGGCGTCGGAGAAGAACAGGCTCGGCTTGATCGTCCCGCCGGTGTCGTGCTGGGCGATGCCGGAGACCGTGAAGTTGCGGGCCGTGCCGCGCACGTTCAGCTGCACGGTGGAGCCGACGCCGGCGCCCGAGTCGGTCGACAGCTTGGAGTCCAGGACCACCTGGTTGGTGCCCGGGGCCTGGCCCTGGGTCAGGGTGAACGGGGTCAGCCCGGCGCTGGACCAGTTGTGGCCCTTCGAGCCGGCGTCGATCGCCTTGCCGCCCACCACCACGGTCGCGGGGAAGGACAGGTCGGTGATCGCGTTGCCGACGCCGGGGACCGCCTTGACGGTGTCGAGCACCCCCGCGTCGATCCGGTTGCGCTCGGTCAGCGCGGTGTCGTCGTACGTCTGCTCACCGGTGACCACGAACGGCACGCCGGCGAGGCGCTGCGGCGGGGCCGCCATCCGGACGCCGGTCTCCATCAGGCCACCGCAGGCCATCACGATCGCGGCTCCCAGGAACATCGCCACGAAGGTGGCGATGAACCCGGCCTTGCGGAACTTCAGTGTGCGAAGAGCCAGCAGCAGCATCAGCGGCCACCCCCCGACAGCGAGGGCTCGTCGTCCCAGGCGCCGAGCCGGGTCATCCGCGCGGCGACCGCCTCGGCGGTCGGCTGCCACAGCTCGCCGACGAACTGGCCGTCCGCGAGGAAGACCACGCGGTCGGCGTAGGAGGCGGCCACCGGGTCGTGGGTGACCATGACCAGGGTCTGGCCGCCGGCCGTCACCGACTCGCGCAGCAGGCCGAGCACGGCCGCGGCGGTACGGGTGTCCAGGGCGCCGGTCGGCTCGTCGGCGAAGACCACGGCGGGCCGGGTCACCAGGGCGCGGGCGATCGCCACGCGCTGCTGCTGGCCGCCGGAGAGCTGGCCGGGCAGGTGGTCGAGCCGGTCGGCCAGGCCGACCCGGTTGACCACCATCAGGATCTGGTTCTTGTTGGGGCGCTTGCCGGCCAGCTGGAGCGGCAGCACGATGTTCTGCATCACCGTCAGCGCCGGAAGCAGGTTGAACGACTGGAAGATGAAGCCGATCCGGTCGCGGCGCAGCTTGGTCAGCGCCACCTCGTCCAGGTCCGCGAGGTTGGTGTCACCGACCAGCACCTTGCCCGAGGTCGGCTGGACCAGACCGGCGGCGCAGTGCAGGAAGGTGCTCTTGCCGGAGCCCGAGGGGCCCATCACGGCCGTGAAGCTGCCGGTCTCGAAGGTCATGCTCAGTCTCTTGAGCGCGGCCACCTCGTTGTCGCCTTTGCCGTAGATCTTCTCGACGGCATCCAGACGCACGGCCACTGTCCGCTGACCGTTCTCCTGAGTCTGCACTGGAACTCCCACCCGGTTAGTCACGCACCTCACGCGAACTGACAACAACGTTAGAAGCGGCGGCGGTTCGGCACATTGCCATTGGTTGGCGTATCGGAGGTAGAACTTTCTCTACCTCCGCGACGGAGGTTCTTCCACCGGCCCAAGCCGCTTCCGGGAAACACGGGGGGCGCGAAGCCGACGGCTTCGCGCCCCTGGTCACCGGCCCTGGCGCCGGGCCGGCGGGTGGTTCAGCTCTCCGCGTCCTCCAGGCCCGAGAGCCAGGCGTCGACCGCCGCGGCGGCGTCCGGTGCCGACTCCTCCAGGATGGTGAAGTGGGTGCCGGGCACCTCCCGCAGCTCGTGCTCGCCGCTCCACGAGGCGCGCCAGTCCTCGGTGCCCGGCGCGTCGGTGAAGGACCGCTGCGGGCGCACGAAGAGCACCGGGGCCGACAGCGCGCCCGGCAGGCAGTCCGTGATCAGGTCGCTGTAGCGGCTCATCGCGGCGAGCCGGGCGGCGCTGAACCGCCCGAAGGAGGACTCCCGGTCCAGCATGCCCCGGAACATCTGCGGCCAGAGCTCGTCCTGGCCCTCGCCGTCGGGCAGGTAGGTGTCCAGCAGGACGACGCCGGCGGCCGGGGTGCCCGCCTTCTCCAGCACCTCGGCGGTGGCGTGCGCGAACTGGCCGCCGGAGGAGTAGCCGACCAGGACGAAGGGCTCCCCCGCCGCCGCGGCCAGCACGCCGTCGACGAAGACCTCGACCGCCGCGTCCACCGAGCGCGGCAGCGCCTCCCCCGGTCCGAAGCCCGGCACCGGCGGCACCACCACCTCGCGGCGGCCGCGGAAGTGCGAGGCGAACCGGGCGTACTGGTGGGCGCCGCCGAGGGCCATCGGGGAGGGGAAGCAGATCAGTTTCGGGCCCCGCTCCCCCTGGGCCAGCCGGACCGGATCGGCCAGGTGCCCCAGTTCGGCCGCCGAGGAGAAGGCCGGCAGGATCTCGGCGACCGCGTCGAGCAGCGCCATCCCCTTCATCATCCGGCCCTCGGCGGCGGCCCGGCGCAGCAGTCCGCTGATCGACTCCAGGTCCTCGGCGGCGCCGCCGGCGGCCGGCTCGGCGGGCTGCTCGGCGGCCAGCTCGGCGGGCGCGGAGCCGCCGCGGGCCAGCTCGGCCCGCAGATGGGCGGCCAGGTCGGCCGGGGTGCGGTGGTCGAAGACCACCCCGGCGGACAGGGCCAGCCCGGTGGCCGCGGAGAGCGCGCCGCGCAGCTCCGTACCGGAGACCGAGTCCATCCCGGACTCCAGGAAGCCGGCCTGTGCCTCGATCGCCTCGGCGTCGGCGTGGCCGAGGATGGCGGCGGCCCGGCTGCGGACCAACTCGACCAGCAGCGCCTGCTGTTCGGCCTCGTCGAGCCCGGCGAGGCGTTCGCGCAGCGGCGCCGCCCCGGCCTCCTCGGCCCGCTGGTCGGGGACGTCCAGCGCGCCGACGGTCAGCGGGACGTCGGCCGCCAGCCAGTACCGCTGGTGCTGGAAGGCGTACGTGGGCAGGTCCGCGCGCTCGGTGCCGGGGAAGACCGCCCGCCAGTCGGGAGACAGGCCGTCGACGTGGAGCTCGGCCACTCCCGTCAGCAGGGTGGCGCTCTCCGAGCCGAGCCTGCGGCCGAGCGGGACGAACACCGCGTCCTCCGCCTGGGTGTTCTCCCGCGCGAGTCCGGTCAGGACGGCGTCGGGGCCCAGTTCCACGAACCTGGTCACCCCCGCGGCCTCCAGCGCCCGGACACCGTCCGCGAACCGCACCGCCTCCCGCACATGGCGCACCCAGTACTCCGGGTCCGCCAGTTCCTCGGTCGCCAGTGCGCCGGTGACGTTGGAGACCACCGGAACGGTCGCCCGCCCGTACGACAGAGAGGCCGCGACCTCCCGGAACTCGGCCAGCATCGGCTCCATCAGCGGCGAGTGGAAGGCGTGGCTGACCCGCAACCGCTTGGTCTTCTCGAAGGACCCGGCGATCCGCAGCACCTCGGACTCGACGCCCGAGACCACCACCGCCCTTGGCCCGTTGACCGCCGCGATGCCCACGCCCTCGGTCAGCAGCGGCAGCACCTCGGCCTCGGTCGCCCGCACCGCCACCATCGCACCGCCCTCGGGCAGCGCCTGCATCAGCCGGCCCCGCGCCGCGACCAGCCGGCAGGCGTCCGCCAGCGACAGCACCCCCGCCACGTGCGCGGCCGCGATCTCACCGATCGAGTGCCCCGCCAGGTAGTCCGGCCGCAGGCCCCAGGACTCCACCAGCCGGAACAGCGCCACCTCGAACGCGAACAGCCCGGTCTGCGCGTACAGGGTCCGGTCGACCGCCGCCGGGTCGGTGCCGAACAGCACCTCGGCGGTGCCGACCCCGAGCCGCTCGTTCACCTCGTCGAAGGCCTCGGCGAACACCGGGTGGTGGGCCCGCAGTTCGGCGCCCATCCCGAGCCGCTGGGCGCCCTGCCCGGTGAACAGGAAGGCCGTCCTGGCGCCCGTGCGGGCCCGGCCGCTCAGCACCGACGGCGCGCTCTCCGAGGCGGCCAGCCGCCCCAGCCCGTCGAGGAGCCGCTCGCGGTCCGGGCCGATGACGGCGGCCCGGTGCTCGAAGACGGCGCGTTCGGTGCCGAGCGACCTGGCCACCGCGCCCACCGCCTGCTCGGGGCGGTCGGCGGCGAAGGCCCGCAGCCGCCCGGCCTGGGCCGCCAGCGCCTGCGGGGTGCGGGCGGACAGCGGCCACAGGGCCACCGGCGGCGCCGGGTCGGGCTCGGGCCGATCGGCGGCGGCCGGGGCCGGGGCCTGCTCCAGGATGACGTGGGCGTTGGTGCCGCTGATGCCGAAGGAGGAGACACCGGCCCGGCGCGGACGCCCGGCCTCGGGCCACTCCCGCGCCTCGGTCAGCAGCCTGACCTCGCCGGCCTCCCAGTCCACCTTGCCGGACGGCTCGTCCACGTGCAGGGTCTTCGGCAGCACGCCGTGGCGCATCGCCTCGACCATCTTGATCACACCCGCCACGCCCGCCGCGGCCTGGGTGTGCCCGATGTTCGACTTCACCGAGCCCAGCCACAGCGGCCGGTCCGCCGGGCGGTCCTGCCCGTAGGTGGCCAGCAGCGCCTGGGCCTCGATCGGGTCACCCAGCGTGGTGCCGGTGCCGTGCGCCTCCACCACGTCCACGTCCGCGGCCGACAGCCGGGCACTGGCCAGCGCCTGACGGATCACCCGCTGCTGCGACGGCCCGTTGGGAGCCGTCAGCCCGTTGGACGCACCGTCCTGGTTGACGGCCGAGCCCCGCAGGACGGCCAGCACCCGGTGCCCGTTGCGCCGGGCGTCCGAGAGCCGCTCCAGCACCAGGACACCGACGCCCTCGGCGAAGCCGGTGCCGTCCGCGCTCTCGGCGAACGCCCGGCAGCGGCCGTCCGGGGAGAGCCCGCGCTGGCGGCTGAACTCCACGAAGGTGCCCGGCGAGGCCATCACCGTCACCCCGCCGGCCAGCGCCAGGGTGGACTCGCCGCCGCGCAGCGACTGCGCCGCCAGGTGCATCGCCACCAGCGAGGAGGAGCACGCCGTGTCGATCGACAGCGTCGGCCCCTCCAAACCGAGGGTGTACGCCACCCGGCCGGAGACGATGCTGCCGCTGCCGAACGCGCCGAAGTAGTCGTGGTACATCACCCCGGCGAACACCCCGGTGCGGCTGCCCTTCAGCGAGACCGGATCGATCCCGGCGCCCTCCAGTGCCTCCCAGCAGCTCTCCAGCAGCAGCCGCTGCTGGGGGTCCATCACCAGCGCCTCGCGCGGCGAGATCCCGAAGAACCCCGCGTCGAACGCCCCGGCGTCGTGCAGGAACCCGCCCTCGGCCGTGTAGGACTTGCCCTCCAGGCCCGGCCGAGGATCGTGGAGGTCGGCGTCCCACCCCCGGTCGGTGGGGAACGGCGTGATGCCGTCCCCGCCCTCCGTCACCAGCTCCCAGAGCTGCTGCGGCGAGGTGACCCCGCCCGGGTAGCGGCAGGCCATGCCCACGATCGCGATCGGCTCGCGCAGGGTCGCGGTGAGCTTGCGGTTCTGCTCCCGCAGCCGCTCGGTCTCCTTCAGCGAGGCCCGCAGGGCCTCGACCATCCTGGCGTCCGGGGTCCCGGTCACAGCTCCTCCTCCTGTCCGCCGAGGTCGTCGAGGGCCAGGTTCATCAGGCTCTCGATGTCCATCGCGTCGATCGACTCGCCGCCCTCGCCGTCCTCGTCCGTCGCCCCGGCGGCGGACTCGGCCTGGAGCCCCGCCAGTTCGAGCAGGCTGTCCAGGAGTCCGGCGTCCCGCAGCCGGGCCAGCGGGATCGCGCCCAGCGCCCGGCGGACGGCCGCCTCCTGCCCCTCGCCCGCGGCGTCCTCGGCCGGAGCCAGTTCGGCGTCCAGGTGCTCGGCCAGCACCGTCGGGCTCGGGTAGTCGAAGATCAGCGTGGCCGAGAGCCGCAGCCCGGTGGCCTCGTTGAGCTGGTTGCGGAACTCCACCGCCGTCAGCGAGTCGAAGCCCAGCTCGCTGAACGCCCGGTCCAGAGCGACCTCGGCAACCCCGAGCACCCCGGCCGCCTGGGCACCGACCAGGTCGAGCAGGAGCGCGATCCGCTCCGGGCCGGCCAGTTCGGCCAGGCTGCGCCGCAGCGCGGCCGAGGCCGTGGAGGCCGCCTGCGCCACCCGCCGCGAGGACGAGGAGCGCACCAGCCGGCCGAGCAGCGGCGGGACCCGGTTGCCCTGGGCCATCGCCGCCAGGTCCAGCTGGGCCGGCATCAGGACGGCTTCCGCCCGGCCGACCGCGGCGTCGAACAGCGCCAGGCCGGCCTCCTCGGTGAGGCTGCCCACGCCGGACTGGGCCATCCGGCGGCTGTCCGCCTCGCCGAGGCGGTCCGCCATGCCGCCGCTGCCCGACCACGCGCCCCAGGCCAGCGAGGTGGCCGGCAGGCCGACCGCCCTGCGGTGCAGGGCCAGGCCGTCGAGGTAGGCGTTGGCGGCGGCGTAGCTCGCCTGCCCGGGGCTGCCGAGCAGGCCGGCCGCCGAGGAGAACAGGACGAACGCCGACAGCTCCCGGTCCTTGGTCAGCTCGTGCAGGTTCCAGGCCGCGTCCACCTTGGGGCGCAGCACCGCGGAGAGCCGCTCGGGCGTCAGCGAGGCGAGCGTCCCGTCGTCCAGCACGCCGGCGGAGTGCACCACCGCGGAGACCGGGTACCGCGCCAGCACGCCGGCCAGTTCCTCGCGGTCGGCCAGGTCGCAGGCCAGGATGGTCACCTCGGCGCCCAGGCCGGTCAGTTCGGCCCGCAGCTCGGTGGCGCCGGGCGCCGCCTCGCCGCGCCGGCTGAGCAGCAGCAGGCTCTCCACCCCGTGCGCGGTGACCAGGTGGCGGGCCACCAGGCGGCCCAGCGCCCCGGTGCCGCCGGTGAGCAGCACCCGGCCGCGCCACTCGACGGGGGCGTCCAGCACGGCCTTCGCCGCCCTGGTGAGCCGCGGCGCGCCGAGCGCGCCCGCCCGCACCGCGAGCTGCGCCTCGCCGCTGGCGACGGCGGCCGGCAGCAGGTGCCAGCCCGGGTCCGCCGCGTCGTCGGCGTCGTGGTCGTCCAGGTCGACCAGCACGATCCGGTCGGGGTTCTCCGACTGGGCGGTGCGGATCAGTCCCCAGGCCGCGGCGGCGGCGAGGTCGGTGACGTCCTCGCCGGAGCGCGAGACCGCGCCGCTGGTCGCCACGACCGCCGTCGCCCGGGCGAACCGCTCGTCGGCCAGCCAGGACTGGAGGCGGCCGAGCAGCGCGGCCAGGCCCTCGTGGACGGCCCGCGGCTCGTCGCCGCCCGCCCAGGGCAGCACCAGGACGTCCACCGGGTCGGCCAGTGCGGCGAGTTCGTCGAGGTCGGCGACCGTGCTGACGGTGGCGACCCGCGCCGCCAGGGCGTCCAGCAGGCGCCGCCGGTGGGTGCCGAGCACCGCCCAGTGGCCGCCCGAGGGCGCCTGGCCGGCGGTGATGCCGGTCCACTCCAGGGCGAACAGCGAGTCGGTGCCGCCGGCCGTCGCCAGCCGGTCCACCGCGACCTCGCGCAGCACCAGCGACTCCACCCGGGCCACCGGGGCGCCGGCCCCGTCGGCCAGCTCGATCCGCACCGCGTCCGCTCCGGCCGGGCTGATCCGCACCCGCAGCGCCCGCGCGCCGACCGCGTACAGCTCCACCCCGCTCCAGGCGAACGGCAGGCTCATCCTCCGCTCCGCGCCGGCCCGCAGGCCGATCGCGTGCAGCGAGGCGTCGAGCAGGGCCGGGTGGATGCCGAACCGGTCGGCCTCCACCGGGAGTTCGACCTCGGCGAAGACCTCGTCGGCCAGCCGCCAGGCGGCCTTGAGGCCCCGGAAGAGCGGGCCGTACTCGGCGCCCAGCTCGGCCAGGTCCTCGTAGGTCCCGGCCAGGTCGAGCGCCTCGGCGCCGGCCGGCGGCCAGGCCTGCGCGGTGCCGGGCTCGGGGGCCGAGGCGGCCCGCAGCAGACCGGTGGCGTGCGCGGTCCACGGTCCGTCGTCCCTGGTGCGGGAGTGCACCTGGAAGGTCCAGGTGCCGGCCTCGGCCGGACGCACCGCGCACTGGAGGCGGACGGTGCCCTGCTCGGGCAGCAGCAGGGGTTCGGCGATGGTCAGCTCCTCGACGGCGCCGGCCCCGAGGTCCGCGCCGGCCGCGAGCGCCATCTCGACGAAGGCGGCGCCGGGCAGCAGCACCACCCCGCCGACCGCGTGGTCGGCGAGCCAGGGGTGGCTCTGGAGCGAGAGCTTTCCGGTGAACAGCGTGCCCTCGCCGTCCGCGAGGTCCACCGCGCTGCCCAGCAGCGGGTGGTCCGACGTCGCCCGGTAGCCCGCCGGCTCGCTCGCCATCCAGTACCGGCGGCGCTGGAAGGCGTACGTCGGCAGGTCGACGGCCACGCCGGCCGGCAGCAGCCGCGCCCAGTCCACCGTCACGCCGTGGACGTGGAGGGCGCCCAGGGCGGTGAGCACCGCCGCCGGCTCCTGCCGGTCCTTGCGCAGCAGCGGGATCAGGGCGGCCTCGGCGCTCTGCTCCTCGGTCAGGTTCTCGGCGGCCAGCGCGGTCAGCACCCCGCCCGGGCCGATCTCGACGAACCGGCGCGCGCCGGCCTCCGTCAGCGCCCGTACGCCGTCGGCGAAGCGCACCGCCTCGCGCACGTGGCGCACCCAGTACTCCGGCGAGCACAGCTCCTGTTCGGTGGCCCGGGCGCCGGTCAGGGTGGAGACGATCGCGATCCGCGGCGGGTGGTACTCCAGCCCGGCGGCGACCTCGCGGAACTCGTCGAGCATCGGCTCCATCAGCGGCGAGTGGAAGGCGTGACTGACCGTCAGCTCCCGCTTGCGCTCGAAGCGTCCGGCGATCGCCCGGACGGCCCCGGCCTCGCCGGAGACCACCACGGAGCTCGGGCCGTTGACCGCCGCGATGCTCACCCGGTCGCTCAGCAGCGGCTCGATCTCGGCCTCGGTGGCCTTGACCGCCACCATCGCGCCGCCGGCGGGCAGCGCCTGCATCAGCCGGCCGCGCGCGGCGACCAGCCGGGCGGCGTCCGCCAGCGACCAGACCCCGGCGACGTGGGCGGCGGCGAACTCGCCGATGGAGTGCCCGGCCAGCAGGTCCGGGCGCACGCCCCAGGACTCCAGCAGCCGGAACAGCGCGACTTCGAGCGCGAACAGGGCGGGCTGGGTGTACTCGGTGCGGTCCAGCAGCTCGGCCGAGGACAGCGCCTCGCGCAGCGGCCGCTCCAGCAGCGGGTCCAGCTGCTCGCAGACCTCCGCGAAGGCGGCCGCGAAGGCCGGGAAGGCCTCCGCCAGCTCCTCGCCCATGCCGACCAGTTGCGAGCCCTGGCCGGAGAAGAGGAACGCGGTGCGGCCGGCCGCCGCGGCGCCCAGCACCACGGCCGGCGAGGCCTGGCCCTCGGCCAGCGACCGCAGGCCGCGCAGCAGTTCGTCCCGGTCGGCGCCGCTGACCGCGGCGCGGTGGGCGTGGTGGCCGCGGGCGGTCGCCAGCGCCGCCGCGACCAGGCGCGGATCGAGCCCGTCGCGCTCCTCCAGGTGGGCCAGCAGCCGCCCGGCCTGGTCGCGCAGCGCCTGCGGGCCGTGGCCGGAGAGCAGCAGCGGGACCTGGTGGTCCGGAGCCGCGACGGCCTCCTCCACGCCCTCCTCGGCGGGCGCGGCCTCGATCACCACGTGGGCGTTGGTGCCGCTGATCCCGAACGAGGAGATCCCGGCCCGGCGGGGGTGGTCGTACTCGGGCCACTCCCGGGACTCGGTGAGCAGCCGGACGTGGCTGTCCGTCCAGTCGACGTGCCGGGACGGCTCGTCCACGTGCAGGGTCTTCGGCAGCACCCCGTGACGGATCGCCTGGACCGTCTTGATCACGCCGGCCACACCGGCCGCGGCCTGGGTGTGCCCGATGTTCGACTTGATCGAGCCGAGCCAGAGCGGGCGCTCCTCGGTGTGCTCGCTGCCGTACGTCGCGATCAGGGCCTGGGCCTCGATCGGGTCGCCCAGCGTGGTGCCGGTGCCGTGCGCCTCGACCAGGTCGACCTCGCCGCCGGAGACGCCCGCCGCCGCCAGCGCCCGGCGGATCACCCGCTGCTGGGCGGGGCCGTTGGGGGCGGTGATGCCGTTGGAGGCGCCGTCCTGGTTCATCGCGGTGCCGCGCACCACGGCCAGCACCTGGTGGCCGTTGCGGCGGGCGTCGGAGAGGCGCTCCAGCAGCAGGACGCCCGCGCCCTCGCCGAAGCCGGTGCCGTTGGCGGCATCCGCGAACGGGCGGCAGCGCCCGTCGCGGGACAGGCCGCGCTGGCGGCTGAACTCGACGAAGGTCCCCGGGGTGGCCATCACCGTCACGCCGCCGGCCAGGGCCAGGGTGCAGTCCCCCTGGCGCAGCGACTGCACCGCGAGGTGCAGCGCGACCAGCGAGGAGGAGCAGGCGGTGTCCACCGTCAGCGTCGGGCCCTCCAGGCCGAGGGTGTACGCCACCCGGCCGGAGACCACGCTGCCGGAGCCGTAGCTCTCGAAGTAGTCGTGGTACATCAGGCCGGCGAACACCCCGGTGGAGCTGCCGCGCAGCGAGGCCGGGTCGATGGAGGCCCGCTCCAGCGCCTCGTAGGAGGTCTCCAGCAGGACGCGCTGCTGCGGGTCGGTGACCAGCGCCTCCTCCGGGTCCATGCCGAAGAAGTCGGCGTCGAAGTCGCCCGCGTCGTACAGGAACGCGCCGTGCTTGGCGTAGCTGGTGCCGGGGCGGTCCAGGGTCGGGTCGTAGAGCGACTCCAGGTCCCAGCCGCGGTCGGTGGGGAACTCTCCGATGGCGTCCACCTCGCCGACGACCAGCTTCCACAGGTCCTCGGGGGAGTTGACGCCGCCGGGGTAGCGGCAGCTCATCGCGATGATCGCGATCGGCTCGTCGTCGGCTCCGGTGGTGGCGGCGGCCTTGACCGGCGCGGCCGCCAGGTTGCCGACCAGCTGGTCGAGCAGGTAGCCGGCCAGCTCGCGCGGGTTGGGGTAGTCGAACACCAGGGTGGCCGGCAGGCGCAGCCCGGTGGCCGCCGCCAGGCCGTTGCGCAGCTCGACCGCGGCCAGCGAGTCGAAGCCCAGCTCGCGGAAGGCCTTGTGCGCCTCGACCGCGTCGGCCGAGCGGTGCCCGAGCACCGAGGCGGCCTGGGTGCGCACCAACTCCACCAGGACGGGCCCGCGTTCGGCCTCGGCCAGGGCGGCCAGCCGGCCGCGCAGCGAATCGGCGCCGGCGGCGGGCTGTCCGGAGACGGCCTGGCGCCGGGAGCGCACCAGGGCGCGGAACAGCGGCGACAGGGCGTCGCCCTGGGCCCGCAGTCCGGCCGGCTCCAGCTTCATCGGCAGCACGGCGGGGAGCCGGGAGTGCAGCGCCTCGTCGAAGAGCTCCAGGCCCTCGTCGGTGGCCAGGGCCGCCACGCCGCCCCGGGAGATCCGGGACAGGTCGGTGTCGTCCAGCGTGCCGGTCATCCCGCTGGCCTGCGCCCACAGACCCCAGGCCAGCGACTGGCCCGGCAGGCCGAGCGCCTGGCGGTGGACCGCCAGGGCGTCCAGGAAGGCGTTGGCGGCGGCGTAGTTGGCCTGTCCGGGCGAGCCGAGGGTGGCGGCGGCCGAGGAGAACAGGACGAACGCCCCGAGGTCCAGGCCGGCGGTCAGCTCGTGCAGGTTCCAGGCCGCGTCCACCTTGGGGCGCAGCACGGTGTCCAGCCGCTCGGCGGTCAGCGAGGAGAGCACGCCGTCGGCGAGCACCCCGGCCGCGTGCACCACGCCGGTCAGCGGGTGCTCGGCGGGGATCGCGGCCAGCACCTCGGCGAGCGCTTCGCGGTCCGCGACGTCGCAGGCGGCTCCGGTGACCTCGGCGCCGAGGGCGGTCAGCTCGGCGACCAGCTCGGGGTCGGCGCCGCGGCGGCTGAGCAGCAGCAGGTGCCGCACGCCCCATTCGGTGACCAGCCGGCGGGCGATCAGGGTGCCCAGGGCGCCGCTCGCGCCGGTCAGCAGGACGGTGCCGGCCGGGTCGAGTTCCAGCGGCTCCGGCTCGGCGGCCGGTTCGGCCCGGACCAGCCGGGGCAGCCGGACGGCGCCCTCGCGGATCGCCAGGTGCGCCTCCCCCACGGCGGTGGCCGCGGGCAGCAGCGCCTCGGAGGCGGGGTCCTCGTCCAGCTCGACCAGGACGATCCGGTCCGGGTTCTCGGACTGCGCCGAGCGGACCAGTCCGGCCACCGCGGCGCCGGCCAGGTCGGGGCCGGTGGCCACCAGCACGGTGGACTCCCCCGCCAGGTGCTCGCGCAGCTGGCCGAGGACGGTGTGGACGGCGGCCCGGACCTCGTCCGCGCCGGTGCCGGCCGGGCTGCGCAGCACCACCGGCCGGTGGGCGGGGTCGACGGCCGGGGTCGGCGCGGCGATCCACTCCACCCGGTAGAGCGAGCCGGCCCGCGCCGACTTGGCGGCGGCGGCGAGCTGTTCGGCCGGGATGGGGCGCAGGGCGAGCGAGCCGACGCTCGCCACCGGCGCGCCGCCGGCGTCGGCGAGGGTCAGCTCCACCGCGCCGGCCTGCTCCAGCGGCCGGACCCTCACCCGCAGGTCCTTGGCGCCGGTCGCGTGCAGCCGCACCTCGTTCCAGGCGAACGGCAGCAGCGCCTCGTCCTCGGCGACGCCGGTCAGGCCGACGGTGTGCAGGGCGGCGTCCGCCAGCGCCGGGTGCAGGCCGTAGCCGTCCACCTGCTGGGCGAAGGACACCTCGGCGTAGACCTCCGGGCCCAGGCGCCAGGCGGCGCGCAGGCCCTGGAAGGCGGGGCCGTAGCCGAGTCCGGCCTCGGCGAGCTGCTCGTACAGCCCGTCGAGGTCGATCGGCTCGGCGCCGGTGGGCGGCCAGACCGTGAGCTCCGGGCCGGCCGGGGCGCCGCCGGTGGCGAGCATGCCGTCGGCGTGCCGGGTCCAGGGCAGTTCGTCGCCCTCGCTCTCGGGGCGGGAGTAGACGCCGACCGGGCGGCCCGCCTCCTCGGCCGCGCCGACCACCACCTGGAGCTGCACCGCGCCGTGCTCGGGGAAGACCAGCGGGGCGTGCAGGGTGAGGTCTGCGACCCGGTCCAGGCCGACCTGGTCGGCGGCCTGGAGGGCCAGTTCGAGGTAGCCGGTGCCGGGGAACAGCAGTTCCCCGCCGACCACGTGGTCGGCCAGCCACGGGTGGGTGCCGAGCGAGAGGCGGCCGGTGAGGACGGTGCCGTCGGTGTCGGCGCGGGTCATCGCCGCGCTGAGCATCGGGTGCTCGGTCCGGTTGAGGCCCGCCGAGGTGACGTCGGCGTTGCCGGAGACGCTGTCCAGCCAGAACCGCTCGTGCTGGAAGGCGTAGGTCGGCAGCTCGACGCGGCGCGGTCGCGGGCTTCCGAAGACCGTCCGCCAGTCGACCGTGACGCCGTGGGTGAAGGCCTCGCCGAGCGCGGCGGCGAACCGGGCCGGGCCGCCCTCCTCGCGGCGCAGCGAGCCCAGCGCCCGGACGCCGTCGAAGGTCTCCTGGAGGCCGACGGTGAGCACCGGGTGCGGGCTGCACTCGATGAACACGCCGTGGCCCTTGGCGACCGCCGCCGCGGCGGCCTGCTCGAAGAGCACGGTCTGGCGCAGGTTGGTGTACCAGTACTCGGCGTTCAGCTCCGTGGTGTCGATCGGCTCGCCGGTGACGGTCGAGTAGAACGGCACCTCGGCGGGGCGCGGCGAGACGTCCGCGAGGGTCTCCAGCAGCCTGGTGCGGATCGACTCGACCTGCGCGGAGTGCGAGGCGTAGTCCACCGGCAGCCGCTTGACCCGGACGCCCTCGTCCTTGAGCTCGGCCTGGAGGCGGTCCAGCGCGTCCACGAAGCCGGAGACCACGACCGAGCCGGAGCCGTTGCGCGCGGCGACGGACAGCCGGCCGTCGTAGGCGGCGAGCCGCTCCTCCACCTGGTCGACGGGCAGCGCGACCGACATCATGCCGCCCCCGCCGGACAGGTCCTGGGCGATGGCCTGGCTGCGCAGGGTGACGATCCTGGCGCCGTCCTCCAGGGAGAGCGCTCCGGCGACCACGGCCGCGGCGATCTCGCCCTGGGAGTGCCCGATCACCGCGGCGGGGCGCACCCCGTGGGAGGTCCACGTCCGTGCCAGCGAGACCATGACGGCCCAGAGCAGCGGCTGGACGACGTCCACCCGGTCCAGCGGGCCGTTCAGCTCGGTCAGCAGGTCCCAGTCGGTGAACGGCGCGCAGGCGGCGGCGCACTCGGCCATCGCGGCCGCGAACACCGATGAGGCGGCGAGCAGTTCGGTGGCCATGCCCTGCCACTGGGAGCCCTGGCCGGGGAAGACCAGGACGGGGCGGGAGCCGGTGGCGGTGCCCTCGACCAGGCCGGGGGCGGTGCGCCCTTCGGCCAGTGCGGCCAGCGAGTCGCGCAGTTCGGCGCGGTCCGCGCCGGTGATGGCCGCGCGGTGCTCGAAGTGGGACCGGGTGGTGGCCAGGGCGTGGGCCAGGTCCGCGGGGGCGAGGTGCGGATCGGCGTCCACGAGGGCCAGCAGCCGTTCGGCCTGGGCGGGCAGCGCCGCCTTGGACTTCGCGGAGAGCAGCCAGGGGGCGGTGGTCTCCGGCTGCTCGGCGGCCGGCTCGGCGGCCGCTTCGGCGGCGGGCTCGGGGACGGCCTCGATGATGGCGTGGGCGTTGGTGCCGCTGATCCCGAAGGAGGAGACGCCGGCCCGGCGCGGACGCCCGGCCTCGGGCCACTCCCGGGCCTCGGTCAGCAGCCGGACCTCGCCGGCCTCCCAGTCCACGTGGGTGGACGGCTCGTCCACGTGCAGGGTCTTGGGCAGCACGCCGTGGCGCATCGCCTGGACCATCTTGATCACACCCGCGACGCCCGCGGCGGCCTGGGTGTGGCCGATGTTGGACTTGATGGAGCCCAGCCACAGCGGCCGGTCGGCCGGGCGGTCCTGCCCGTAGGTGGCCAGCAGCGCCTGGGCCTCGATCGGGTCGCCCAGCGTGGTGCCGGTGCCGTGCGCCTCCACCACGTCGACGTCGCCGGTGGACAGCCCGGCGTTGGCCAGGGCCTGCTCGATCACCCGCTGCTGGGAGGGCCCGTTGGGGGCCGTCAGGCCGTTGGAGGCACCGTCCTGGTTGACGGCGGTGCCCCGGACCACGGCCAGCACCCGGTGCCCGTTGCGCTCGGCGTCCGAGAGCCGCTCCAGGACGAGGACGCCGACGCCCTCGCCCCAGACCGTGCCGCCGGCGCCGGTGGCGAACGGGCGGCACTGCGCGTCGGGGGCGAGCGCGCCCTGCCGGCTGAACTCCACGAACGGATCCGGGGTCGACATCACCGCGACGCCGCCGACCAGGGCGAGGGTGGACTCGCCGCCGCGCAGCGACTGGGCCGCGAGGTGCAGCGCCACCAGCGAGGAGGAGCACGCCGTGTCGATCGACAGCGACGGGCCCTCCAGTCCGAGGGTGTAGGCCACCCGGCCGGAGACGATGCTGCCGCTGCCGAACGCGCCGAAGTAGTCGTGGTACATCACGCCGGCGAACACGCCGGTGCGGCTGCCCTTGAGCGAGACCGGGTCGATCCCGGCGCCCTCCAGCGCCTCCCAGGAGCTCTCCAGCAGCAGCCGCTGCTGGGGGTCCATCAGCAGCGCCTCGCGCGGCGAGATCCCGAAGAACCCGGCGTCGAACGCGTCGGCGTCGTGCAGGAACCCGCCCTCGTGGACGTAGCTGGTGTCGGGGCGCTCGCGGGTCGGGTCGTAGATCCGGTCGATGTCCCAGCCCCGGTTGTCCGGGAAGGAGCTGATCGCGTCGGTCTCCCCGATCACCAGGTCCCACAGCCCCTGCGGCGAGGTGACCCCGCCCGGGTAGCGGCAGGCCATGCCGACGATCGCGATCGGCTCGTCGGTACGGGCGCTGCTCGCCCGGGTGGCCTTGCGCGGGCCGGACTTGACGCCGCTGAACTGCGTGGCCAGGTAGCCGGCCAGCGCCTCGGGCGACGGGTAGTCGAAGACCAGGGTGGCGGGCAGCCGGTGGCCGGTCTCGGCGGTGAGGGCGTTGCGCAGTTCGACGGCGGCCAGCGAGTCGAAGCCGAGGTCCTGGAAGGCCCGGCCCGGGTCGATCGCCTCCGCGGAGGCGTGCCCGAGCACGGCCGCGACCTGCGCGCGGACCAGCTGGAGCAGGGCGTCCGCCCGCTCCTGCTCGCCGAGTTCGGCCATCAGGTCGGCGAAGGAGAACTCCGAGCCGGCGGCCGCCGCCGCCTCGCGGCGCACGGTGCGGCCCACCAGGGAGCGGAAGACCGGGGCGAGCGCGGCGCCCTGGCGGCGCAGCGCCGCGAGGTTCAGCCGCACCGGGGCCAGCGCCGCCGCCCCGGTGGCCCGGGCCAGGTCGAAGAGCGCCACGCCGTCCTCGGCGGACAGCTCGGTCATGCCGCCGCGCGAGATCCTCGCCCGGTCGGCCTCCTCCAGGCTGCTGGTCATGCCGCCGACCGGCGCCCAGGGGCCCCAGGCCAGCGAGAGGGCGGGCAGGCCGAGCGCGTGGCGGTGCGCGGCCAGCGCGTCCAGGAAGGCGTTGGCCGCCGCGTAGTTGCCCTGGCCGGGTGCGCCGACCAGCCCGGCGACGGAGGAGAACAGCACGAAGGCGCGCAGCGGGGCGTCCGCGGTCAGCTCGTGCAGGTTGAGCGCGCCGTCCACCTTGGGCCGCAGCACGGCGTCGATCCGCTCGGGGGTCAGCGAGGCGACCACGCCGTCGTCGAGCAGGCCGGCGGCGTGCACCACGGCGGTGAGCGGGTGGGCGGCCGGGATCTCGGCCAGCACCTCGGCGAGCGCGGCGCGGTCGGCCACGTCGCAGGCCCGGACGGTGACCCGGGCGCCGAGCTCGGTGAGTTCGGCGCTCAGCTCCTGGGCGCCGCCGCGCCGGCTGAGCAGCAGGAGGTGGCGCGCGCCGAGGGCGGTGACGAGGTGGCGGGCGAGCACCGGGCCGAGGCCGCCGGTCGCGCCGGTGAGCAGCACGGTGCCCTCGGGGTCGAGCTCGGCCGCGTCCTCGCTGCCCGGCTCGGCGGCGGCCAGCCGGGCCGCGTGGGCGGCCCCGGCGCGGATCGCCAGCTGCGGCTCGCCGGAGGCGAGGACGGCGGCGGCGAGCGCCTCGGCGTCGGCGTCCTCGTCGAGGTCGAGCAGCGTGAAGCGGTCGGGGTTCTCCGACTGCGCCGAGCGCAGCAAGCCCCACACCGCGGCGCCGGCCAGGTCGGCGACCTGCTCGCCGGCGATCGAGAGCGCGCCGCGGGTGACCACCAGCAGCGGGCGCGGGTCCTCGTCCTGGGCGGCGGCCAGCGCCGCGTGGACGGCGGCCCGTACGGCCTGGGCGTCGGTGCCGGGCACGCTGTGCAGCACCCGGTGGTCGGTCTCGTCCGCCGCCTCGGCCAGCTGGACGGGGCTCCAGCCGAGCCGGAACAGCGCGTCGTTCGCGGGGCCCTGCGGCCGGCGCAGGTTGGTCAGCGGCCGGGAGGCCAGCGAGGCCACCGAGGCGACCGGGGCGCCGGTGGCGTCGGCGAGGTCGACGGCGAAGGAGTGCGTTCCGGTGGCGCGCAGCCGCACCCGCAGCACCGAGGCGCCGACGGCGTGCAGCGAGACGCCGGAGAACATGAAGGGCAGCCGGGCGGTCTCGTCGTCGGAGCCGTCGCCGAGCAGGGCGAGCGCGTGCAGCGCGGCGTCGAAGGCGGCCGGGTGCAGGCCGAACCGGCCCGCGTCGGCGGCCGGGCGCTCGGCGAGGCGGACCTCGGCGAACAGCTCGTCACCGCGCTGCCAGGCGCCGTGCAGGGCCTGGAAGGTCGGGCCGTAGTGCAGGCCGGAGGCGGCGTGCCGCTCGTAGAGGCCGGCCGTCTCCAGCTCCTGCGCGCCGGCCGGCGGCCACTCGGTGAGGCGCTCGCCGGTGCCGGCGGGCGCCTGGCCGAGCAGGCCGGAGGCGTGCAGGGTCCACGGCTGTTCGGCGGACGCGCTCTCGGCGCGCGAGTAGACGCTCACCGTACGGCTGCCGGCCGCGTCGGGGGCGCCGACGGTGACCTGCACCCGGATGCCGTCCTGCTCGGGCAGGACCAGCGGCACCTCCAGGGTCAGCTCCTCCAGGTGGCCGCAGCCGACCTGGTCGCCGGCCCGGATGGCCAGTTCGACCATGGCGGTGCCGGGCACCACGACCCGGTCGCCGACCACGTGGTCGGCCAGCCACGGGTGGGTGCGCACGGAGAGCCGCCCGGTGAGCACCGCGCCGTCGGAGTCGGCCAGCATGGTGGCCGCGCCCAGCAGCGGGTGCTCGGTGGAGTCCAGGCCGACGGAGGTGACGTCGCCGGCCGAGGCCGGGACGTCCACCCAGAAGCGGCTGCGCTGGAAGGCGGTGGTGGGCAGGTCGACCCGGGCGGCGCCCTGGAACAGGGTGCCCCAGTCGGGCGAGCAGCCGCCGATGTGCAGCTGGGCGAGCGCGGTGAGCAGGGTCTCCGGCTCGGAGCGCTCGCGCCGGGTGGCGGCGGCGAGCACGGCGTCCTCGGAGTCCAGGCACTCGCGGGCCATCGCGGTCAGCACGGCGTCGGGGCCCAGCTCCAGGAAGCGGGTGACGCCCGCGGCCTCCAGGGCCCGGACACCGTCGTGGAAGCGCACGGCCTCGCGGACGTGGCGCACCCAGTACTCCGGGTCCGCCAGTTCCTCGGTCGCCAGTGCGCCGGTGACGTTGGAGACCACCGGAACGGTCGCCCGCCCGTACGCCAGGCCCGACACCACCGCGCGGAACTCGGCCAGCATCGGCTCCATCAGCGGCGAGTGGAAGGCGTGGCTGACCCGCAACCGCTTGGTCTTCTCGAAGGACCCGGCGACCCGCAGCACCTCGGACTCGACGCCCGAGACCACCACCGCCCTCGGCCCGTTGACCGCCGCGATGCCCACGCCCTCGGTCAGCAGCGGCAGCACCTCGGCCTCAGTCGCCCGCACCGCTGCCATCGCACCGCCCTCGGGCAGCGCCTGCATCAGCCGGCCCCGCGCCGCGACCAGCCGGCAGGCGTCCGCCAGCGACAGCACCCCCGCCACGTGCGCGGCCGCGATCTCACCGATCGAGTGCCCCGCCAGGTAGTCCGGCCGCAGGCCCCAGGACTCCACCAGCCGGAACAGCGCCACCTCCACGGCGAAGAGCGCGGCCTGGGTGGTGGCGGTACGGTTCAGCGGCTCGGCGTCGGTGCCGAAGACGAGGTCCTTGAGCCCCTCGTCGAAGTGCCCGCAGACCTCGTCGAAGGCCTGCCGGAACGCCTCGAACTCCTCGTACAACTCCCGCCCCATACCAGGGCGTTGGGAGCCCTGACCGGTGAACAGGAAGGCCGTCTGGCCCTTGACGGTCCGGCCCTTGAGCACCCCGGGGGCGCCCTCGGCCAGCGCGGCCAGGCCGCTGCGCAGCTGCTCGCCGTCCCGGCCGAGCACCACGGCCCGGTACTGCTGGGCGGTCCGGGTGGTGGCCAGCGAGAAGCCGGCGTCCACCGGGTCCAGCGTGTCCGCCACGGCGGCCAGCCGCAGCGCCTGCGCGCGCAGCGCCTCGGGGGTGCGCCCGGAGACCAGCCACGGGATGGTCGAGGGCGCCCGGCGCGGCTCGCGCTCGACGGCCTCCTCGGCGGGGGCCTGCTCGATGATGGTGTGGGCGTTGGTGCCGCTCGCGCCGAAGGAGGAGATGCCGGCCCGGCGCGGGCGGTCGACCTCCGGCCAGTCCCGGGCCTCGGTGAGCAGCTTGACCTCGCCGGCCGTCCAGTCCACCTTGCTGGACGGCTGCTCCGCGAACAGGGTCTTGGGCAGCACGCCGTGGCGCATCGCCTCGACCATCTTGATCACACCCGCGACACCGGCCGCGGCCTGGGTGTGGCCGATGTTCGACTTGATCGAGCCCAGCCACAGCGGCCGGTCCGCCGTACGGCCCTGGCCGTAGGTGGCCAGCAGCGCCTGGGCCTCGATCGGGTCGCCCAGCGTGGTGCCGGTGCCGTGCGCCTCCACCACGTCCACGTCACCGGTGGACAGCCCGGCGCCGGCCAGCGCCTGACGGATCACCCGCTGCTGCGAGGGCCCGTTGGGGGCCGTCAGCCCGTTGGACGCGCCGTCCTGGTTGACGGCGGAGCCGCGCACCACGGCCAGCACCCGGTGCCCGTTGCGCCGGGCGTCGGACAGGCGCTCCAGCAGCAGCATGCCGGCGCCCTCGCCCCAGCCGGTGCCGTCCGCCTCCTCGGCGAAGGACTTGCACCGGCCGTCCTGGGAGAGCCCGCGCTGACGGCTGAAGGCGATGAACGCGCCCGGGGTGGACATCACCGAGACGCCGCCGGCCAGCGCCAGCGTGCACTCGCGCTGGCGCAGCGCCTGCACCGCGAGGTGCAGCGCCACCAGGGCCGAGGAGCACGCGGTGTCGATGGTGACGGCGGGCCCCTCCATGCCGAGGGTGTAGGAGATCCGGCCGGCCATCACCGCCGCCAGCACGCCGGTGCCGAGCGCCGCCTCCGGGTCCTTCGGGAGCTTGGCCAGCACGTCGCGGTAGTCCTGGCCGTTGGTGCCCGCGAACACCCCGATCCGGGCGCCGCGCACCGAGTCCGGCGCGATGCCGCCGCGCTCCAGCGCCTCCCAGGCCACCTCCAGGAGCAGCCGCTGCTGGGGGTCCATCAGCAGCGCCTCGCGCGGCGAGATGCCGAAGAAGTCCGGCTCGAAGTCGGCGGCGTCGTGCAGGAAGCCGCCCTTCAGCACGTAGCTCTTCCCGGAGGCGTCCGGGTCGGGGTCCAGGAGCGCGTCGCCGTCCCAGCCCCGGTCCTGCGGGAAGTCCGTGACGGCGTCGGTGCCGTCGGCGACCAGCCGCCAGAGCTCCTCGGGGGTGCTGACGCCACCGGGGAAGCGGCAGCTCATCGCCACGATGGCGATGGGCTCCTTCTCCTCGGTCTCCACGTCGCGCAGCCGCTGCCGGGTCTGGGCCAGGTCAGCGGTGACCCTCTTGAGATAGTCGAGCAGCTTGTCATCGTTGGTCATCGAGTGTCGCCACTTCTGTGCGGAAGATTCGGCCTGGCGTGCGGGGCGTGGACGGCGGTGGTGGTCACGTCGTCACGCCGTGCCCAGCTCGTTGTCGATGAAGGCGAAGAGGTCGTCGGCAGAGGCGTTCTCCAGCCTCCCAGCGACGGACTCGCCGCCGGCGGCGGACAGGGTCTCGGTCAGCCCGTTGAGCATCGTCTGGAGGCGGGCGGTGAACCGGCCCTGCTCGATCTCCTCGACCTTCAGACCGGCGAACGCGGCCTCCAGCCGGTCGAGTTCGGCCAGCAGCGCGTCGGCCGAGGAGCCGCCGTCGCCCTCGCCCAGCTCGCTGCCGAGGTGCTCGGCCAGCGCGGCGGGCGTCGCGTAGTCGAAGATCAGCGTGGCCGGCAGCGACACCCCGGCGGCGGTGCTGAGCCGGTTGCGCAGGTCCACCGAGGTCAGCGAGTCGAAGCCGAGGTCGCGGAAGGCGGTGCTGGGCTCGATCCCGCCGGCCGCGCCGTAGCCGAGCACGGTGGCGGCCTGGGTGCAGACCAGGTCCACCAGGGCGCGCTTGCGCTCGCCGCCGGTCAGGCCGGCCAGCTTCTGGGCGAAGCCGTCGGGGACGGCGTTGTCGCCGCCGCCGGACGCGGCCAGGCCCTGGACCTCGGGCAGGTCGGCCAGCAGCGGGCTGGGCCGGGCGGAGCCGAAGGCGGGCGCGAAGCGGGTCCAGTCCACGTCGGCCACGGTCAGCGTGGTGTCGCCGCCGTCCAGCGCCCGGCGCAGCGCGGTCAGCGCCCGGTCGGGGTCCATCGCCGAGATGCCGAGGCCGCGGCCGGCGTCGCGCACGGCGCCGTGGTCGGCCATGCCGGCACCGCCCCACATGCCCCAGGCGATCGAGGAGGCCGCCAGGCCCTCGCCGCGCCGGTACTCGGCCAGCGCGTCCAGGAAGGCGTTGGCGGCCGCGTAGTTGGCCTGCCCGGCGCCGCCGACGGTGGCGGTGAGCGAGGAGAAGAGGACGAACGCCGACAGGTCCAGCCCCTTGGTGAGCTCGTGCAGGTTCAGCGCGGCCCGCGCCTTGGGCCGCAGCACCGCGTCGAAGCGCTCGGGGGTGAGCGCGTCCAGCACGCCGTCGTCCAGCACGCCGGCCAGGTGGACCACGGCGGTCAGCGGCTGCTCGGCCGGGACGGTGGCCAGCAGCGCGGCCAGGGCCTCGCGGTCGGCCGCGTCACAGGCGGCGAAGGTGACCTTGGTGCCGGTCGCGGCCAGCTGCTGGCGCAGGTCGTCGGCGCCGGGCGCCGCCTCGCCGCGGCGGCTGGTGAGCAGCAGGTGCTCGGCGCCCTGCTCGGCCAGCCAGTTCGCCACCCGGGAGCCGACCGCGCCGGTGGCGCCGGTGACCAGCACCGTGCCGGTGGGCTGCCACGGGGTGCCGGGCCGCACCGGTGCGTGCTCCAGGCGGCGGGCGAACAGGCCGGACTCGCGCAGCACCAGCTGGTCCTCGTCGCCGTACCCGGTGAGCGCGGTGGCGAGCCGGGCCAGGGTGAGCGGGCCGAGTTCGGCGGGCAGGTCGAGCAGACCGCCCCAGCGGTCGGGGTGCTCCAGCGCGGCCACCCGGCCCAGGCCCCAGACCTCGGCCTGGGCGAACCCGCTCGGGCGGGCCGAGGACTCGTGGGCCATCGCGTCGCGGGTGACGGCCCACAGCTTCGCCTCGATCCCGGCGTCGCCGAGCGCCTGCACCAGGGCGGCGGTCACGGCGGCCCCGGTGTCGAGCGCCAGCAGGGAGAGCACGCCGTCCACCGCGCCGCGGCCGTCCAGCAGTTCGGCCAGGGCGGGGCGCAGCCGCGCGCCGGCGGGCACGGGGAGCAGCTCGACCTGGTGGCCGCGCTCGCGCAGCGCGCCCAGCGCGGCCTCGACCCACGGGTCGGCGGCCAGCGCCTCGGAGACCACGGCCAGCCAGCGGAACGCGCCGGGCCGGTCCTCGGAGCCGGGCAGCATCCGCCAGCCGATCCGGTAGCGCCAGCCGTCCACGGTGGCGTTGGCCTGCCGCTGGTCGTACCAGGAGGCCAGCGCCGGGATCAGCGCGGCCACCGGGGCCTGGTCGTCGACGCCGAGGGTCGCGGCGACCGCGGCCACGTCCTGCTCCTTGACCAGCTCCCAGAACTCGCCGCCCTCGTCGCCGCCGCGGGCCGGGGCGGCGGCGGCCGTGATGGACGGGGCGTTCTCCCAGTGCCGGTCGCGGCGGAACGGGTAGGTCGGCAGGTCCACCACGCGGGCGCCGGTGAACAGCGCCGGCCAGTCCGGGCTCAGGCCGCTGACGTGCAGCCGGCCGAGCGCCGTGAGCAGCGCCCTGGCCTCGCCCTGGTCGCGGCGCTGGGTGGCGACCACCTCGGCCACGATGTCCTGGGACATGCCGGTGAGCACCGAGTCGGGGCCCACCTCCAGCAGCCGGGTGACGCCCTCGGCGGCCAGGGTGCGCACGCCGTCGTGGTAGCGGACGGCCTCGCGCACGTGGCGCACCCAGTAGTCGGGCGAGGTCAGCTCGTCGGCGAGCGCCCCGGTCAGGTTGGAGACGACCGGCAGCCGCGGCTGGTGGAACTCCAGGGTGTCGAGCACGGCCCGGAAATCCGCCAGCATGCCGTCCATGCGGTGCGAGTGGAAGGCGTGCGAGACCTTCAACCGGGTGGTCTTCTCGAACCCGGCGGCCACCGCGAGCACCGCCTCCTCGTCGCCCGAGACGACCACCGCGCGCTCGCCGTTGACGGCGGCGATGTCGGCGCCCTCGACGAGCAGCGGGGCGACCTCGGCCTCGGCGGCCCGGATCGCGACCATCGCGCCGCCGGTGGGCAGCGCCTGCATCAGCCGGCCGCGCGCGGCGACCAGGGTGACGGCGTCGGCCAGCGAGAGCACGCCGGCGACGTGGGCGGCGACCACCTCGCCGATCGAGTGCCCGCCGAGCAGGTCGGGGCGGATGCCCCAGGACTCCAGCAGGCGGTAGAGGGCGACCTCGAAGGCGAAGATGCCGGCCTGGGTGAAGACGGTCTGGTTCAGCAGCTCGGACTCGGCGTCCAGCACCACCTCGCGCAGCGGGCGGTCCAGGTGCTTGTCGAACTCGGCGCAGATCTCGTCGAAGGCGCGGGCGAACCCGGGGAAGCCCTCGACCAGTTCGCGTCCCATGCCGGCGCGCTGGGAGCCCTGGCCGGAGAAGACCACGGCGAGCTTGCCGGGGCCGGCGGCGACCTGCGGCAGCTCCCGGCCCTCGGCCAGCGCGCGCAGCCCGTCCAGCAGTTCGGCGCGGTCGCGGCCGACCACCGCGGCGCGGTGGGTGAGCTGGGCGCGGGTGGTGGCCAGCGAGTAGCCGACGTCCAGCGGGTCGAGGTCCCCGGCGGCGGCGATCAGCCGGCTCGCCTGGTCCTTGACGGCCTCCGCGGTCTTGGCGGAGAGCACCCACGGGACGACCGGCAGTTCGGCGCGCGGCTCCCGCGGCGTCTCCTCCTCGGCCGGGGCCTCCTCCAGGATGGTGTGGGCGTTGGTGCCGCTGATCCCGAAGCCCGAGACGGCGGCGCGGCGCGGCCGGCCGTCGGTCTCCCACGGCCGGGCCTCGGTGAGCAGCTCGACGTCGCCCGCCGTCCAGTCGACCTTGGTGGTGGGGTTCTCGGAGTGCAGCGACTTGGGCAGCACGCCGTGGCGCATCGCCATGACCATCTTGATCACGCCCGCCACGCCGGCGGCGGCCTGCGGGTGGCCCATGTTGGACTTGATCGAGCCCAGCCACATCGGCCGGCCCTCGGGCCGGTTCTGCCCGTACGCGGCGATGACGGCCTGGGCCTCGATCGGGTCGCCGAGCTTGGTGCCGGTGCCGTGCGCCTCCACCACGTCGATCTGGTTCGGCGACAGCTGGGCGTCGGCCAGTGCCGACTGGATCACCCGGACCTGGGCCGGGCCGCTGGGCGCGGTGAGGCCGTTGGAGGCGCCGTCCTGGTTGATCGCGCTGCCGCGGATCACCGCGAGCACCCGGTGCCCCTTGCGCCGGGCGTCGGAGAGCCGCTCGACCAGCAGCACGCCCGCGCCCTCGGCCCAGGCGGCGCCGTCGGCGTCGTCGGAGAAGGACTTGCAGCGCCCGTCGGGCGACAGCGCCCGCCGCTCGCTGAACTCGATGAACATCTCCGGGCTGGCCATCACCGCGGCGCCGCCGACCAGGGCGAACTCGCACTCGCCGCGGCGCAGCGACTGGGTCGCCTGGTGCAGGGCCACCAGGGAGGCGGAGCACGCGGTGTCCATGGTGACGGCCGGGCCCTCCAGGCCCAGGGTGTAGGCGATCCGGCCGGAGACGATGCTGCCGGAGATGGTGCCGCCGACGTAGTCGTGGTGCATCAGGCCGACGAAGACGCCGGTCTGGGTGCCCTTCATCGCCTGCGGGTCGATGCCGGCGCGCTCGAAGGCCTCCCAGGAGGTCTCCAGCAGCAGCCGCTGCTGCGGGTCGGTGCCGGGCGCGTCCTTGGGGCTGATGCCGAAGAACGCCGGGTCGCACTCGGCGGCGTCGTGCAGGAAGCCGCCGTGGCGCACGTAGCTCTTGCCGGGGGCGCCGACCTCGGGGTCGTAGAGGTTGTCGATGTCCCACCCGCGGTCCACCGGGAAGCCGGAGACCACGTCGGTGCCTTCGCTGACGATCCGCCAGAGGTCCTCGGGCGTGCGGATGCCACCGGGGTAGCGGCAGGCCATCCCGATGATCGCGATCGGCTCGCGGTTGAGTTCCTCCAGCTCGCGCACCCGGCGGCGGCTGCGCTCCAGCTCGGTGGTCGCCCGCTTCAGGTAGTCGCGGAGCCTGTCGACGTTGGCCGGGTCTACCATCACTGGACTCCAGATTCGTTGTCGATCGTCGCGAAGAGTTCTTCGTCGGTGGCGGTGTCGAAGTCGTCCGGCGCCCCGACGTCCGTGCTGTGGGAGTCACGCCAGGTCCGCAGCAGCGCTTCGAGGCGCGCGGTGATCCGGGCGTGGGAGCCGTCCTGGTCCGGCAGCGCGGTCAGCGCCGCTTCGAGCCGGTCGACCTCGGCGACCATCAGCCGGGCCTGGTCGGCCGGGCCCGGGACGAGTTCGGCCTTGAGGTAGGCGGTCAGGACGACCGGCGAGGGCTGGTCGAAGACCAGGGTGGCGGGCAGCGAGAGGCCGGTGGCCGCGCCGAGCAGGTTGCGCAGCTCGACCGCCGCCAGCGAGTCGAAGCCCATCTCCTGGAAGGCCTTGTTCGGGTCGAGCGCCCGGGCCGAGGCGTGGCCGAGGACGGAGGCCACGCCGGTGAGCACCAGCTCCAGCAGCAGGCGGTCGCGCTCGGCGTCCGGCAGCGGGGCGAGGCGCTCGCGCCAGCCGCTCCGCGCGTCGGCGCGTGAGGCACCGGCGGGCGCGGTCCCGGCGGCGCGCCGGGAGGCGCCGCGGACCAGTCCGCGCAGCAGGGTCGGCACGCCGTCGGTCCGGGCCCGCACCGCGGCGACGTCCAGGCGCATCGGCACCACGAGGGCGTCCTCGGCGGCCAGGGCGGCGTCGAACAGTTCCAGGCCCTCGGCGGCGGGCAGCGGCGGCAGGCCCAGCCGGTGCATCCGCTCCAGGTCGGCGGCGTCCACCTGGTCGGCCAGTCCGCCGACCTCGGACCACAGGCCCCAGGCCATCGAGACGGCCGGCAGCCCGGCGGCCCGGCGGTGGGCCGCGAGGCCGTCCAGGAAGGCGTTGGCGGCCGCGTAGTTGGACTGGCCGCCGCCGACCAGCAGGCCGGCGGTGGAGGAGAACAGCACGAAGGCGCTGAGCTCGCGGTCCTTCGTCAGCTCGTGCAGGTTCCAGGCGGCGTCCACCTTGGGGCGCAGCACCCGCTCGATCCGCTCGGGGGTCAGCGTGGCGAGCAGCCCGTTGTCGACCACGCCGGCCGAGTGCACCACGGCGCCGACCGGGTGGCGCTCCAGCAGTTCGGCGAGCCGGCCGCGGTCGGCCGCGTCGCAGGCGGCGATGGCGACCTCGGCGCCGAGCGCTTCGAGTTCGGCCCGCAGGTCGGCCGCGCCGGGGGTGTCCTCGCCGCGCCGGCCGGTCAGCAGCAGCCGCCGCACGCCGTGGGTGCCGGCGAGGTGGCGGGCGATCAGCCGGCCGAGGCCGCCGAGGCCACCGGTGATCAGCACGTAGGACTCGGGGTCGAAGCGCGGCGGCTGCGCGGCCTTCGCCCGGGCGAGCCTGGGCGCCGACAGCTCGCCCCCGCGCACCGCGACCTCGGGCTCGCCGCAGGCGAGCGCGGCGGCCAGCCCGTCGGTGCCGTCGCTGTCGACCAGCAGGAAGCGGCCGGGGTTCTCCGCCTCGGCGGCCCGCACCAGGCCGGCCAGCGGCGCGTGGGCGAGTTCGCCGGCCCGGAGCACCACCGCCAGCCGGGAGCGGTCGAAGCGCCGGTCGGCGAGGAAGTCCCGCAGCACGGCGAAGGCGTCGGCGACGCCGCGGTGCACCGCGGCGGGCACGTCGTCCTCGGCGGCGGGGGCGGCCGGCAGCACGATCAGGGCCGGGGCGTCGTCGATCGAGGCCAGGTCCGGGTGGACCGGCACGCCGAGGCCGAGGTCGTCGGGGCCGCAGACCACGGTGTCCGCGGGCGGCGCGGTGGCCGGGGCGGTGTCGAGCGGTGCCTGCTCCAGGCGGAACAGCGACTCCCCCGGTCCGGCGGCCAGTTGGCCGGCCGAGACCGGGCGGGCCACCAGGGTGCGGACGGTGGCCACCGGCGCGCCGGTGCCGTCGGCGACGGCCAGCGAGACCGCGTCCTGGCCGGCCTTGGCGACGTGCAGCCGCAGCTCGCCGGCCCCGGCGGCGTGCAGGGTGACGCCGCCCCAGCTGAACGGCAGCACCGCCTGGCCGGCGCCCAGGTCGAGCAGGTTGACGTGCAGGGCCGCGTCCAGCAGCGCCGGGTGGAGGCCGAAGGCGGCGGCGGTGGTCCGGGCGCGCTCGGGCAGGGCGGCCTCGGCGAACAGGTCCTCGCCGCGCCGCCACGCCGCGCGCAGCCCCTGGAACACCTCGCCGTAGCCGTAGCCGACGCCGGTGAGCCTGGGGTAGAGCTCGCCCAGCTCGACGGGTTCGGCGCCCTCCGGCGGCCAGGCCCGCAGGTCGAACCGCGGCTCCTCGGCGGCGACGGCGAGCAGGCCGCCGGCGTTGCGGCTCCACGGCGCGTCCGGCGAGTCCGCCGGGCGGGAGTACACCGCGACGGTGCGCCGCCCGGCGTCCTCGGCGCCGACGGCGACCTGCACCGCCACCGCGCCCTGCTCCGGCAGGGTCAGCGGGGCCTGGAGCGTCAGCTCCTCCAGCACCGCGCAGCCGACCCGGTCGCCGGCCTGGACGGCCAGCTCCACCAGGGCGGTTCCGGGCAGCAGGACGGTGCCGTGCACGGCGTGGTCGGCCAGCCAGGGCTGGGCGGAGCGGGAGAGGCGCCCGGTGAGCACCAGTCCGCCGGAGTCGGGCAGTTCGGTCGCGGCGGCCAGCAGCGGGTGCTCGACGGGGAGCTGGCCCAGGCCGCTGGGGTCCCCGGCGGCGGCGGTGCCCTCCAGCCAGAGCCGGGTGCGCTGGAACGGGTAGAGCGGCAGGTCGACCCGGTTCGCGCCGCGGCCCTCGAAGAGCGCGGCCCAGTCGACCGGCACGCCGTCGGCGTGCAGCCGCGCCAGGCCGGTCAGCAGCTCCCGGGTCTCGGCCGAGTCGCGGCGCATGGTCGCGGCGGCGGCCAGGTCGCCGTCGAGGCAGTCCTGCGCCATCGCGGTCAGCACGGCGTCCGGTCCCAGCTCCAGGAACCTGCGCACGCCCAGGGGGGCGAGGGCGCGCAGCGCCGGCTCGAACCGCACCGGGCGGCGGACGTGGTCCACCCAGTAGTCCGGCGAGCCCAGCTCCTCGGCGCCGACCGGGCCGCCGGTCAGGGTGGAGACGATCGGGATGCCCGGCGCCCCGTAGGACTGCGCCTTGGCGACGAGGGCGAACTCGGCCTGCAT
Organism: Kitasatospora sp. NPDC034533; assembly: GCF_055575155.1. NCBI lineage: Bacteria > Bacillati > Actinomycetota > Actinomycetes > Kitasatosporales > Streptomycetaceae > Kitasatospora > Kitasatospora sp. NPDC034533. The sequence continues at coordinate 116,426 of NZ_JBVITE010000008.1, forward strand.
CGGCTCCATCAGCGGGGAGTGGAAGGCGTGCGAGACGGTCAGCCGGGTGCTCTTGTCGAAGCGGGCGGCGAGCGCCAGCACCGCCTCCTCCTCGCCCGAGACGACCACCGAGCGCGGCCCGTTGACGGCGGCCAGGCCCACCCGCTCGTCGAGCAGCGGCAGCACCTCGGCCTCGGTGGCCCGGATCGCCACCATCGCGCCGCCGGCGGGCAGCCGGCTCATCAGGCCGCCGCGGGCCAGCACCATGGCGGCGGCGCCCTCCAGCGACAGGACGCCGGAGACGTGGGCGGCGGCCAGCTCGCCGACCGAGTGGCCGACCAGGTAGTCGGGGCGCACGCCCAGCGACTCCACCAGCCGGAACAGCGCCACCTCGACGGCGAAGATCGCCGCCTGGGCGTAGTCGGTGCGGTTCAGCAGCTGCTGCTCCGCCTCGATCACCCGGGCGAGCGGCACCGCCAGCTCCCGGTCCAGCAGGGCGGACACCTCGTCGAAGGCGGCCGCGAAGACCGGGAACGCCCGGTACAGCTCCCGGCCCATGCCGAGGCGCTGCGAGCCCTGTCCGGTGAACAGGAACGCCAGCTTCCCCTGGCCGGCCACGGTGCCCGCGGCCGGGGCCAGGGCGGCCAGCAGTTCCTCGGTGGAGGCTCCGACGGCCACCGCGCGGTGCTCCCAGGAGGAGCGGGTGCAGGCCAGCGAGAAGGCCACGTCGGCCGGGTCCAGCCCGGGGCGGGCCTCGACCCAGGCGCGCAGCCGCTCCTTCTGCTCGGCCAGCGCCTCGGGGGTGCGCGCCGACAGGAGCCAGGGGACGGCGTCCAGCGGCGGGGTGGGGGCCACCGCCGGGGTGTCGGCGCCCGGGGCCTCGGCCCGGGGCTGCTCGTCGCCCTGCTCGCCGTCCGCCTCGGCGGAGGGCTCGGACGAGGGGGCCTGTTCGAGGACGACGTGGGAGTTGGTGCCGCTGATCCCGAACGAGGAGACGGCCGCCCGCCGGGGCCGTCCGGTCTCGGGCCACGGCCGGGCCTCGGTCAGCAGCCGGACGTCACCGGCCTCCCAGTCGACCTGGGTGGAGGGCTCGTCCACGTGCAGGGTCTTCGGCAGTTCGCCGTGCCGCATCGCCTGCACCATCTTGATCACCCCGGCCACGCCCGCGGCGGCCTGGGTGTGGCCGAGGTTGGACTTGATCGAGCCGAGCCACAGCGGACGGCCCTCGGGGCGGTCCTGGCCGTAGGCCGCGATCAGGGCCTGGGCCTCGATCGGGTCGCCGAGCGAGGTCCCGGTGCCGTGCGCCTCGACCGCGTCGACGTCCGCCGGGGAGACGCCGGCGCTCGCCAGCGCCTGCTTGATCACCCGCTGCTGGGAGGGGCCGTTGGGGGCGGTGAGCCTGCTGCTGGCGCCGTCGGAGTTGATCGCGGTGCCCTTGACCACGGCCAGCACCCGGTGGCCCAGCCGCTGGGCGTCGGAGAGGCGCTCGACCAGCAGCATGCCCGCGCCCTCGCCCCAGCCGGTGCCGTCGGCGCCCTCGGCGAAGGCCTTGCAGCGGCCGTCGGGGGCGAGGCCGCGCTGCCGGCTGAAGTCGATGAAGGTCTCGGGGGTGGACATCACCGTCACCCCGCCGGCCAGCGCCAGGGTGCACTCGCCCGCCTGGAGCGCCTTGACCGCCCAGTGCAGGGCCACCAGCGAGGAGGAGCAGGCCGTGTCGATGGTGACGGCGGGCCCCTCCAGGCCGAAGGTGTAGGCCACCCGGCCGGAGGCGACGCTGGCCGCGCTGCCGTTGGCCAGGTAGCCGTCGAGGTCGTCCGGCACCGCGTCCAGCCGGGTCGCGTAGTCGTTGTACATGACGCCGACGAAGACGCCGGTGCGCGAGCCGCGCAGCGTCGCGGGGACGATGCCGGCGTCCTCGAAGGCCTCGTGGGAGGTCTCCAGGAGCAGCCGCTGCTGCGGGTCCATCGCCAGCGCCTCGCGCGGCGAGATGCCGAAGAAGTCCGGGTCGAAGTCGGCGGCGTCGTGCAGGAAGGCCCCGGTCCGGGCGTAGGTCTTGCCCGGCCGCGCGGGGTCGGGGTCGTACAGCGACTCGACGTCCCAGCCCCGGTCGGCCGGGAAGTCCGACACCGCGTCGGCGCCGGCGGCCACCAGGTCCCACAGGTGCTCGGGCGTGGCGACCCCGCCGGGGTACCGGCAGGCCATCCCCACGATCGCGATCGGCTCGTGCGCGCGGTACTCCGACTCGCGCAGCCTGCGCCTCGTCTCGCGCAGATCCGAAGTGGTTCGCCTGAGATAGTCGAGCAGTCGGTCCTCGTTGTTCGCCAACGCAGCCATCCGATCGGGATCGAAGCCTTCGGAAACGCGGGATCCCGGCTCTTCGGTCCACGTCCCCGCCTTTGGGAGGCTAGGGAGCAGGGGGTGTCGGGGTCACCCCCTACCGCCCCCTGGAGTGCTCCGGGGCCCCGCTTTCCGGCGCGTTGGTCGAATGCCGCACCGATTGGGCCCGCCGATGTGACGGCCACCACTGGCGGACCTGCGCGTATTCGCCATCCTCGGCTGTACGACACGACCGATCTTGACAACTTTGGCGCCCCCAACATACCGTCAAGTCGGGTTTGTGGCATGGGGGATCACCCCTCCTGAGCAGCCATGAGTCCACGAACGACCCAGAGCGCCCGGGTACGCCCGCCCGACCTCCGGGAGTCCTGGACCAGCCCGAAAACCTCACCGAACACCGCTCCGCCGAACACCACGAGAAATGCCGGCGGGGGCAAGTAATTCACAAAATGACGCGTACATGACTTTTTGATGTCGAGCAGATTTCGCCGCGATGTCACCGCCGATTTCCGGTGCGCGGCGAAGATATTGTTCCGGGGGACCCGTGGGGGCGGGGTACTCCGGAAACAATCATTTGCGGATTCAATTCAGAATACTGGCCATGGGGGAGGTCATGGTGCGCCTTTTCGAGCGCCACCGAGAGCTTGAGACCCTACGCGACGCGTTCGCGGAGAGCGTCGCCGGAGCAGGGCAGCTCGTCATCGTCACCGGTGGACCGGGACTCGGGAAGACCGAGCTGCTCCACGAGTTCGCGAACGCCGCGTGCAGATCCGGGGCGCGACTGCTGACCGCCAGCGGCGGCCCCCGGGATCAGGCCCGGCCGATGGGCGCCATCCGGGAACTCCTGCACAGCGGCGAGCTCCCGACGGATGTCCTGGAATGCTCGTTACAGCCCGATTCCGGGGCCGTCGACTTAGCGTCACTCGACGGATACCGGACGGAATCGGTCCGGTCGAACCCGGTCGGTACCCGATACGCCCAGGAAACGCTCCTCCAGGCCGTGTCCACACCGATCCTGGAGATGGCCTCGGAACGGCCCCTGGCGATCGCCATCGACGACGCCCACCTGTTGGACACCCAGTCCCTCCAGACCCTGCTGTACCTCCTGCGCCGAATAAGGACCAAGCCCATCGCGGTGGTCTGCGCCGGCTGGGAGCAGTCCTCGCCGATGGACCCGCTCATCCACGACGGCCTCACCCGCCTGCCGCACCGCCGCGTCCGGCTGGCACCCCTGTCCGAACAGGGCGTGGCCCTGATGCTGGCCGACCAGACCACCCGGCCGCTGCCCGCCGAGCTCGGCGCCACCTACCACCGGGCCACCGGCGGGAACCCCATGCTGGTGCACGCCCTGCTGGACGACGGCACCCAGTTCGGCGCCGAACTCGGCGAGCCCGTCGCGAGCGTCGCCTACCGTCAGGCGGCGCTGGCCTGCCTCCACCGGGGCGAGCCCGGACACCTCTCGGTGGCCAGGGCGCTGGCCGCGCTCGGCGAGCACGCCAACGCCCGGACCACCGCGCTGCTGCTGTCGAGCTGCCCGGACGCCGTCCAGGTGGTGGTCGACGTGCTGGGCTCCACCGGCCTGCTCGACGGCTACCGCTACCGCCTGCCCGCCGCCGCCGGCGCGGTGCTGAGCGACCTCGACCCCGGCGAGCGCTCGCGGCTGCACGCCGAGGTCGCCCGGCTGCTCTACCTGGACGGCGCTCCCGCGTCCGTGGTGACCGACCACCTGATGGCCGCCGACCAGGTCGCCGAGCCCTGGGGCCTGTCGGTCCTGCGGCTGGCCTCCGAGCAGGCCCTGGCCGCCGACCGGGTCGAACAGTCCACCGGCTACCTGCGGCTGGCCGTGCGCGAGTGTGCGGACGAGCGGCAGCGGCACACCCTCTCCACCGCGCTGGCGCGGGCGGAGTGGCGGGTCAACCCGGCCGCCGTGACCCCGTACCTCGAACCGCTCCACCGCAGCGCGCCGGCCCCGGACCTCGACGCGCGGGACCAGGCCACCGTGGTGCGGCACATGCTCTGGCAGGGCGAGACCGACCTCGCCGACACGACCGTCGCCGCGCTGGCGGCCTCGCTCGACCCGGCCGACGCCCACGTGCTGGCCGAGTTGGAGTTCGTCCGGCACTGCTTCTACGGCGTGCCCCAGGTCAGCCACCGCGGCGACCTCGCCAAGATGGCCACCCTGGAACGGGCCACCACCGGCAAGGTGAACACCCTGTGGGCCGCGGTGGCCCTGCTGGTCAGCGGGGACACCGGCGCCGAGTCGGTGTCCCAGGTGACCGAGGCCCTGCTGAGCGACCAGGTCAGCGACCTGAAGCTGGAACTGACGGTCATCTCGCTGTCGGTCATCGCGCTCACCGGCCAGGACGAGATCGCGTCCGAGGTCTGCGAGGCACTGCTGAACACCGCCACGCGGCGCGGCTGGACGACCTGGCGGGCGCTGCTGCTCGCCGTCCAGGCCCGGATCGCCCTGCTCCAGGGGGACCCGGCCACCGCCGACGCCAAGGCGACCGAGGCGCTCGACCTGCTCAGCTCCCAGGCCTGGGGCGTCCTGATCGGCCTGCCGCTGTCGACGGCGATCTTCGCCAACACGGCCCTGGGCCGGCACGAGACCACCACCCGGCTGCTGCGGCGCAAGGTGCCGGACAGCATGTTCAACACCGTCTTCGGCGTCCAGTACCTGAGCGCCCGGGGACACCACTACCTGTCCACCGACCGGCCGTTCGCGGCGCTGAACGACTTCGAGACCTGCGGGCACCTGATGCGCGAGCGCGCCTCCGCCCTCCAGCCGCTGTTCCCCTGGCGCACCGACCTCGCCCAGGCCAACCTGCGGATCGGCAAGACCCGGATCGCCAAGGAACTGGCCGAGGAACAGGCCGGGCTGCGCCACCCGCTGGGCGTCCGCTCCCGGGCGATCGCCCTGCGGGTCCTGGCCGGCACCAGCCAGCCGCGGCACCGCACCGCGCTGCTGCGCGAGTCGATCGACCTGCTCCAGGTCTGCGGCGACCGGCTGGAACTCGCGCTGGCCTTCGAGGACCTGTCCGCCACCCACTACGAGATGGGCGACTACGCCAGAGCCAGACTGGTGGCCCGGCAGGCCGCCCAGGAGGCCGGCGACGGCGAGCCGCAGGCCCCGGAGACCGACGGCGCGCCGCGGCCCGAGCCGGTGTCCGCCGGCGCCCCGGCCGCCCCGGCGCCCGCCGCCGCGCCCAGCCTCCCCGCCGCCCCGGTGGCCGCCCCGGTGACCGACTCCGCCTCGCTGCTCAGCGACGCGGAGAGCCGGGTCGCCGTCCTGGCCGCGCTCGGCTACACCAACCGTGAGATCAGCGGCCGCATCCACGTGACGGTCAGCACGGTCGAGCAGCACCTCACCCGGGTGTACCGGAAGCTGAACGTCGCCAGCCGCACGGAGCTGCCGTCCAAGCTCCTGGAACGCCAGATCCCGGCGCTGCCCGAGCACCGGCCGGCCGCCGACCGCCGGCCGCGCCAGCAGCGCGCCCTGGTCACCAGGGAACTCCCGCCGCTCTGGCGCCGGCTGGCGCTGTAGCACCCACCTCCGGGCCCGCCGCCCGACGCCGAAGCCGCCGCGTCCGAACTGCCCCACGGGCAGTCGGCGGCGGCTTCGGCGTCGGCACATCGGGAGGGCTCCCTTCGGGAGGTTCGATCGGGGGTCGCGGGCGGGGGGTCGGGTCGGGGGGTGGACGGGGGCGGTGCCTCGGCACCCCCCCCGTCCCGTGGGGCCCGGCCGGCGCCGTCCGCCGACCGGGCCCCGGTGCTGCTAGTCGAACTTGCCGAGCTCGCCGTCCAGGAGGTCGAAGAGCTCGTCGGCGGTGGCCGTGTCCAGCTCCGGGCCGCTCGGCCCGGCCGGCTCCGGGTGCGCGTCCCCGGCCCACTTGGCGGTCAGGGCCCGCAGTCGCAGGGCCACCCGGGAGCGCTGCTCCTCGTCGACCGGGCCGGCCGCGGCCGCCTCCAGCAGGGACTCCAGCCGGATCACCTCGGCCTCGACGTCCGGCGTGCCGTCCACGTCCCCGACCAGTTCGTCGAAGAGGTGGTCGGCGATGGCCGCCGGGGTCGGGTAGTCGAAGGTGAGGGTGGAGGACAGCCGCAGACCGGTGTCGGTGCCGATCCGGTTGCGCAGCTCCAGCGCGGACAGCGAGTCCACACCGAGCTCCCCGAACCCGCGCTCCGGGTCCACCGACTCGGCGCCCGGGTGTCCGAGCACCCCGGCGACGTGGCCGCGCACGGCGTCCAGCAGCAGCTGCCGGCTCTCCGCCGGGGAGAGCGCCGCGAGCCGCTCGGGCAGCGGGGTGGGCCGCGCCTCGCCCGCCGCGGCCGGCCCCGCCTGGGCGGTGCGGCGGACCGGGGTCCGGGCCGCCAGCGCCCGCACCATCGGGGGCGCCTGCTCGGTCGGCCGGACGCTCATCGGCAGCAGCAGCGGGCGCTGCGAGCCCAGCGCCCGGTCGAAGAGCGCGAGCGCCCGGTCGACCGGCAGCGGCTCGATGCCGTCCCGGGAGAGCCGGCGCAGCTCCGCCTCGCCGAGCGAGCCGGCCATCCCGGAGCCGGTGTCCCACAGGCCCCAGCCGAGCGAGAGCGCGGGCAGGCCCGCCGAGCGCCGCTGGGCGGCCAGGGCGTCCAGGAAGGCGTTGGCCGCGGCGTAGTTGCCCTGCCCGGCGGCCCCGAGGGTGGCGGCGGCCGAGGAGAACAGGACGAACGCCCCGAGGTCCAGGCCGGCGGTCAGCTCGTGCAGGTTCCAGGCCGCGTCCGCCTTGGGCCGCAGCACCGCGTCCAGGCGCTCGTCGGTGAGCGCCGTGACCAGTGCGTCGTCCAGGACGCCGGCGGCGTGCACCACGGCGGTGAGCGGGTGCTCGGCCGGGACGGCGTCGAGCAGCGCGGCCATCGCCGTACGGTCGGCGGCGTCGCAGGCGGCGACCGTCACGGTCGCGCCCAGCTCGGCCAGGTCCGCCAGCTCCTCGGGCAGGGTACCGGTGCGGCTGGTCAGCAGCAGGTGCCGCACGCCGTGCTCGCGCACCAGGTGCCGGGCGAGCAGCCGGCCGAGGCTGCCGGTGCCGCCGGTGATGAGCACGGTGCCCCGCGGGTCCAGGGTGACGGCGCCCTCGGCGGGCGCGGCCTCGGCCAGCCTCGGGACGAACGCCTGACCGGCCCGCAGCGCCAGCTCCGGTTCACCGGTGGCCACCGCCGCCGCCAGGGCGGCTTCGGAGGCGGGGTCCTCGTCGAGGTCGACCAGGACCAGGCGGTCGGGGTGTTCGACGGCCGCCGCCCGCACCAGGCCCCAGATCCCGGCCTGGGCGAGGTCCGGGGCGCCGTCCACGGCGACCGCGCCCCGGGTGACGACCACCAGCGGCGCAGCGCCCTCGGCGCGGTCCTCGGCGAGGCGCTCCTGGAGGACGGCCAGGGCGCGGTGCCCGGCCTGACCGGCCCGGGCCGGGGCGTGCGCACCGCCGTCGACGGTGATGGTGACGGTGTCCGGCTCGGCGCCCGCGCCGTCCGGGAGCGACGCCAACGGCACCTGCTCCCAGCGCAGTTCGTACAGGTCGCCGGAGGCCGGCGCGGCCGAGGCCGCGTTCAGCTGCTCGGCGGTCACCTGCCGGATGCGCAGCGCCGACACCTCGGCGACCGGTGCGCCGGCGCCGTCGAAGAGCCGGATGCCCAGCTGCTCGGTGCTCTGCGGGGTCAGCCGCAGCCGCAGGGCCGAGGCGCCCGCCGCGTACAGCGTCACGCCCTCCCAGGAGAACGGCAGGGTCATCACCGTCGGGTCCTGGCCGTCCAGCAGGTCGATGGCGTGCAGCGCGGAGTCCAGCAGCGCGGGGTGCAGGCCGAAGCCGGCCGGCTCGGCCTCCTCCGGCAGGGCGAGTTCGGCGTAGACCTCCTCGCCGAGGCGCCAGGCGGCGCGCAGGCAGCGGAACAGCGGTCCGTAGCCGTAGCCCTGGTCGGCGAGGCGGTCGTAGCTGCCGTCGAGGTCGACGGGCACGGCACCGGCCGGCGGCCACTCCCGCAGCGCGTCGGGCTCCGGCGCGCCCGACGCGGCCAGGACGCCGGTGGCGTGCCGGGACCAGGCGGCGCCGTCGTCCTCGGTGCGGGCGTGCACGGTGACCGGACGGCGCCCGGCGTCGTCGGCGGCGCCGGCGACCACCTGGAGCTGGATCCCGCCCTCGGCGGGCAGCACCAGCGGCCGTTCGATGGCCAGTTCCTCGACCAGGGCGGCGCCGACCCGGTCGCCCGCCTGGACGGCCAGCTCCACGAAGGCGCTGCCGGGCAGCAGCACCACACCGGCGACGGCGTGGTCGGCCAGCCACGGGTGGGTGCTCAGCGAGAGGCGTCCGGTCAGCGCGACGGTGTCGCTCTCCGCCAGCCGCAGTTCGGCGCCGAGCAGCGGGTGCCCGGCCGCGGCCTGGCCGAATCCGGCCGCCTCGCGCGGCCCGGACGGGCCGTCGTCCAGCCAGAGCCGGCGGCGCTGGAAGGCGTACGTCGGCAGGTCGACGCGACGCACCGCCGTGCCCTCGTACAGCCGCGCCCAGTCGATCGGGACGCCGCGCACCTGGAGCGCTCCCAGCGCGGTGGCCAGGGCGACGGGCTCGTCCTTGTCCCGGCGCAGCACGGAGACCAGCTGCGAGCGCTCGGGGTCGGCCAGGCAGTGGGTGCCCAGGGTGGAGAGCACCGCGTCGGGGCCCAGCTCCAGGAAGGTGCGGACGTGCTCGGCCTCCAGGGTGCGGACGCCGTCGGCGAAGCGGACGGCCTCGCGCACGTGGCGCACCCAGTACTCGGGCGAGGTCAGTTCCTCGTCGGTGGCCCGCTCGCCGGTGAGGGTGGAGACGATCGGCACCGTCGGCGGGGCGAACTCCAGGCCGCGCGCGACCTCGGCGAACTCCGCCAGCATCGGGTCCATCAACGGCGAGTGGAAGGCGTGGCTGACCGGCAGGCGCTTGGTCCGGCGGTGGGCGAAGGCGGCCTCGACGGCGGCCACCGCCTCCTCGGCGCCGGACACCACGACGGCGTTCGGCCCGTTGACGGCGGCGATGCCGACGGCCCCCTCCAGGTGCGGCAGCACCTCCTCCTCGGCGGCGTCGACGGCCAGCATCACGCCGCCGGCGGGCAGCGCCTGCATCAGCCGGCCCCGGGCCGCGACCAGCCGGGCGGCGTCCGGAAGGCTCAGCACGCCCGCGACGTGGGCGGCCGCGATCTCACCGATCGAGTGCCCGGCCAGGAAGTCCGGGCGGATGCCCCAGGACTCCAGCAGCCGGAAGAGCGCGACCTCCAGGGCGAACAGGGCGGCCTGGGTGGTGGCGGTACGGTTCAGCGGCTCGGCGTCGGTGCCGAAGACGAGGTCCTTGAGCCCGCCGTCGAAGTGGCCGCAGACCTCGTCGAAGGCCTGCCGGAACACCTCGAACTGCTGGTACAACTCCTGCCCCATGCCGGGGCGTTGGGCGCCCTGGCCGGTGAACAGGAAGGCCAGCTTGCCGGCCACCGGCTTGCCGCGCAGCACCCCGGGCGCCGTCTCGCCGGCCGCCAGCGCGGCCAGCGCCGCGGCGAGTTCGTCCCGGTCCCGGGCGACCAGCGCGGCCCGGTGGCCGAGTTCGGAGCGGCCGGTGGCGAGCGAGTAGGCGAGGTCGGCGATCGGCGTGTCCACCACGGCGGTCAGCTTGGCCGCCTGGGCCGCGAGCGCCTCCGGGGTGGCCCCGGAGAGCAGGACGGGCAGCAGCGCGGGCTCGGCGCCGGTGGGCTCGGGGGCCTCCTCGGTGACGGCCTCGATGATGGCGTGGGCGTTGGTGCCGCTGATGCCGAAGGAGGAGATCCCGGCCCGGCGCGGGTGTCCGGCCTCGGGCCACTCCCGGGCCTCGGTGAGCAGTTCGACGGCGCCCGCCGTCCAGTCCACCTTGCCGGACGGCTCGTCCACGTGCAGGGTCTTCGGCAGCACGCCGTGGCGCATCGCCTCGACCATCTTGATCACACCCGCCACACCGGCCGCGGCCTGGGTGTGGCCGATGTTCGACTTGATCGAGCCCAGCCACAGCGGCCGGTCCGCCGGGCGCCCCTGGCCGTAGGTGGCCAGCAGCGCCTGGGCCTCGATCGGGTCACCCAGCGTGGTGCCGGTGCCGTGGGCCTCGACCGCGTCGACCTCGGCGGCCGACAGCCCGGCGCTGGCCAGCGCCTGACGGATCACCCGCTGCTGCGACGGCCCGTTGGGGGCCGTCAGCCCGTTGGACGCGCCGTCCTGGTTGACGGCGGAGCCCCGGAGGACGGCCAGCACCCGGTGCCCGTTGCGCCGGGCGTCGGACAGGCGCTCCAGCAGCAGCATGCCGGCGCCCTCGGAGAGCGCGGTGCCGTCCGCGCCGTCGGCGAAGGACTTCGCCCGGCCGTCGGCGGCGAGATTGCGCTGCCTGCTGAAGTCCAGGTACGTGTCGATGGTGGACATCACCGAGACACCGCCGGCCAGGGCGAGGTCGCACTCGCCGCCGCGCAGCGCCTGGGCGGCCAGGTGCAGCGCCACCAGCGAGGAGGAGCAGGCGGTGTCCACCGAGAGGGTCGGGCCCTCCAGGCCGAGGGTGTAGGCGACCCGGCCGGAGGCCACGCTGCCGAGGCTGCCGTTGCCCAGGTAGTCCCGCACGTCCTCCGGCGCGTTGCTGAGCCGGCTCCCGTAGTCGTGGTACATCACCCCGGCGAACACGCCGGTGGCGCTGCCCCGCACCGAGTGCGGGTCGATCCCGGCGCGCTCCAGCGCCTCCCAGGACGTCTCCAGCAGCAGGCGCTGCTGGGGGTCCATCGCGATCGCCTCGCGCGGCGAGATGCCGAAGAAGTCCGGCTCGAAGTCGGCGGCGTCGTACAGGAAGCCGCCCTCGCGGGAGTACGTCCGGCCGGCCTTGCCCGGCTCCGGGTCGTACAGGCCCTCGATGTCCCAGCCGCGGTCCCGCGGGAAGGCGGAGATGCCGTCGCCGCCGTCCTCCAGCAGCTGCCACAGCTCCTCGGGGGTGCTGACCCCGCCGGGGAAGCGGCAGGCCATCGCCACGATCGCGATCGGCTCGTCACCGGTCGCCTGCGCGCCGGCGGCGGGGGCCCGGTCCGGCTCGTCGGCGCCGAACAGCTCGGTGCCCAGGTGGCCGACCAGGGCGGCCGGGTCCGGGTAGTCGAAGACCAGGGTGGCCGGCAGCCGCAGCCCGACCGCCTGGCCGAGCCGGTTGCGCAGCTCCACCGCGGTCAGCGAGTCGAAGCCCCACTCCCGGAAGGCCCGGCGCGGGTCGAGCACCATGTCCGGGTCGTGGCCGAGCACGGCGGCGACGTGGGTGCGGACCAGCTCGAACAGGGCCGCGTCGCGCTCGGCCCGGCCGAGGGCGGCCAGCCGGTCCAGCGCGCCGCCCGAGGCCGAGGGCGCCGCCGCGGCGGTGCGCCGGGCCGCCGGGCGCAGCAGGCCGCGCAGCACCGGGGAGGCGGTGCCCGCCGAGCGCAGCGCGGGCAGGTCCAGGCCGATCGGCACCAGCAGCGCCCGGTCCCCCGCCAGGGCGAGGTCGAGCAGCGCCAGGCCCTCGTCGGTGGTGATCGGACGCACCCCGGAGCGGGCCATCCGCTCCACGTCCGCCTCGCTGAGGTGGGCGGTCATCCCGGTGCGCTGCTCCCAGAAGCCCCAGGCCAGCGAGAGGCCGGGCAGGCCGAGCGCCCGCCGGTGCTGGGCCAGGCCGTCCAGGAAGGCGTTGGCCGCGGCGTAGCCGGACTGGCCCGCGCCGTCCACGGTGCCGGCGGCCGAGGAGAAGAGCACGAACGCCTTGAGGCCGAGGCCGGCGGTCAGCTCGTGCAGGTGCCAGGCCGCGTCCACCTTGGGGCGCAGCACGGCGTCCAGCCGCTCGTCGGTGAGCGCGGTGACCAGGCCGTCGTCCAGCGCGCCGGCCAGGTGCAGCACGGCGGTCAGCGGGCGGTCGGCGGGGACGTCGGCGAGCAGCGCGGCGAGCTGCTCGCGGTCGGAGGCGTCGCACTTGGCCACGGTGATCTCCGCGTCCAGGTCGGCGAAGTCGTCCTGGGCGACGCCGCTGCGCCCGGCCAGCAGCAGGTGGCGCACGCCGTGCTCGGCCAACAGGTGCCGGGCCACCAGCGCGCCGAGCACGCCGGTGCCGCCGGTGATCAGGACGGTGCCCCGGGCGTCGAGCGGGCTGCCGGTGCCCTGGGGGGCGCTCCTGGCCAGCCGGGGGACGTGCACCGTGCCGGCGCGAACGGCGAGTTGGGGCTCCGCCGAGGCGGCGACGGCCGCCAGGGCCTGCTCCACGGTGGTGTCCTGGTCGGCGTCGACCAGGACGAACTGCTCGGGGTTCTCGCCCTGGGCGGCGCGGACCAGGCCCCAGACGGCGGCCGCGGCGAGGTCCCGGACGCCTTCGGCGCCCACCGCCACCGCTCCCCTGGTGAGCACCACCAGGCGGGAGGCGGCGGCCTGCTCGCTGTCCAGCCACTGCCGCAGGGTCGCCAGCACCTCGGCGCAGGCGGCCCGGGTGCCGGTGACCGGGTCCTCGTCCCCGTGCACCGGCAGGACCACGAACTCCGGGACGGACGCCAGGGCGGCGAGGCCGCCCTCGCCGAGCACCGCGTGCGCGGGCACCGGCCCCTCCGCCGCGACGGCCGGCCAGTCGAGCCGGAACAGGGCGTCGGCGCGGCCGGCCGCGCCGAGCGCGGCGGGGTCGACCGCCCGGGTGGTCAGCGCGTCCACCGAGGCCACCGGGGCGCCGGTGGTGTCGGCGAGCTGGATGCTCAGGGCGTCGGTGCCGGTGATGCGCAGGCGCAGGGCCCTGGCTCCGGAGGCGTACAGCGAGACGCCGTTCCAGGCGAAGGGCAGCCGGGCCTGCTCCGGCTCCTGGTCGCCGCCGAGGCCGGCGGCGTGCAGGGCGGCGTCGAAGAGCGCCGGGTGCAGGGCGAACCGGCCTTCCTCCACCGGGAGTTCGACCTCGGCGAAGACCTCGTCGGCGCGCCGCCAGGCCGCCTTGAGGCCCTGGAAGGCGGGGCCGTAGTGGTAGCCCTGGGCGGCCAGCGCCTCGTACACGCCGTCCACCGGTACGGCCTGGGCGCCGGCCGGGGGCCAGGCCGCCAGGTCGAAGCCGGCCTCGGCGGTGTCCGGCTCCAGCAGGCCGCTGGCGTGCCGGGTCCACTCGCCCTCGCCGCCCTCGGGGCGCGAGTGCACGGTCAGCGGACGCCGGCCGGAGTCGTCCGGTTCGCCGACGTGCAGCTGGAGTTGGACGGCGCCGCGCTCGGGCAGCAGCAGCGGCACCTCCATGGTCAGTTCGGCCACCCGGCCGCAGCCGACCTCGTCGCCGGCCTTGACGGCCAGTTCCACGAACGCGGTGCCCGGCAGCAGGACCGTGCCGCCCACCGCGTGGTCGGCGAGCCAGGGCGCGGTGGCGGTGGCGAGCCGGCCGGTGAAGAGCATGCCGCCGCCGTCGGCGACCGCGACCGAGGCGCCGAGCAGCGGGTGTCCGGCGGCGACCAGCCCGGCCGCCGCCACGTCGCCCACCGCCTGGGAGCTGCCGAGCCAGAACCGCTCGCGCTGGAAGGCGTAGGTGGGCAGGTCGACCTTGCGCACCGGTGTCCCGGCGAAGACCGCCGCCCAGTCGAGGGCGACGCCGTGCACGTGCGCCTCGGCCAGCGAGGTCAGGAAGCGCTCCGGGCCGCCCTCGTCGCGGCGCAGCGAGCCGATCCCGACGACCTCGGCGTCCAGCGCCTCCGCCGTCTCCGCGACGCTGTTCAGCAGCACCGGGTGCGGGCTGCACTCGACGAAGACGCCGTAGCCGCTGTCGAGCAGCAGCCGGGTGGTGCCCTCGAAGAGCACGCTCTGGCGCAGGTTGGTGTACCAGTAGTCGGCGTCCAGGCCCGTGGTGTCGAACAGGCCGCCGGTCACCGTGGAGTAGAACGGCACCTCGGCGGAGCGCGGGTCCAGCCCGGTCAGCTCCTTGAGCAGCCGTTCGCGGATCGTCTCCACCTGGGCCGAGTGGGAGGCGTAGTCCACCGGCAGCCGCTTGGCCCGTACGCCGTCGGCGCGCAGCGCGGTGTGCAGTTCGTCCAGGGCGTCGGGGTCGCCGGAGACGACGACCGAGGCCGCGCCGTTGACGGCGGCCACCGAGAGCCGCCCCTCGTACGCGGTGAGCCGCTCACGGACCCGCTCCGCGGCCAGCGCGACCGACATCATGCCGCCGCGGGCGGACAGCTCGTCCGCGATGGCCAGGCTGCGCAGGGCCGCGACCTTGGCACCGTCGGCCAGCGAGAGCGCCCCGGCCACGCAGGCGGCCGCGATCTCGCCCTGGGAGTGCCCGATGACGGCGGCCGGGCGCACCCCGTAGGAACGCCACAGCTCGGCCAGCGAGACCATGACCGCCCAGAGCGCGGGCTGCACCACGTCCACCCGCTCCAGCGAGCCGGCGCCGCGGATGACCTCCAGCAGGTCCCAGTCGGTGTGCGGGGCCAGCGCCTGGGCGCACTCGGCCATCCGGGCGGCGAACACCGGTGAGGAGTCCAGCAGTTCGGCCGCCATGCCGATCCACTGGGAGCCCTGGCCGGGGAAGACGAAGGCGATCCGGGACTCGTTCTGGCGCCCGCCGCGCACCACGCCGGCCGCGGCGCGTCCGGCGGCCAGCTCGGTGAGTCCGGCGGCCAGCGCGGCGCGGTCGGCGCCGATCACCACGGCCCGCTCGCCGAGCGCGGCGCGGGAGGTGGCGAGGGTCCAGGCGAGGTCGGGCAGCGGGGCGCTGTCCAGGTGCTCCAGCAGCCGCTGGGCCTGGGCGGCCAGGCCCTGTTCGCCCTTGCCGGAGAGCACCAGCGGCAGCGGTCCGGTCGGCTCGGCGGCCTCCCCCGGCGCCTCGGGCTCGGGGACGCCCTCCAGGATCACGTGGGCGTTGGTGCCGCTGATGCCGAAGGAGGAGACCGCGGCGCGCCGGACCTCGGCGCCCTCGGGCCAGTCCCTGGCCTCGGTGAGCAGCTCGACCGCGCCCTCGGTCCAGTCCACCTGCGGGGTGGGCTCGTTGACGTGCAGGGTCTTCGGCATCCGGCCGTGACGCATCGCCATCACCAGCTTGATCACCCCGGCGACGCCGGCGGCGGCCTGGGTGTGGCCGATGTTCGACTTGATCGAGCCGAGCCACAGCGGCTCGCCGTCGGCGCGCTCCTGCCCGTAGGTCGCGAGCAGCGCCTGGGCCTCGATCGGGTCGCCGAGCGGGGTGCCGGTGCCGTGCGCCTCGACCAGGTGCACCTGGTCGGCGGTGAGCCTGGCGTTGGCCAGCGCCTGACGGATCACCCGCTGCTGGGACGGCCCGTTGGGGGCCGTCAGGCCGTTGGAGGCGCCGTCCTGGTTGATCGCGCTGCCCCGCACCACGGCGAGCACCCGGTGGCCGTTGCGCTCGGCGTCCGACAGGCGCTCCAGCAGCACCATGCCGACGCCCTCGCCCCAGCCGGTGCCGTCCGCCGAGGCGGCGAAGGACTTGCAGCGGCCGTCCAGCGAGAGCCCGCGCTGGCGGCTGAAGTCCACGAAGGTGTCCGGGGTGGACATCACGGTGACGCCGCCGGCCAGGGCGTAGGCGCACTCGCCGGTGCGCAGCGCCTGGACCGCCAGGTGCAGCGCGACCAGCGAGGAGGAGCAGGCGGTGTCCACGGTGACGGCGGGCCCCTCCAGGCCCAGCGTGTAGGAGACCCGGCCCGAGGCGACGCTGCCCAGGTTGCCGTTGCCGAGGTAGCCCTCGACGCCCTCGGGCACCTCGGCCAGCCAGCTGCCGTAGTCGTGGTACATCACGCCGGCGAAGATGCCGGTGCGGCTGCCGCGCAGGGTGTGCGGGTCGATGTTGGCCCGCTCGAACGCCTCCCAGGAGACCTCCAGCAGCAGGCGCTGCTGGGGGTCCATGGCGATCGCCTCGCGCGGCGAGATGCCGAAGAAGGCGGCGTCGAAGCGGGGTGCGTCGTAGAGGAAGCCGCCCTCGCGGACGTGGGTCTTGCCCGGGGCGTCCGGGTCCGGGTCGTACAGCCCCTCGACGTCCCAGTCGCGGTCGGTGGGGAAGTCCCCCACGGCGTCCACGCCCTGGTCGACCAGCTGCCACAGCTGCTCGGGCGAGCTGACGCCGCCGGGGTAGCGGCAGCTCATCGCCACGATGGCGATCGGCTCGTGCGCCGCGGCCTCGATCCGCGTGTTCTGCTGGCGCAGTCGTTCGTTCTCCAGCAACGACTCGCGCAGCGCCTCGACTATCTGCTCGACAGATGTATCCACGGTCGGTGTCGCTCCCTGATTACTTGGCGTCGCTACGGTCGAGCGCAGTGCGGATGAGGTCGGAGATGTCCATGTTCTTGATCGCCGAGGCGCGGTCGGCCTCGGGTTCGGCCGGCGCGGCGGCCTGGGCCTGGGCCTGGGCGGCGTCGCCGGGGGCGGCCTCGGAGAGCTTCAGCAGCCGCTCCAGCAGTCCGGCCTCGCGGAGCCTGGCCACCGGGATGCCGGCCAGCAGCTCGGCCACCCTGGCGTCGTCGGGTTCCTCGGCCGCCGCCTCGGTGCGCTGCGGGCGCAGCCTGTCCAGCAGGTACGCGGCCAGCGCCGCCGGGGTGGCGTAGTCGAAGATCATCGTGGACGGCAGGCGCAGCCCGCTGACGGCGTTGAGCTTGTTGCGCAGCTCCACCGCGGCGAGCGAGTCGAAGCCCAACTCGGTGAAGGCGCGCCGGGGTTGGACGGCCGCCGGGCCGTCGTGGCCGAGGACGGCGGCCACCTGGGAGCGGACCGCCTCCAGCACCGCGTGCTCGTGGTCGGCGGCCGGCAGGGTGGCCAGCCGCTGGGCCAGCGAGGCCGCGGCGCCGGTGCCCGCGGAGCCGGCGGCGGTGGCCGCGTCCCGGCGCACGGCGGGCCGCACCAGGGTGCGCAGCACGGCGGGGACGGACTCGCCGCGCTCGCGCAGCGCCGCCAGGTCGAGGCGGACCGGCACCAGGGTGGGGCGCCCGGCGCGCAGCGCCGCGTCGAACAGGGCCAGCCCCTCGGCCGGGTCCAGCGCGCCGATGCCGGAGCGCTCGATCCGCTCCCGCTCGGCCTCGCCGAGCTGGCCGCCCATGCCGCCGGCTCCCGCCCACAGGCCCCAGGCCAGCGCGGTGGCCGGCAGGCCGGCCGCCGTCCGCTGCTCGGCCAGGGCCTCCAGGAAGACGTTGGCGGCCGCGTAGTTGCCCTGCCCGGTGGCGTCCAGGGTGCCGGCGACCGAGGAGAACAGCACGAACCGGCCGATCTCCCGGTCCGCCGTCAGTTCGTGCAGGTGCCAGGCGCCGTCGACCTTGGGCCGCAGCACCGGGTCGATCCGCTCGGGGGTCAGCGAGCCGAACAGGGCGTCGTCCAGCACGCCCGCGGTGTGCACCACGCTGTGCACCGGGTGCTCGGCGAGCAGCTCGGCCAGCGCGGCCCGGTCGGCGACGTCGCAGGCCACCACGGCCGCCTCGGCGCCGAGTTCGGCCAGCTCGGCCCGCAACTCCCGGGCCTCGGGGGCCTGGAGGCCGCGGCGTCCGGCCAGCACCAGGCTGCGCACGCCGTGCTCGGTGACCAGGTGCCGGGCCACCAGCGCGCCCAGCCCGCCGGTGCCGCCGGTGATCAGCACGGTGCCCCACTCGGGGTCCTCCTGCTCGGCCGGCGGCAACTGGACCCTGGCCAGGCGCGGCACCAGGACGGCCCGTTCGCGCAGCACCAGTTCGCCCTCACCGGAGTCGAGGGCGGCGGCGAGCAGCGGCAGGGTGAGATCGCCGTCGCTCTCCACCAGGACGATCCGGCCCGGGTCCTCGGCCTGCGCCGCGCGGACCAGGCCGCGCACGGCGGCGTCCGCCAGGCCCCGGCCGGTCAGCACCACCAGCGTGGCCTTGGCGTACCGGTCCTCGCGCAGCCACTCCTGGACGGGGCCGAGCACGGTCCGCAGGACGGCGCGCACCCCGTCCGGCACCGGCTCTCCGGCCGACGTCGGCACCGGCAGCAGCAGCACGTCGGGGACGGCGTCGCCGAGCGCGGCCAGGTCCGGGTGGACGGGCAGGCCGAGGCCGAGACCGTCGCCGCCGAGCACCGCGAACTGCCGGTTGCCGACGCCCTGGGGGGCCAGGTCGGGGCGGGGGGTCAGCTCCACGGCGTACAGCGAGTCCTGCTGGGGGCCGAACTGTCCGGCCGCCACCGGGCGGGTCACGAAGGAGGAGACGGTGGCGACCGGGACTCCGGCGCCGTCGGCCAGCTCGATCCGGATGCCGTCGCCGTCCTGGCGGGTCAGCCGCACCCGGGCCGCCGAGGCGCCGCCGGTGTGCAGTTCGACCCCGTTCCAGGCGAACGGGAGCAGCACCTTGCCGTCGGCCGGCGCCTCGCGCCCCTCGTCCAGCAGCGAGGTGGCGTGCAGGGCGGCGTCCAGCAGGGCGGGGTGCAGGCCGAAGCGGGCGGCGTCGGGCCGTTCGGCGGCGGGCAGTTCGAGCTCGGTGAAGACCTCCTCGCCGCGCCGCCAGGCCGCCTTGACGCCCTGGAAGGCCGGGCCGTACTGGTAGCCCTCGGCGCGCATCCGCTCGTACAGGCCGGTGACGTCGACCTCGGTCGCGCCGGCCGGCGGCCACTGGGCGGACGGCTCGGGGCGGGCCTCGCCGCGCTCCGCGAGCAGGCCGGTGGCGTTGGTGGTCCAGGCGGCGTCCTCGGAGCCCGCCGGGCGGGAGAAGACCTGGACGGCTCCGCCGCGCCCGGCGACGACCTGGAGCTGGACGGCGCCCGACTCCGGCAGCAGCAGCGGTGCCTGGAGGGTGAGCTCCTCCAGGACGGGCAGGCCGAGCAGGTCACCGGCCCGGATCGCCAGGTCGACCAGGGCCGTTCCCGGCAGCAGGACGGTGCCGAGGACGGCGTGCTCGGCCAGCATCGGGTGGGTGGCGCGCGAGACCCGCCCGGTCAGCACCACCTCGTCGGAGGCGGCCAGCCGGATCTCGGCGCCGACCAGCGGGTGGTCCACCGGCGCCTGGCCGAGGCTGCCCGCGTCGCCCTTGGCGGCCGGCGCGTCCAGCCAGAACCGCCGGTGGTGGAAGGCGTAGGTCGGCAGCTCGACCGGCCGGGGGGTGTAGTCGCCGTAGAGCGCGGGCCAGTCCAGCGCGGCGCCGCGGGTGTGGGCCAGCGCGACGGCGCCCAGCAGCTCCGCGACCTCGGGCTTGCCCTTGCGGGCGACCGAGGTGAAGACCGCCGGCGCGTCCTCGGCCAGGCAGTCCGGGCCCATGGCGCTCAGCACCGCGTCCGGGCCCAGCTCCAGGAAGGTGGTGACGCCCTGCTCGGCCAGCGCGGCGACGGCGTCGGCGAAGCGCACGCTCTCCCGGACGTGCCGGACCCAGTACTCGGGGCTGCGCAGCTCCGCCGGGCTCGCCGGGCGGCCGGTCAGGGTGGAGACGATCGGGATGGCCGGCTCGGCGTAGTCGAGTTCGGCCAGCACCGCGCCGAACTCGGCCAGCATGCCGTCCATCCGGGGCGAGTGGAAGGCGTGCGAGACGGTCAGCCGCTTGGAGCGCTCGAAGCGGGCCGCGAGCTCCAGCACCGCCTCCGTGTCACCGGAGAGCACCACGGAGCGCGGTCCGTTGACCGCGGCGATGCTGACCCGCTCGTCCAGCAGCGGCAGCACCTCGGCCTCGCCGGCCCGCACCGCGACCATCGCGCCGCCCTCGGGCAGCGCCTGCATCAGCCGGCCCCGGGCGGCGACCGCCTTCGCCGCGTCCGCCAGCGACCAGACGCCGCTGACGTGGGCGGCGGCCAGCTCGCCGATGGAGTGGCCGGCCAGGAAGTCCGGGCGCAGGCCGAAGGACTCCAGCAGCCGGAAGAGCGCCACCTCGGTGGCGAACAGCGCGGCCTGGGTGTGCTCCGTCCGGCTCAGCAGCTCGGCGTCCGTGCCGAAGACCACCTCCTTGAGCCCGCCGTCGAAGTGGGCGGCGACGGCGTCGAAGTGCTCGGCGAAGACCGGGAAGGCCTCGTACCACTGGCGTCCCATGCCGGGGCGCTGCGAGCCCTGGCCGGAGAAGAGGAAGGCCAGGGCGCCCTCGTCGACGGTGCCGGTGACCAGCCCGGGGGCGTCCGTACCGGCGCTCAACGCGGCCAGGGCGGCGTCGAGTTCGGCGCGTTCGCCGGCCAGCACCACGGCGCGGTACGGGTGGGCGCCACGGGTGGTGGCCAGGGCGAGGCCCAGGTCGGCGAGCGGGAGGTCCGCCACGCCGGCCAGCCGCTCGGCCTGGGCGGCCAGCGCCTCGGGGCTGCGGGCCGAGACCGGCAGCGCCACCAGGGTGGGCGGGGTGCCGGTGGCCGGCGCCTCCTCGGCGGCCGGTGCCTGCTCCAGGATGACGTGGGCGTTGGTGCCGCTGATCCCGAAGGAGGAGACGCCGGCCCGGCGCGGACGCCCGGCCTCGGGCCACTCCCGGGCCTCGGTCAGCAGCTCGACGGCGCCCGCCGTCCAGTCCACCTGGTCCGAGGGGGCGTCCACGTGCAGGGTCCTGGGCAGCACGCCGTGGCGCATCGCCTCGACCATCTTGATCACACCCGCCACGCCCGCGGCGGCCTGGGTGTGGCCGATGTTCGACTTGATCGAGCCCAGCCACAGCGGCCGGTCCGCCGGGCGGTCCTGCCCGTAGGTGGCCAGCAGCGCCTGGGCCTCGATCGGATCACCCAGCGTGGTGCCGGTGCCGTGCGCCTCCACCACGTCCACGTCCGCGGCCGACAGCCCGGCGCCGGCCAGCGCCTGACGGATCACCCGCTGCTGCGACGGCCCGTTGGGGGCCGTCAGCCCGTTGGACGCACCGTCCTGGTTGATCGCGCTGCCGCGCACCACGGCGAGCACCCGGTGCCCGTTGCGCTCGGCGTCCGAGAGCCGCTCCAGCACCAGCATGCCGACGCCCTCGCCCCAGCCGGTGCCGTCGGCCGCGGCCGCGAAGGACTTGCAGCGCCCGTCGGCGGCCTGGCCGCGCTGGCGGCTGAAGTCGATGAAGGTGTCGGGGGTGGACATCACGGTGACGCCGCCGGCCAGCGCGAGGGTGCACTCTCCGCCGCGCAGCGCCTGGGCGGCCAGGTGCAGGGTGACCAGCGAGGAGGAGCAGGCGGTGTCGACGGTGACGGCCGGTCCTTCGAGCCCGAGCGCGTAGGCGACCCGGCCGGAGACCACGCTGCCGAGGGTGCCGTTGCCGAAGTAGGCGGCCACCTCCTCGGGGGCGTCGGTGAGCCAGCTGCCGTAGTCGTGGTACATCACGCCGGCGAACACCCCGGTCGCCGTCCCGCGGACCGTCGCCGGGTCGATGCCCGCGCGCTCGAACGCCTCCCAGGAGACCTCCAGCAGCAGGCGCTGCTGCGGGTCCATCGCGACCGCCTCGCGCGGGCTGATGCCGAAGAAGTCGGCGTCGAACTCCGCCGCCCGGTAGAGGAACCCGCCCTCGCGGGAGTAGGTCTTGCCGGGGGTGCCGGGCTCCGGGTCGAAGATCGCCTCGGTGTCCCAGCCGCGGTCGGTGGGGAACTCCGCGATGGTGTCGACGCCGTCGGCGACCAGCCGCCACAGGTCCTCGGGCGACTCGACGCCGCCGGGGTAGCGGCAGCTCATCCCGACGATCACGATCGGGTCGGCGTCGCCACCGGCGGGCGCCGCCACCGGTGCGGCCGGTGCCTCGGGCTCGCTGCCGAACAGGGTGTCGCGGATGTGCTCGGCCAGCACCTTCGGCGCCGGGTAGTCGAAGACGAGGGTGGCCGGAAGCCGCAACCCGGTCGCCGAGTTGAGGCGGTTGCGCAGTTCCACGGCGGCCAGCGAGTCGAAGCCGATCTCGGTGAACGCCCGGGTCGGGCTGATCGCCGCCGCGCTGTCGTGCCGCAGCACGGCCGCCACCTCGGTGCGGACCAGCTCCAGCAGGGTGCGGTCCCGGTCGGCGGCGGGCAGCGCGCCCAGGGCCCCGGCGGCGGCCAGGTCACGGGTGCCGCGGGCGGCCGCGGCCCGGCGGTTGACCGGCCGCACCAGGCCGCTGAGCAGCGCCGGGATGCCGTCCGTGCGGCCCCGCACGGCGGCGGCGTCCACCTCGACGGGGACGACCCGGGCCTCGCCGGTGCGCACCGCGGCGTCGAACAGGCGCAGCGAGTGCGCCGCGTCGAGTCCGGGCAGTCCGTAGCGGGCGATCCGGGCCAGTGTCGCCTCGTCGAGCGCGGCGCCCATGCCGGCCTCGCCGGTCCACAGGCCCCAGGCGAGGGCGGTGGCGGGCAGGCCCAGCGAGGCGCGGTGCTCGGCCAGCGCGTCCAGGAAGGCGTTGGCCGCCGCGTAGTTGCCCTGCCCGGCGCCGTCGAGGACGGCGGCGAGCGAGGAGAACAGCACGAAGGCCCTGAGGTCCCGCCCGGCGGTGAGTTCGTGCAGGTGGCAGGCGCCGTCCACCTTGGCCCGGAACACCTCCGCGAGCGCCTCCTCGGTGAGCGAGCCGATCACGCCGTCGCGGACCGTGCCGGCCGCGTGGACCACCGAGTCGACCGGGTGGGCGGCGAGCAGCGCGGCCACCGCGTCGTGGTCACCGACGTCGCAGCCGGCCACGACCACCTCGGCGCCCGCCGCGGCCAGTTCGGCCTGGAGTTCGGGCGCGTGGCCGCGGCGGCCGGCCAGGACCAGGCTGCGCACGCCGTGCTCGGCGACCAGGTGGCGGGCCAGCAGTCCGCCCAGGCCGCCGGTGCCGCCGGTGATCAGGACGCGTCCCCAGTCGGGCGCCGGGTGGGCCGCCGAGGGCAGGACGGCCAGCCGGGGGGCGGTGAACTCACCGTCCAGCAGGGAGAGTTCCGGCTCTCCGGTGGCGAGCGCGGTGGACAGCTCGGCCTCGGTGGGCAGATCCGGGTGCTCGATCAGGACGAGGCGGCCGGGGTTCTCCGCCTGGGCCGAGCGCACCAGGCCGCGCACGGGCGCCTCGGCGAGCGCGGGCGAGGTGACGACCACCAGGGTGGCGCCCGCGAAGCGGTCCTCGGCCAGCCAGGCCTGGAGCACCCGCAGCACCCGGGCGGTGGCGTTCCTCGCCGCGAACGCGAGCTCCTCGGGGCCGGCCGCCGCGCGCAGCACCACGGCCTGCGGCAGCGGGTCGGCGAGACCGGTGAGGTCCTCGCCGTCCAGCACCGCGATCCGCAGCCGCTGCGGCTCGGCCGGCAGCCCCAGGGGCGACTGCCGTACGGCGTAGAGGACTTCGCCGTCCGAGACCGGGCGGGAGACCAGGCCCCGTACGGTGGCCAGCGGCGCGCCGGTGGCGTCGGCGAAGTCCAGCGCGAGGGTGTCCTTGCCCGGGCGGGAGATCCGCACCCGCACCGAGGCGGCGCCGGCGGCGTGCAGCGAGACCCCGGTCCAGGCGAACGGCACCAGTACCTCGGCGCGGGGCTCGGCGTCCAGGTCGGCGGCGTGCAGGGCGGCGTCCAGCAGCGCCGGGTGCAGCCCGAACCCGGCCGCGTCGGCGACGAGTTCGGCGGGGAGCTCGACCTCGGCGAAGACCTCGCCGCCCTGCCGCCAGGCGGCCCGCAGGCCCTGGAAGGCCGGGCCGTAGCCGTAGCCCTGGGCCGCCAGCGTCCGGTAGACGCCGGTGAGGTCGATCGGCTCGGCGCCCCGCGGCGGCCAGTTGTCCAGCGGCCGGGGCAGCGGTTCGGCCTCGGGGGCCAGCACACCGCTGGCGTGCTGGGTCCACCGCCCGGCGTCCGCGCCGTCCGTCCGGGAGTGGATGGTCAGCCGGCGGCGCCCGCTCTCGTCGGGCTCCCCCACCGCGACCTGGATGCCCGCGCCGCCCTCGGCGGGCAGCACCAGCGGGGCGCCCAGGGTGAGTTCCTCGATCGCGCCGGCGCCGACGTGGTCGCCGGCGCGCACGGCCAGCTCGACGAAGGCGGTGCCGGGGAAGAGCACCCGCCCGGCGATGACGTGGTCGCCCAGCCAGGGCTGGGTCCGCAGCGAGAGGTGCCCGGTGAGCACCACGCCGTCCGCGCCGACGGCCACCACCGCGCTCAACAGCGGGTGCCCGGCCGGGAGTTGGCCGAGGTCGGCGAGGTCGGCGCGGGCCGAGCCCGGCTCCAGCCAGAACCGCTTGCGCTGGAACGGGTAGGTCGGCAGCTCGACCGGGCGCCCGTCCCGGCCGGCGTGGAAGCGCGCCCAGTCCACCGGCACCCCGGCCCGGTAGGCCTCCGCCAGGGCCGACAGGGCCTGCCGCGGCTCGGGGTGCTCGCGGCGCAGCAGCGGGGCGAAGACGGCCGGGGAGCCGTCCAGGCACTCCTGGCCCATGGCGCAGAGCACGCCGTCCGGGCCGATCTCCAGGAAGGTGCCGACCCCGGCGCCGGCCAGCCAGTCCATCGCCCCGGCGAACCGCACCCGGGCGGCGACGTGCTCGACCCAGTACTCGGGCGTCGCCACCGCGTCGGGGCACAGCTCGCCGGTGACGGTGGAGACGATCGGGATCTTCGGCGCGGCGTACGTCAGGACCTTCGCGATCCGGCGGAACTCGGTGAGCATCGGCTCCATCAGCGGCGAGTGGAAGGCGTGGCTCACCCGCAGCCGCTTGGTCCGGTGCCCCGCCCCGGCCAGCTCCCCGGCGATCCGCAGCACCTCCGTCTCGTCGCCGGAGAGCACCACCGCGCGCGGGCCGTTGACCGCCGCGATGCCGACCCGCTCGGTGAGCAGCGGCGTGACCTCGGCCTCGGTGGCCTGCACCGCGACCATGGCGCCGCCGGCCGGCAGCGCCTGCATCAGCCGGCCGCGCGCGGCCACCAGGATGGCGGCGTCCTCCAGCGTGAGGACCCCGGCCACGTGCGCGGCGGCCAGCTCGCCGACGGAGTGCCCGGCCAGGTAGTCGGGGCGCAGGCCCCAGCTCTCGGCCAGCCGGAACAGCGCGACCTCGACGGCGAACAGGGCCGGCTGGGCGTACTCGGTGCGGTGCAGGAGTTCGGCCTCGGGCGAGCCCTCGGCGGCGAACAGCACCTCGGTGAGCGGCAGGTCCAGCTGGAGGTCCAGGTAGCCGCAGGCCCGCTCCAGGGCTTCGGCGAACACCGGGAAGGCGTCGCGCAGTTCGCGGCCCATCGCCAGGCGCTGGCTGCCCTGCCCGGTGAACAGGAAGGCGAGCTTGCCGGCGCCGGCGACGCCGGTCGGGGCGGTGCCGGAGGCGATGGCGCTCAGCGCGGCGTGCAGCTCCGCGCGGTCCTCGGCGACGATCGCGGCGCGGTCGGCCAGGCCGGCCCGGGTGGTGGCCAGGGCCCGGGAGAGGTCGGCGAGGTGGACCTCGTCTCCGTCCAGCAGCGGGAGCAGGTCCGCGGCCCGGGCGCGCAGTGCCCGCTCGCCGCGCGCCGACAGCACGTACGGCAGCACGCCGGGGCCGGCCGGGTCGGCGGCGGGCTCCTCGGCGGGCGGCTGCTCGGCCTCGGCGTCGTGCTCCAGCAGGACGTGGGCGTTGGTGCCGCTGACGCCGAAGGAGGAGACGCCCGCGCGGCGCGGCGCCCCGGTCCGCGGCCACGGCCGGCCCTCGGTGAGCAGTTCGACCGCGCCGGCCGACCAGTTGACGTGCGGGCTCGGGGCGTCGATGTGCAGGCTCTTCGGCAGGTAGCCGTTGCGCATGCTGAGCACCATCTTGATCACCCCGGCCACGCCGGCGGCGCCCTGGGTGTGGCCCAGGTTGGACTTGGCCGAGCCGAGCAGCAGCGGCGCGTCCTCGGGCCGGTCCTGCCCGTAGGTGGCGATCAGCGCGGTGGCCTCGATCGGGTCGCCGAGCGTGGTGCCGGTGCCGTGCGCGTCGACGGCGTCCACCTCGTCGGCCCGCAGGCCGGCGTTGGCCAGGGCCTGGCGGATCACCCGCTGCTGGGAGGTGCCGCTGGGCGCGGTGAGTCCGTTGCTGGCGCCGTCCTGGTTGACGGCCGAGCCGCGCACCACGGCCAGCACCCGGTGGTTGTTGCGCCGGGCCTCGGAGAGCCGTTCCAGGACCAGGACGCCGACGCCCTCGGCGAAGCCCGTGCCGTCCGCCGCGGCCGCGAAGGCCTTGCAGCGGCCGTCGGGGGCCAGGCCGCGCTGGCGGCTGAAGGCGGTGAAGACGCCCGGGCCGCCCATCACGGCGACGCCGCCGGCCAGCGCCAGCGAGGACTCGCCGGCGCGCAGCGACTGGCAGGCCAGGTGGATCGCGACGAGCGAGGCCGAGCAGGCGGTGTCCACGGTGACCGCGGGGCCCAGCGCGCCGAGCACGTAGGCCACCCGGCCGGAGATGACGCTGGGGGCGTTGCCGGTCAGCAGGTAGGCGTCCAGGCCGTCGGGGGCCTCGTGCAGCCGCGGGCCGTACTCCTGCACCTCGGCGCCGAAGAACATCCCGGCCTCGGTGCCGCGCAGCGCCAGCGGGTCGACCCCGGCGTGCTCCAGGGCCTGCCAGGCGGTCTCCAGGACGAGTCGCTGCTGGGGGTCCATGCCCAGCGCCTCGCGCGGGCTGATGCCGAAGAAGTCGGCGTCGAACTCGGTGGCGGTGTCGATGAACCCGCCGCGCCGGACGTAGCTGCTGCCGGGGGTCTCCGGGTCCTCGTCGAAGAGCCGGTCGAGGTCCCAGCCGCGGTCCTCGGGGAAGTCGGAGAGCACCTCGCCGCCGTCGCGCAGCAGCTGCCAGAGCCGCTCCGGCGAGTCGACGCCGCCCGCGAACCGGCAGCCGATGCCGACGATCGCGATCGGCTCTGCCCCAGCCTGGTGGCCGGGAGGTGCCCCCATGCCGGCGCCGAGGTTGGCGGTCGGGGCCGGTTCGGGGGTGACGGCGCCGAGCGCCCCGGCGAGCAGCCGGTCGACCAGCGCGGCCGGGGTCGGGCACTCGTAGACCACGGTGACCGGCAGGTCGAGGCCGGTGGCCGCGACCAGGCGGGCCTGGAGGTCGACCGAGGCCAGCGAGTCGAAGCCGAGCTCGGTGAAGGCGAGCGCGGTGTCCAAGGTGTCGGCGGCCTCCGGGCGGGCGGCCTTCAGCGCCGCCACCGCCGTACGGCTCACGAGGTCGAGAACCAACCGCCGGTGCTCCGACGGCGCGGCGTCGGCCAGCAGCCGGGCCAGTACTGAATCGGACCTGGACTCATTCATCCGCGCATCTCCACATTCGGCCAAGACCGTTTGGCAAAAGAACAGTTACGCGGGGGCGGCGGCGCCCACCCGCGCCTCGCCCCCGTCATGCCGCGCCGCTCCCGGGGCCCGGGCCGGCTCAGGCGGCGCCGCCGGCGAGGGCGTGGCCCTGCCCGGCGGCGATCGCTTCGTCATCGAACTTCCAGCGGACGTAGGACAGCGACCCCAGCAGCTCGCCGGACGTCACGGTGCGGGACTCGCCGGCCTCCACCACTCCGGCCAGCGGCAGCCGGCCGGTGTCCGCCCAGCGCAGCCGCCCCTCGCCGTCGATGTAGCTGCGGGTGCGCCCCTGGTTGTCGGGGTGCAGGCAGTAGGGGATGTCCAGGTACCCGCGCTGGAAGGCCAGCAGCACCGCCCGGCCGACGTCCGGGTCCAGGTTCAGCACCGCGGACACCAGCGCCGCGGCCTCCGCGTAGGTCTGCGAGTCGCCGCCGTCGTCCGCGATCCGCTCGGTGCGGGCCGCCCGGGCGGCCGCGTGCTCCAGCGCGCTGACGTTCTCCGCCACCGTCGGGATGCGGACGGACTCGGCGACGGTCTTCACGATCAGCCGCTCGGAGCCGGTCGCGGCGGCCAGCTCGGCCGCGTCGCCGAGCAGGGCGAGCGCGCCGTGCGGCGTGGTGGGGTAGACCCCCATGTACGCGTAGATGACGACGTGCCAGTCGGTGTCCGGCAGCAGTTCGGCGAGGAGCCGGCGCAGCGCGAACACCGCCTCCACGTCCTGCTGCTGGTGCGTCTGCTGGGCGTAGCTGGCCGAGATCGAGCGCAGCCCGTGCTGGTGGAAGAACAGCGCTTCGAGCGCGCTGATCGCCACCAGCTGGCCGGGCGGGCAGAGCTGGCCGAGCATGCAGCCGCCGAAGGTCTCCAGGTGCGGGTCACGCCCGATCTCGCGCAGCCGGGCGAAGAGGTCGCAGGAGCGCGACCAGTTCTCCACCGACTCGCGCAGCGGGATGCGCCCGTACGGGAGGCAGTAGGAGACCGGACCGCCCTCCGAGGCGTCCAGCCCGACCCGCATCAGCGAGCGGAAGATGTCCAGCGGCGCGGCCGAGCCGTGCCGGACCTGCACCGGGAAGTCCGGGCCGTGGATGCCGTCCAGCACCCACCTGGTGGTCTCCAGGTCATGGCTGACGATCGGGTAGCCGTTGAGCGACACGCCTTCCAGCAGGGCGAGTTCGGCGGACTCCAGGTCGTTCACCCGGGTGTAGCTGTCCAGGGTGACGGTGCCGACCGTACGGCCGGCGGCACCCTTGGTGGCCAGCAGTCCGGCCCGCATCAGCTCCGGGTCGCTCATCCCCATCCGGGGCTGCACCACGAGTTCGCCCGCCCGGTGCGCCCGGCGGACGAACGCGCCGAAGCCGCCGGCCGTGGCGACCTCGCCGAAGCCGTCGGCCCCGGCGAGCCCGCCCGAGCCGTGGAGTCCGCCGACCTCGCCCCCGCTCACGTCAGCACCCGCTGCGGGAGCGAGTCGAGCAGCCGCCGGAACGAGGCGATGCCCTCCGCCCCGTCGTCGAAGACCGCGTCGTAGCCCGCCGCGACCAGCTCGGCCAGCTGCTCGGCGCTCTGGGCGCCGGCGATGCCGAGCTTGCCGCCGATCACGGCCGGGACGGCGCTCAGCTCGGCGCGCTCGCGCACCTTGCCGATCATCCGGATGCCGTCCTGGTAGCCGTGCCCGTTGACGCTGCTGACCACCAGCAGCGCCGGACGGCGGGCCAGCGTCTCGCTCACCAGCAGGTCGGTGGGCACGCACGGGCCCAGGTTGACCACGTCGAACCCCAGCTCCTCCAGCAGGAGCTGGAGGAAGACCAGGTTCCAGGTGTGCGAGTCGGAGGTGCCGCCCGCGACGATCACCGTCGCGTCCCGCTTGACCGCGGCGGGCGCGTTCCGCTCGGCCACCGCGGGCAGGTTCGGGGCGGCGGGCGCGCTCCGCCCGGTGGGCAGCGCCATCACAGCTCCCGGCCGAGCTGGTAGGAGCGGACGTGCTCGATCCGCGACACCGAGACCAGTTCCTCGCCGCGGACCACGACCTCGGCCGGAGCCGGGCGGCCGAGGAACATCAGCAGGCTGGCCGTCGGGCCGTAGGCGCCGGCGTTGGGGATGCTGACCACGTCCCCCGGCGCCAGCGCGGGCAGCTCGATGTCCCGGCCGAGGACGTCGCCCGGGGTGCACAGCGGGCCGACCAGGCTGGCGATCTGCTCCAGCGGGATGCCGTCGTCCTCCAGGCGCACCGAGACCGGCATGATCCGGCCCAGCCCCGACATGCCGCCGAAGGTGTTGATCCCGCCGTCCAGGATCACGAAGCGCCGGCCGCGGCTCTCCTTGAGGTTGACCACGCCGACCATCAGGGTGCCGCTGTCGCCGACCAGGTAGCGCCCGGACTCGACGGCGAACTTCACCTCGCCGGTGCGCCAGCCGGGGAACCACTCGTCCAGCGAACCCGCCATCGCCTCACGGAGGTCGCCGTACACCGGCCGCTCGCCCCGGACCGCGTACGGCACCGAGAAGCCGCCGCCGATGTCGACGAAGCGGAAGCGCGTGCCCAGCTCCTCCTGCACCCGGGCGGCCACCTCGATGGTGTGCCGGAACTCCCCGATCAGGCTCTCCTCGTCCTTGGCGTTGCTGAGCGGGAAGAAGTGCGCGCCCGCCACGTCGGTGCCCGGCACGTCGAAGAGCTGCTCGCGCAGCCCCGGCAGCGTCTCGCTGTCGAAGCCGAACTGCGAGGGCACCCCGGTCATCCGGATGCTGGAGGTCGCGCTGGCGCTGGCGCTGTTGACCCGCAGCAGGCAGGTGGCGACCACGCCGAGCCGGGTGGCGACCGCGCCGACGTTGCGCAGGTCGCCCAGCGACTCGACGGAGAAGAGCCGCACCCCGGCGCCCAGCGCCTCGGTCAGCTCCTCCTCGGTCTTGCCGGGGCCGGTGTAGAGGATCTCGGCGCCCTCGAAGCCCGCGCGCAGCACGGCGGCGAGCTCGCCGGTGGAGCTGATCTCCGCCCGGCAGCGCCGGCCCTCGCCGGCGCGCATCTCGCGCAGCAGCTCGGGGTGCGGGTTCGCCTTCGCCGCGTAGAAGAGCTCGACGCCCTCGGGCAGCGCGGCGAACAGGTCGCGTCGGGCGGCCGCGATCCGGTCCAGGTCGTAGACGTACGACGGAGTACCGAAGCGCTTGGCGAGCTCGGCGTAGCCAGTCACGGGGTGGCCCCTTCGAAGAGTTGAGCGAGCTTCTGGCGGTCGTGCTTGCCGTGCAGGGTCAGCGGCAGTTCGTCGACCACCCGGCACAGACCCGGCACCTTGGCGGGCTCCAGGCGCAGCGACAGCTCCCGCAGCACGGTGTGCGGCGCCAGGTCGCCGACCACGCAGACCGCGAGGTCGCGGCCGTCGGCGGGCGGCAGCGTCGCGGCGGCCTGGACACCGGGGATGTCCATCGCGGCGGCCTCGATCTCGATCGTGCTCATCCGCACGCCCTTGCGCTTGAACATGTCGTCCCGGCGGCCCTCGTAGTAGAGGAAGCCGTCCTCGTCCACGCTGCCGAAGTCACCGGTGTGCAGGCGCCGCCGCCCGCTGACCGGGTCGGTGCGGAAGGCCTTGGCGGTGAGCTCGGGAGCCCGCCAGTAGCCGGGCATCACGTGCGGGCCCTCGACCACGATCTCGCCGGCCGAGCCGGTGGGCACCTCGTTGCCGTCCTCGTCGAGGATCAGCACCCTGGTGCCCGGCAGCGGACGGCCCACCGAGGTGGGCTTGCTGTCCTCGAACTCGGGCGGCAGTACGGAGATCCGCTTGCACTCGGTCTGGCCGAACTGGCGGATCACCTGGGCGCCGGGGAAGGCCGTGCGCAGCGCGTCCACGGTGGTCTTCGGCAGCGCGGCCCCGGTGTTGGTGAACATCCGGACCCTGGACTCGCCGCCCGGGTCGCGCTCGGCGAGGGAGCAGATCATCGCCGCCAGCGAGGGCACGATCGGCACCACGGTCGCGCCGCTCTCGCGGATGCGCCGCAGCAGCACCAGGTCCGAGTCGGTGTCGGCCAGCACGAGTTCCGAGCGGCCGAGCGCGGCGAGCAGGATCTTGTAGAGCCCGTAGTCCCAGGAGATCGGGAAGCGGCAGAACACCACGTCGTCGGGGCGGTAACCGAGTTCCTGGTTGATCGCCCGGGAGGCGAAGACCATCTGGCGGTGCGGGCAGATCACGCCCTTGGGGGCGGCGGTGCTCCCCGAGGTGTAGACCAGCACGGCGACCTCGTCGGCGTCGACCTCCTGGGCCCGCGAGGCGCGCGCGCCGCTGCTGTGCAGCGCCGTCACCTCGGGCCAGGCCTCGCCGAAGCCCAGCACCTCGACCGGCGTGAGGGCGGCGATCCGCTCCACGGCGGCGTCGGCGACGATCACCAGCCGGGGTTCGGCGTTGCCGAGCACCGACCGCAGGTGGTAGTCCTTCATGCCCGGGTTCAGCGGCACCAGGACGGCGCCGCGCCGGGACGTGCCGTAGAACAGCGCCACCAGCGCCCGGTTGCTGGGCAGTTGGACCAGGACCCGGTCGCCGGGGCGGACCCCGCGCGACTCCAGCCAGGCGTCGACGGCGTGGCTGTACTCGACGAGCTCCCGGTAGGTCCACCGGCCGTCCCGGTCACCGACCGCGACGGCACCGGGCGCGGCGTCCGCCGTAGCCTCGTCGAGCACCCCGTGCACCAGCACGGCCGGCTCGGCCTGCGGTATCGCGTCACCACTCACGGCGTGTGTCCGTCCTCTCCATTGTGAGCCTCACTCGGATGTCGTCGCGGCCTGGAGTGCGAGCTGCTTGCGGTCGATCTTCCGGTTCGAGTTCAGCGGGAACTCGGCCAGGTGCCGGTAGCGCTTGGGGACGATCGCCACCGGCAGCACCTTGCGCAGCTCGCGGGCGAGCAGGGCCGGCGCCACCTCCTCGCCGGTGTAGAAGACCGCCAGCTCCACCGAGCCCTGGGCGGGCACCGCGACGGTGACGGCGTCCTGCACGCCGGGGCAGTCGCGCACCGCGGCGTCCACCTCGGCCAGTTCCACCCGTACGCCGAGCACCTGGACCTGGGCGTCGCCCCGGCCGAGGTAGAGCAGTTCGCCGCCCGCCGCCCGGCGCACCCGGTCCCCGGTGCGGTAGTAGCGCAGGCCGTCGCGGTCGAAGAAGCGGCCCACGTCGTCGTTCGGGTCGAGGTATCCGGCGGTCAACTGCGGACCGGCGATGCACAGTTCGCCTTCGACCTCGTTCTCCTCGCCGTCGGCGCCGAGCAGCAGGTGGCGGTGTCCGCCGTGCACCGAGCCGATCGGCACCATGCCGTTGAGCGCGTCCTCGCCCGCCCAGCGGTGGGCGGCGACGGTGATGGTCAGCTCGGTCGGCCCGTAGAGGTTCTCCAGCGTCGAGTCCGGCGCCGCCGCCAGCCAGTCGCCCGCGTCCTGGCAGCTCAGCGCCTCTCCGGCGAAGAAGCTCCAGCGCAGCGAGGGCATGGCGCCGGGCCCCAGGCCCCCCATCCGCCGCACCAGCGCGATCGCGCTGGGGGTGGAGAACCAGACGGTCAGGCCGTTGTCGGCGATGAACCGCGGCATGTCCCGGTAGGCCTGCGGCGGCGCGACGACCAGCGTGCCGCCGGCTCCCCAGGCGCAGAACAGGTCGAACATCGCGCAGTCGAAGTTGAGGTCGAAGTTCTGCGAGAACACGTCCTCGGGGCCGAAGTCGTACCGCTCGTCGAGCAGGCCGAAGTAGTGGTGGGTGTTGGCGTGGGTGACCGGGACGCCCTTGGGGCGGCCGGTCGAGCCCGAGGTGAACAGGACGTACGCGGTGTCCTCGCCGCGCACCGGCACCGGCTCGGCGAGCGCGCTGCCCGCCGCCGGCTCCACGGCCGGCTGGGGCTGGCCGCCCGGGGCGAACAGCACCGGGACGTCGACGCCCTCCTCCCACAGCCCGGTCAGCGCGGCGAGCGCGTCGTCGTCGGCGATGATCGCGCCGACCCCGCTCGCCTCGATCATCTGCCGGGTGCGGGCGGCCGGGAAGGCCGGCTGGAGCGGGACCATGGTGATCCCGGTGTAGAGGCCGGCCAGGATCGACGTGTACGCCGAGGGGCCCTTGCCCGCCAGCACGCCGATCGCCGCCGGCCGCGACGGCAGGTGGGCCAGCAGCGACCCGGCCAGCAGCAGCGCGCGCTCGTGCAGCTCCTGGTAGGTGAGGCTGGTCCCGCCCGCCCGCACCGCCGGGCGGTCCGCCGACTTGGCGAGTCCGCGCAGGAAGCGCCCGGCCAGCGCGAGGTCCACGGTGTCATCCATCGTGGTGGCCTTTCGTGTCCCCGTCCCGTCAGGCCTGGACGCCGGGCAGCAGGCCCGCCACGGTCTTCCAGAGCACGGCCGGGGTCTCGAAGGTCTCCGGCGTCAGCGCGTCGTCCAGGAAGCGGATGTCGTAGGCGGCCTCCAGCCGGCCCAGCAGCTCGACGGTGCCGAGCGAGTCCAGGCCCAGCTCACGCAGCGGGGTGTCCTCCGTCAGCTGCTCGCCCGGGGGCAGGAAGGGCAGGAAGCCGCGCAGGGTCTCTTCGAACGTCTCGTCCCACATGGTGACTCCATCGGTGTCGTTGGTTCTTCGTCGGGTGTGATCGGCCGACGGCCGGCGCCGGGCGCTCCGGCGCTCAGCCGGTGGCGGGCCGGCGCCTGGGGGTCATCGCCAGCCGGGGGTTGGCCGGCAGGACCTCGAAGTTCGCGGTGGTGCACGAGACCCGGCCGAACAGGCTGTCCGGGCCGGCGACGCAGACCCGCTCGACGCCGAAGCCCTTGAGCCCGGCGAGCGCGTCCGGCCAGCGCAGCGGGCGCGTGACGCTGTCCAGCAGCATGGTGCGCACCTGCTCGGCCGTGGTGAGCAGCGCGCCGTCCTGGTCGGCCACCACCGGCAGCTTCGGGTCGGTGAAGTGCAGGGTGGACAGCACCTCGTGCTCGATCTCGTCCCGCAGCCCGGCGAAGGCGCCCGAGTGCAGCGGCGGACGCATGGTGTAGAGCGGCATCCCGCCGATGGAGCGCAGCCGCTGCTGCATCCACTCCACCCGGGACTCGCGCAGCGAGAGCATGTAGAAGCCCTCGTCGATGTAGCAGGAGATGTCGTGCCACTCGCCCTGCTCGTCCAGCTCGGCGAGGATCTCGCCCAGCTTCTCCTCCGGCGTGCGGACGAAGGAGAGCACCACGACGTCGGTGTGCTCCCGGGCGAAGTAGTCGTCCATGAGGCGGGCGAGTTCGGCGGTCATCCGCACGGCCTCGGCCGCCGGGAGCGCCTGGGCGAAGGCGACCGCCGCCTTCTCGCCGAAGCTGGCCCCGAGGACGGCCTCGGCCTCGACGCCGAGGACGGCCCGCGCCCATTCGGCGCTGGCCAGGCAGTTGACCAGGAAGGCCACCTGGGCGGCCTCGGAGTAGTCGCCCTCGGCCTCGCGGAACGCGTCGACCAGGGAGTAGCCGAGGACCTCGTCGGCGACCGAGACCAGCTCCCGGGCGAACCGGTTGGCCACCATGAACCGGCCGACGTCGCCGAAGGAGGCCGGGCCCATGCCGGGGAAGACCATCGCCGTCCGCTTCGTCACGACCGGGCCTCCCCCGCCGGGCGCACCAGCTCGGCCGGCTGCTGGGCCAGCTCGTCCAGGAAGCCGACCATCACCTCGGTGAAGCGCTCCGACTCCTCCAGGTGCGGGCAGTGGCTGGAGTTCTCGAAGACCTCCCAGCGCACGGTGGGGATGCGGTCGAAGTAGGGCTGCATCGTCACCGGGGTGGCCTCGTCGTACTTGCCGCTGATCAGCAGCGTCGGGGTCCGGATCAGGTCCAGTTCGTCGATGATCGACCAGTCCTTGAGGGTGCCGATCACATGGAACTCGTTGGGCCCGTTCATCGTGTAGTACACGGTCGGGTCGTTGTAGATCTCCATGAAGGAGGAGAGGAAGTCCCTCGGCCAGGGCAGGATCCGGCACACGTGGCGGTCGTAGAAGACCCGCATGGCGGCCAGGTACTCGGGCGACTCGAAGGTCTCGGCCGCCTCGTGGCGCAGCAGGGTCTCCTGCACGTCCGGCGGCAGCTGGGCGCGCAGCACGGCCATCTCGCTGAGCCACAGCGGGTAGGAGGCGGGCGAGTTGGCCACCACCAGGCCGCGCAGTCCGGCCGGCCGGGTCATCGCGTGCTTGGCGGCGAGCAGGCCGCCCCAGGACTGGCCGAACAGCACGTAGTTGTCGGCGATGCCCAACTGGTCCAGGAGGTTGGACAGTTCGGCGGCGAAGAGGTCGACCTTCCAGAAGTCGGCGCCCTTGTTCGGCAGATGGGTTGATCCGCCGTTGCCGATCTGGTCGTAGTGCACCACCGGCCAGCCCCGCTCGGCGAGTTCGGTCAGCTGGAGCAGGTAGTCGTGGGTGCTGCCGGGGCCGCCGTGCACCACCACCACGGCCGGTTTGCCCGCGGTGAGATCGCCGGTGACCCGGTACCAGGTCCGGTACTCCCCGAACGGGACGGTTCCCTTAGCGCTGGGCTCCAGGGGCACGGTAACCACCTTTGTCGACAGACGTGTTCGGGGTGAACGGAATCGTGATCCGGCCCCGACGCTAACGCGCGGCCACGGCCCGACTGGACCCCTAGCGGCCCCTAGGTCGGCCCCTGGGTCGGGGCCGGACCGGACCGGGGTGAACGGACGGCGGCGCAGGCCACACGGGTAGGGGGCGGCAGGGGGTGTGGCGCGGTGATGGCGCCGCCTAACGTGCGAGCAGCGTTCGAATGAGTTCGTTCGAGTCAGTTCGAGAGGGCACCATGACCCAGACTGCCGACCAGGACCGTACGGCCACCGCGCCGCCGGCCTTCCCGATGCCGCGTTCCTGCCCGTTCACCCCGCCGGCGCAGTACGCCGAACTCCGCGAGAAGGAGCCGGTCGCCCGCGCCGTCCTCAAGGTCAACGGCAAGCCCACCTGGCTGGTCAGCACCTACGAGGGCATGAAGAAGGTGCTCGGCGACTCCCGGGTGAGCGCCAACCTCAAGCTGCCCGGCTACCCGCTCCAGGTGCCGGTGCCCGAGGAGATGCTCCAGGCCGTCCCGCTCACCTTCCTCTCCATGGACCAGCCCGAACACACCGTTCAGCGCCGTCTGCTGGCACCGGAGTTCAGCCTGCGCCAGATGCGCGCGCTGCGGCCGCGGATTCAGCAGATCGTGGACGCCCAGATCGACACGATGCTGGCCAAGGGCGGCCCGCAGGACCTGGTGGCCGCGCTCGCCCTGCCGGTGCCCTCGCTGGTGATCTGCGAGCTGCTCGGCGTCCCCTACGAGGACCACCCGCGCTTCGAGCACTGGGCCGGCCAGATCATGAACCAGGACATCAGCGACGCCGAGCGCGGCCTGGCCCACTACGAACTCGACCAGTACGTCGACCAGTTGGTCACCATCAAGGAGACCACGCCGGGCGACGACATGATCAGCCGGCTGATCGCGGCCAACCGCGCCGAGCCCTCCGTCGAGCACTCCGACATCGTGAGCATGGCCCGGCTGATGCTGGTCACCGGCCACGAGACCACCGCCAACATGATCGCGCTGGGCACCCTGGCCCTGCTGGAGCACCCCGAGCAGCTCGAAGCCGTCAAGGCCGACGCCGCCCTGCTGCCCCGGGCCGTCGAGGAGCTGCTGCGCTTCTTCAGCATCTCCGACGCCGGCACCGCCCGGGTCGCGCTGGAGGACATCGAGGTCGAGGGCGTGGTGATCAAGGCCGGCGAGGGCATCCTGCCGCTCAACAACTCCGCCAACCACGACGAGAGCGTCTTCCCCGACGCCGACACCCTCGACATCCGGCGCGAGGCCCGCAGCCACCTCGCCTTCGGCTACGGCATCCACCAGTGCATCGGCCAGAACCTCGCCCGGATCGAGCTGGAGGTCGTCTACGAGACCCTCTTCCGGCGCGTCCCCGGCCTCAAGCTGGCCGTCCCGATGTCCGAGCTCAAGTTCAAGGACGACGCCATCGTGTACGGCATGTACGAACTGCCCGTCACCTGGTGACCCAGACGGATCGATCCGACCAGCCTCGAACCCGACTCCGAGAGGGCACCATGACGACCCAGGACCGCACGGCCGCCGAGCTGCCGAGCTTCCCGATGACCCGCGCCTGTCCGTTCAGCCCGCCGGCGCAGTACGCCAAGCTCCGCGAGACCGAGCCGCTCTCCCAGGCGGTCCTCAAGGTCACCGGCAAGCCCGCCTGGCTGGTCACCACGCACGAGCACGTCAAGGCCGTGCTCGGTGACTCGCGGGTGAGCTCCAACCTCAAACTGCCCGGCTACCCGCACCAGTTCCACATCCCCGAGGAGATGCTGCGCGAGGTCCGCCTCATGCTGCTCTCGATGGACCCGCCGGAGCACACCTCCCAGCGCCGCTACCTGATCCCCGAGTTCACCGCCCGGCGGATGCGCGCGCTGCGCCCCCGGATCCAGGAGATCGTGGACAACCGGATCGACGCGATGCTCGCCAAGGGCGGCCCGGTCGACCTGGTGTCGTCGCTCTCGCTGGCGGTGCCCTCGCTGGTGATCTGCGAGCTGCTCGGCGTCCCCTACGAGGACCACCCGCAGTTCGAGGAGTGGTCGGCGCTGATGATGAACCACGACATCAGCCCGGAGGAGTACGGCGCCGCCGTCATGGGCCTGGACATGTACCTCGACAAGCTGGTCTCCGCCAAGGAGTCCGAGCCCGGCGACGACCTGATCAGCCGCTTCATCGAGAAGAACCGCGAAGAGCCGATCGCCGACCACACCGACATCGTCACCATGGCCCGGCTGATGCTGGTCGGCGGCCACGAGACCACCGCCAACATGATCTCGCTCGGCGTGCTCGGCCTGCTGGAGCACCCCGAGCAGCTCGACGCCGTCAAGGCGGACCCGGAGCTGCTGCCCGGCGCGGTGGAGGAGCTGCTGCGCTTCTTCAGCATCTCCGACTCCGGCACCGCCCGGGTCGCGCTGGAGGACATCGAGATCGACGGCACCGTCATCAAGGCGGGCGACGGCATCCTGTCGCTCAACAACTCCGCCAACCACGACGAGAGCGTCTTCCCGGACCCGGACACCCTCGACATCCGCCGCGAGGAGGCCCGCAGCCACCTCGCCTTCGGCTACGGCATCCACCAGTGCATCGGGCAGAACCTCGCCCGGATCGAGCTGGAGATCGTCTACGGCACCCTGTTCCGGCGCATCCCCGGCCTCAGGCTGGCCGTCCCGATGTCCGAGCTCAGGTTCAAGGACGAGGCGCTGGTCTACGGCGTCCACGAACTGCCCGTCACCTGGTGACCGTCCGGCGCCCGGAGTCCACCCCACAGAGCGAGGAACCACCACCATGCGCGTCAGCATCGACCCCGACCGGTGCGTGTCGGCCGGCCAGTGCGTCATGCTCGCCCCCGACGTCTTCGACCAGGACGAGGACGGCATCGTGACACTGCTCGACGAGGAGCCGCCCGCGGAGCTGCACGCCGTGGTCCGGCAGAGCGCCTCGCTGTGCCCGGTGCGCCTCATCCAGCTCTCCGAGTAGCGACGCACGCCCCCACCCATCGCCCCGCCGGACGCCCCACACGCCCGGCGGGGCTCGGTGCGTCCACGGACGGCGGGCCCGGCCTCAGGGCGTCTGGACGGGGGCTCCCAGCCGGTAGTCGTGGGCGGTGAACGCGGCGGCGACGGCGAAGCGGTCCGCCCGCACGAGCGTCTGGCGCCACTCGACCGGCCGCCCGTCGGTGTCGCGGCCCAGCCGGTCGATCGCCAGCAGCGCGGTGGTCTCCGGGCAGTCCAGCAGGATGCGCTCCCCCCGGCCGGGGACCACGGCGCGGATGCGCTCCCAGCCGCCGCCGATCCGGCTGCCGCAGTGGCGTTCCAGCTCGTCGTAGAGCGAGGTGTGGGTGAAGTCGACGTCCAGCAGCGGGCGGGCCACGTCCGCGGGCAGCCAGATCCGGTCCACGGCCAGCGGCTCCTCGTCCGCCAGCCGGACGCGCTCCAGGTAGACCAGCGGAGTGGACTCCTCCAGGCCCAGCCGGGCGGCGATGACGCCGTCGGCGCGCTGGTCGAGCGCGCGCACCACGCTGCGCTGGACGGCGCCGACCTCCTCGACCGCGCGGAAGAGGCTGTACGCCTCGCCCACGTCCTGCTCCAGCGGGCGGCTCGCGGTGAACCGCGAGACCTTGCCGCGCTGGGCGGTGACGAGGCCCTCCTCGCGCAGTTTGCGCAGCGCCTCGCGGACCGTGTGCCGGCTGACCTGGTACTCGGCGACGAGGTCGAACTCGCCGGGGAAGACGTCGCGGAACTCGCCCGCGTCGAGCCGGCGCAGCAGGTCGGCGCGCAGCTGCGCCCAGAGCGGGCTGCCCGGGGATCGGGTGAGGGGCCTGCGGCCGGGCTCGGAGGTCACGGCGCCGTCCTGGGGATCAGGGGTCGGGTGGGTGGTGCGGGACACCTGGTGAATGGTGGTGCCTCCGGGGGGTCGGCACAAAATCGGACGCCCGCCGGGCGCGGCGGGCGTCCGGCCGGTGGCGGCCGGGGCGGGCGTGGCGGCCGAGGGCGGGCGTGGCGGCCGGGGCCTGCCTCAGACCAGGGCGCCGACCAGCATGCAGCCGGCCACCGCGAGCAGCAGCACGGCGAAGGCCCGTTGCAGGGCGGCGCCGGACAGCGTGGCCGACAGCCGCCTGCCGTCCCACGCGCCGAGGACGGCGGCTCCCACGAAGGGCAGGAAGACCGCCGGGTCGAGGGAGACCCCGGAGACGGTCAGCCGGGTGGCGAGGGAGACGACCGAGTTGAGGACGATGACCACCAGACTGGTGCCGACGGCCGTGCGCATCGGCAGCCGGAGCACCGACACCAGCGCGGGCACCGCGAGGAAGCCGCCGCCGACCCCGAGCAGCCCGGTCACCGCCCCGAGGCCCGCTCCGGCGGCGACCGTGCCCAGCGGCCCGCCCCGGCCGGGCGCCTCCGCGGCCTCCTCCCCGGCCGCCTCCTCCCCGGCCTTGCCCCCGGGCGCCTCCTCCCCGGCCGCCTCCTCGCCGGGCGCCGTCCGTACGGCCCGGGTGCCGCGCAGCATCGCCACGGCGGCCAGCGCCGCCAGTACGGCGAACGCGCAGCTCAGCACCGGCTGCGGGACGCGGTGGGCGAGCACGGACCCTCCGACGGCGGGGAGCACCCCGGCCGCGGCGAACAGGGCGCCGGTCCGCCACCGGACGGTGCCGGTGCCGGTGTGCCGGGCGAGCGCGGTGGCGGAGGTGACGGTGACGATGACCAGGCTGGTCGTCCCGGCCTCGGCGGTCGACAGGCCCAGCAGGTACACCAGGGCCGGAACGGCCAGCACTCCCCCGCCCCCGCCCAGCGCGCCGAGGGCCACGCCGACCGCGGCTCCGCAGAGCAGAGCGGCGATCAGCGCGCTCACGCCGTGACGCCGTCCGGGCCCTGCCCGGCGGGCCGGACGACCTCACCGTTCCAGGCGGCGAAGCCGCCGCGCAGGTCGACGGCCTCGAAGCCGCGGGCCCGCAGCACCGACGCGGCCACCGAGGAGCGGTTGCCTCCCGCGCAGATCACGGTCAGCGGCCGGTCGGTCGGCAACTCGCCCAGGCGGGCGAGGAGTTCGGGCAGCGGGAGGAGCCGGGCGCCGGGCAGGGTGCCCACCTCCCGGATCTCCCCCGGGAGCCGGACGTCCAGTAGCTCGAACTCCCGCCCGGCCCACGGCAGTCGCTCTTCGAGCCGGTCGGCGTCCACCCGGCCGGCGGCGGTCAGGTGCGCGGCGCCGACCGCCTCCACCGGGGCGTCCAGGGCGCCCAGGACCCGGTCGAAGCCGATCCGCGCCAGCCGGTTGCGGGCCTCGACGGCGTCCTCCGGGTCCCCGCACAGGACGATCGGGTCCTGGGCGTCGAGCACCTGGCCGGCGAGTTCGGCGAACCGCCCGCCGAGCGGGAGGTTGACCGCGCCGTACAGGTGGGCGGCGGCGAAGGCCTCCGGATCGCGGGTGTCCAGCACGGTGGCGCCGCCCGCCCGGGCCTCCAGGAACGCCTCCGGGGTGAGCGGCGGGACGGGGGTGTCCTCGTCCAGCACCGGGCGGGCCTGGCGGTTGCGCACCGAGGTGAACGCGAAGTAGGCGGGCACCGCGGGCTGGCCGGCCGTCACCACGGCGACGAACTCGTCCTCGGTCATCTCGGCCAGCGCGTAGTTGCCGCGGCGCTGGTTGCCGATCGTGCAGCTCAGCTCGCTGGAGAGGTTCTTGCCGCAGGCCGATCCCGCTCCGTGCGCCGGGTAGACCCGGGTGTCGTCGGGCAGGGCGAGCAGGCCACGGGTCGAGCGGTAGAGCAGGCGGGCCATCTCCTCGGCGGAGCGGCCGCGCGAACTGAGCAGGTCGGGGCGGCCGACGTCGCCGATGAACAGCGTGTCGCCGGTGAGCACGCCGAACGGGACGGCGTCCCCGGCGTGTTCGCGCACGACGACGCAGATCGACTCCGGGGTGTGGCCCGGCGTGTGCAGGACCTCCAGGTCGACCTCGCCGAGGCCGAGGTGCTCGCCGTCCTCCAGCGGGTCGGTGTCGAAGTCGAGCACGGCGGCGGAGCCGTAGGAGATCCGGGCGCCGGTGCGCTCGGCCAGCTCCAGGTGGCCGGAGAGGAAGTCCGCGTGGACGTGGGTCTCGATGACCCGCTCGATGGTCAGACCGTGCCGCTCGGCGGCGGCCGTGTACTCCCGGACGTCGCGCTGGGGGTCGACCACGACGGCCCGGCCGGTGGTGCGGTCACCGACGAGGTAGGAGGCGTGGGAGAGGCAGTCGAGGTAGAACTGCTCGAAGACCAGGGGTCCGGCGGGCGTCGTCATCGCGTGCTCCTTGGGGGCGGGGGCATGGGTGGGGCGTCGCGCGGTGGCGACGGCGGGGCGAAGGGGGGAGCGGGCAGGGCTCAGGCGAGGCCGCGGAGCATCAGGTTCCAGTAGAGGAACGGCAGCCCGCGCCGCTTGAGGTGCCACATGTCGGTGCGCTCGCGGATGGTGTCGATCAGCGGGATCGACGGGGCGGGCCGCCCGGTGTAGTCGAACTCGGCGAGCAGCATCTTGTCCCGCGCGGTGGTCAGCGGGCAGGAGGAGTAGCCGTCGTAACGCCCCTGGGGCTCACGGCCGTTGAGGACGGCGAGGAGGTTCTCCACCAGGACGGGCGCCTGCTTGCGCACGGCGGCGCCGGTCTTGGAGTTGGGCGACGATCCGGCGTCGCCGAGCGCCCACACGTTCGGGTACCGGACGTGCCGCATCGTGTGCTTGTCGATCTCGACGTACCCGGCCGGGTCGTCGGCGCCGGCCAGCGGGCTCCGCTTGATCCAGTCCGGGGCGCTCTGCGGCGGCACCACGTGGGCGACGTCGTACGGCAGGGTCCTCGTGCCCCCGGTCGCCGAGTCGGTGACGACCACCTCGCGGGCCCCAGGGCGCACCTCGGTGACCTCGCTGCCGTAGTGCACCGTGATGCCGTACCGGCGCACCACCTCGTCCAGCACCCGGGCGAACTCCGGGACGCCGAAGATGGCGGCGCCGGGGATCACCAGGTGGACGTCGATCCTGCCGAGCACGCCCTGGCGGCGCCAGTGGTCGGCGGCCAGGTAGGCGATCTTCTGCGGGGCGCCGCCGCACTTGATGGCGCCGCTCGGCATGCTGAACACCGCGCTGCCCGAGCGGGTCCCGCGGATGAAGCGCCAGGTCGCGGGGGCGTACCGCGGCAGGTAGTTGCTGGACAGGCCGTCCTCGCCGAGCCCGGCCGCCAGGCCCGGGATCCGGTCCCAGTCCAGCTGGATGCCGGGGCAGACCACCAGGTGGTCGTAGGAGACGGTGCCGCCGTCGTCCAGCGCCACCTCCCGGGCCCCGGGATCGACGGCCACGGCCGCCCGGCGTATCCACGCCACGCCCTTCGGCATCACGGACGCCTGCGGCCGGATGCTCTCCGCCAGCGGCGCCCGTCCGCCGCCGACCAGCGTCCACAGCGGCTGGTAGTAGTGGTGCCCACTCGGGTCGAGCACCGCGACGTCCCGCTCGCCGGCCCGGCGCAGCCGCGCCGCGACCGTGATCCCCGCGGTCCCGCCGCCGATGATCACGATCCGGTGATGCCTGGTTATCAAGAGGACCCTCCCTGGCCAAATGTACGGACATAAAGCTAGGCCCGTATCGCGACAAGTCGCAAGACATCCTGGAGAACCTCGCTCGATTTGTCCGTACATTTGCCTCCCAGGCACGGCTCGCCTCTCGTCCGGCGGGGCGGGAACGCGAAAGGAGGCCGAGCGTCGTTCGCTCGGCCTCCTCGCGGATCGCGCGGCCATGGGGGCGGCCGGTGACGGCCCGGCCGCGCACTCAGGCGGTCAGCGCCTCCCGGTAGCGGGCCAGGGCCTGGAGGGCGTAGCCGTTCGCCGTGTGGTCGTGGCGGTAGAGCAGCTCCAGGAAGTAGACCCCGACCAGGCTCGGGTTCCACAGCGCGTTCTCGTTGCGGTTGTCGATCAGCCACCGCGCACCGCGCACCAGGACCGGGTCGAGCGGGTCGACCCCCGCGCCGATCAGGCCCAGCACGGCCATCGCGGTCTCCTCGGCGGTCGACGGGCCGTCGGGCGCCGGGGTCTGTCCCCAGCCGCCGTCCGGGTTCTGGTTGAGCCGCAGCCAGGTGACGCCGCGCCGGGCCACCTCGGTGTGGCCGAGGCCGATGTCGCCGAGCGCGCGCAGCACGGAGCCGGTGCCGCTCACCCGGCCGGTGTACCACTTGTTGTCGATCCCGCCGTCGGCCCGCTGGACCGAGCGGAACCACTGGTAGGCGTGGACCAGCCGCGGGTCCCCGGGCGGGCAGGCGCCGGAGAGCCCGAGCGCGGAGACGGCCTCCGCGGACATCACCGCGCAGGGCCCGTAGAGCACCTTGGGCGAGCGCGCCTTGCCGACCAGCGCGAACGACGGGTCCAGCGAGGCGATCCGGCCGACCTGGGCGAAGCAGCTCCACGACCCGTCGTGGTTCTGCTGCTTGAGCAGCCAGTCCGCGCCCTTGCGGACCTGCGGGTCGCGCACGTCGGCGCCGCCGCCGGCCAGGGCGATCACGGCGTCACCGGTGTTGCCGCTGTTGGGCCAGCCGGACGGCAGGCCCCAGCCCCAGCCGCCGGAGGGCGCGCCGGTCCAGATGAACTCCTCGTGGCGCTGGGCGCCGCGGATCCAGTCCAGGCCCTTGCGCACCCGGGCGTCGTCGCCGAGGCCCGCGTGCTGCATGCCGACCGTGATGAAGTTGGTG
Organism: Kitasatospora sp. NPDC034533; assembly: GCF_055575155.1. NCBI lineage: Bacteria > Bacillati > Actinomycetota > Actinomycetes > Kitasatosporales > Streptomycetaceae > Kitasatospora > Kitasatospora sp. NPDC034533. Next base: position 161,030 of record NZ_JBVITE010000008.1, read on the forward strand.
GCGTCCACCTCCAGGTCGCGGGTGACGGCCCAGGCGCCCTCGGGCTTGATCGTCGCCCGGAAGTACTTCAGGCAGTGCCGGACGATGTCCGGCCGCTGCTTGGCCAGGGTCAGCCCGATCACCACGTTCGCGGACATCATCGGGGACTCGACGAAGCCGCCGTCCGGGCCCTCGAACTCCACCAGGCCGACCAGGTACTCGATCGCCTTCGGGGTGGCGGCCCGGTTGACGGCGCGGCGCAGCCGCCCGTGGGGGCGCTCCGCGGCCATCAGGCCCCACGCCATGGCGGTGGGCATCGCGAAGGTGAGCTTCTTGCGCAGCGGGGCGGGCAGCAGGGCGATCTCGATCGGCACCCGGAGCAGGTCGTCGTCGCTCACCAGGCCGGCCAGGGCCAGGTAGAAGTGGACGAGGACGGTCAGCGAGCACCGCTCGACGTCGCGGACGGCCTCCATGCCGCCGAACTCCTCGACCCGGCGCCAGCCGCGGCGGATCTGCTCGGCCGCGCGGTCGGGGCAGACCAGGGCGAGGGCGGCGACGGTGAGGGCGGTGCCGTTCAGCGTCGACCCGGTGTCGACGTCGTCGCCCCAGCCGCCGTCCTCGGCCTGGGTGCGCAGCAGGAAGGCGACGCCGCGTTCGATCAGGTCCGCGCAGCCGACGGGGTCGGCCAGGTGCATGGCGATCACCACGTCGGCGGTGGACGGGGCGCTCGGGGAGAGGCGTCCCTCCCAGCTGCCGTCGGAGCGTTGCAGGTCGAACAGGGCGTCGGTGGTCTCGGCCAGGGCCTGGTCGAGGTCGGCGCGCAGGCCGTTCTCGGCGGGCGGGGCGCTCTCGGCGGGCGCGTTGGTCGTCATCGTGGTCACCTCCGGGTGAACCCGGGTGTCTCCGGGGCGGTCGGGCGGACCGGCTGGCCGGCCCGGAACTCGCGGTAGCGGGGGGCTGGTTCGACGGACGCGTCCCCCGGGGAGGGGGACGCCGTCGTGTGCTGCTGTGCCGTCATCGCCCCCGGAGCGCAGGGGTGTCGAGCGGGGACGGCTCGGCGGCGGGGGCGTAGCGGCGGACCGTCTGGGCCGCGTCGGCCGCCCGGTCCAACTCGCCGCTGCTCGCCGCCCGTTTGATCGCGGCCAGCGTCGCGCGGGCCTGGTCGGCGTCGAGGGCGAGGCCGATCGAGTCGGCCACCGTGCGCACCGCGGACACGCCGGAGTGCTTGCCCAGCACGATGCGCCTGCTGCGGCCGAGCAGTTCGGGCCGGTAGGGCTCGTAGGTGCTCGGGTCCTGGGAGATGCCGTCCAGGTGGAGCCCGCTCTCGTGGGTGAACGCGTTGGCCCCCACCACCGGCTGGTACGGCGGCACCCGCACCCGGATGAGTTCGGCGACGTACTCGGCCAGCGACTGGAGTTCGCCGAGGTCGAGCCCGGTGTCGTGGCCGAGCGCGGTGCCGAGGGCCATGACGACCTGCTCCAGCGGCGCGTTGCCGGCCCGTTCGCCGATGCCCAGGACGCTGCACTGCACCCCGGAGGCCCCTGCCGCGAGGCCCGCGAGGGAGTTCGCGGTGGCCAGGCCGAGGTCGTTGTGGCAGTGCACCGCGAGCGGCAGCGGGCAGCCCGCGCCGACCGCGCGGACCATCGCCGCCATCGAGGCCGGGTGCGCGATGCCCACCGTGTCGGCGAGGCCGAACGAGTCCGCCCCGGCGTCGGCGGCGGCCAGGCCGACCCTGATCAGCACCTCGGGATCGGTGCGGGTGGCGTCCTCGGCCGCGAAGACGACCTGGCGCCCCGCGCGCTTGGCGCGCCGCACGGCCCGATCCACGCCGGTCAGCACCTCGTCCAGGCTCATCCGCAGCTTGTTGGTCAGATGGCTCTCGGAGGTGCCGATGAAGATCGCGATGCTGTGCGCACCGGTCTCGATCGCGGCGTCCACGTCGCGGTCCAGCGGCCGGGCGATCACCTGGATCAGCGCGTCGCCGCCCGCGTCGACGATGCCGCGGATGGCCGCGGCCTCCTCGGTGGAGACGGCAGGGAACCCGGCCTCGATCAGCGGGATGCCCAAGGCGCCCAGGCGGCGGGCGAGTTCGCGCTTGTGGGCGGGTGTGAACACCACGCCCGGCATCTGCTCGCCGTCGCGCAGCGTCGTGTCGCTGATCACCACGGTGCCCGGCAGCTCGGGCCCGGCGTCCACGGTGTCGGCGGGCGTCCGCTCGGTCACCTCGGCCCGGGCGGCCGTGGCGGGCGCCGGCTGCGCCGCCCCGGCCTCGGCGGCGGGCGCCGTGAGCCGGCGGAAGCTGTTGAACAGCTGGTTCAGGCGGATCATGTCGGCGGGCGGCGCGTCCATGGTCAGCCGCCGGGAGAGGTAGGCGCGCCGCGGGTTCGTCCGGCCGAGCAGGAAGATGTCACGGAACACCGCGCCGGTGGTGGTGATGGTCACCAGCGGGGCGTCGCTCGGCGGTTCGCCGTCCTCCTCGTCCAGCAGGCGGACCTCCCCGCCCCGGCTGAGCAGCAGCAGGCGCGTCCGCGGCTCGCTGAGCCGGATGTCGATCCGGCGCTCCCACCCGGACAGCCCGGCGAGCAGCTGCGGCTCGCCGCCCAGCAGCGCCAGTTGGCCCCGGACGAAGTCGCGGACCCGCTCCGGCGTCACGGCCTCGTCCTGCGGCTCCGTGGCGGCGGAGCGGACGCCGAACTCGTGGCGCTCGCGCAGCTGCCGCTGGCTGAACCAGGTCGCACCGACGGCGGCCACGGTCAGCGGCACGCCCAGCGCCGGGCCCGGCGTCCAGATCGCGAAGGAGCCGGCCAGCACGATGCGGGTCATCACCAGCACCGCGTGGGCGCGGTAGGCCTGCGGGCGGGTCTGCCCGTGGGGGCGCAGCAGCGGGCCCACCGCGGCGGCGGCGCTCGCGGCGGCGACCAGCAGGGCGAGCACGTAGCCGGTCTGCCAGGGCCGGCCGAGGATCGCGGGCGCGCTCGCGGCCAGCGCGTACGCCCCGGCCAGCAGCAGCGCGGCGGTGCCCGCGGCGCGGGTGGCCCCGCGGTCGACCGCGTAGGTGCGGTAGCCGCCCTCGCGGTCGCCGTCGATGTCCCGGACGGCGCCGACGAGGTTGGACGCCGCGTCGTGCAGCCAGAAGACCAGGGCGACCGGCAGCAGCCGCGCCGGCGGCTGGTCGGCGACCATCATCGAGCCGTAGAGGAAGGCCAGCGCGGTCATGCTGCCGCGCACGATGTTGCCGCTCAGTCCGCGGGCCTTGAACACCTTGCTGTAGGCGATCCCGGCCGCGAACGCGCCGAGGACCAGCAGCACGGTCCGCCAGTTGAGCACCAGCGAGAGCAGCCCGCCGGCCGCGCTGCACGACAGGAAGCAGCACAGCGCGGTCGTCGCGGACATCCGGCCGGAGGGGATCGGGCGCTGCGGCTTGGCCTTGGCGTCCAGCTCGCGGTCGAAGTAGTCGCCGCCGTAGAGTCCGGCGAGCCAGCCGAGGGTCGGGATCGCCCAGGCCGCGAGGCACCGCGCTGCTGACGCGTGGGGGTTCGCCAGCAGCGCTCCGGCCAGACCGACCAGGCCGACGTAGAACGCGGTGTACGGCCGCCACGTCTCCAGGTGCGCGAAGAGGGCGGTACGGATGCCGCGACGCACTACCGGCACCGGCTGACCGCCGTCTTGGCGAAGTACTCCAGGCTGCGCCTGCTCTGGCTGTCCGGCAGACCGGCGAGCGTATCGATGGCGTCGGCCGCGAACTTCCGGGCCTCCTGCGCGGCGCGCTCGATGGCCCCGTGCTCGGTCAGCAGGGCGAGCAGGCGGCGGTGGCGCTCCTCCAGTTCGCCCTCACCGTTCATCAACCCGTCCAGCTCGTCGGCGAGTTCCGGCCCGGCCTCGGCACGGCACAGCAGGATGGGGAGGGTGAGCCGGCGGTTCGCCAGGTCGCTGCTGCTGGACTTGCCGGCCTCCTCGGAGGTGGCGATGTACGGCAGCAGGTCGTCCCAGATCTGGAAGGCGACGCCGAGGTAGGTCCCGTAGCGGCCGAGCGCGTCCGCCTGCTCCGGGGTGCCGCCGCCGAGGGTGGCGCCGATGTCGCAGGAAGCCCGGAAGAGCGCCGCGGTCTTGTTCTCGATCATGCGCAGGTAGGAATTGATCCGCATGTCGCCGTTGAGCCGGATCTCCTCCTCCATCATCTGGCCGGCGCAGAGGTCGGCACCGGCCTGGGCGGCCTTGGCCATGGCCCGCACGATCCGGTTCGCCTCGACGCCGTTGGCCGCGCAGGTGGCGAGGGCCGCGAAGAGGTAGAAGATCAGCGCGTCGCCGCCGACGATGGCGTCGGCCTGGCTGTATTTGGCGTGGACGGCGGGCATTCCCCGGCGGAACTCGTCGCCGTCGATGATGTCGTCGTGGATCAGGCTGGCCAGGTGGGCGCCTTCGGTGCCGGCCGCGGCGGGCATCACCTGGTGCAGGTCACCGCCGACGGCGGCCGCGCTCTCCAGCAGCAGGATCGGACGGAAGTACTTGCCCGGGGTCACCAGCGCGTAGCTGCACACCTCGGCGAGCCGGTCGCCGTCCGTCCAGTCGCCGCGCAGGCGCTGGAGCACCAGGTCGGCGAGGTAGGCGACGCGGTTGCGGCTCGACGCTTCCTCGGAGGCTCCGTAGGAAAGGAGACCGTCTTCGATGGAAACTCGCCCCGAGAGTTCGGGAAAAGACAACTTCTGCATATCTATCCCAATCCATCTACCCGGTTCCCGCGGGTCGCGATGAAAGTTCAGTGGAATGCAAGTGATGGCACGACGAACGGGAAGACGAAATCAGAGGAAAAACCGGCGGAACCAACGAAGAATCCGAGGGAAATTACCCCCGGATGGTTCCCGAACAGTTACCAGAAGATTCGACACGCGTCCGAAAAGCGGACACAGCGTTTCACTCAACGTCCCCCGTCGTCCATACCCCGGCAAGGCCCTCGACCTTGCCCGACCCCGAAGCGGTGAGGAATCCAATCGAGATCCATCACCATGTGATCGGAGATTATCGGCGGCGCTGGCGCCATGTCAAACACCCGTCCGCCCAACACCGGTGGCCCGCACCGCTGCGTAGTGGCGCCATGCCGGAACGTGATTTGGAGATCGACTGTCTACCCATCAGGCAGGGCGAGCGCTATTGTTCGCCGCATGTCCAGGACTATGCACACGTACGACGTGATTATTTGCGGGGCCGGGGCCGGGGGAATCGCTGCGGCCATCATGTTCGGGCGACAGGGGAAGAGCGTCCTGCTCCTGGACAAACTCCATGACACCGTCGAAACGTTCAAGGGCGAACTACTTCAGCCCGGTTCCCTCGGCATCCTCGACGGCCTCGGCGCACTGCAGCCGCTCCGCGACGCCGGCGCCCGCGCCATCGACCGGCTGTCCTGCGCCACCGCCACCGGCGAGGAATTGTGCGCCATGGAGTACCGCTGGCTCCCCGGCGACTACAACCACTGCATGACCCACACCTACAAGGGCATCCTCGACAACTTCGCGGGCATCCTGCCGGACACCGTCGAGTTCCGTCGGCGGGTCACCGTCGAGTCGCTGACCCGCGACGCCGACGGCCGGGTGAACGGTGTGAACGCCCGTCAGAGCACGGGGCGCGAGGAGATCCACGCACCGCTCGTGGTGATCGGCGACGGGCACGCCTCCAAACTGCGCGCCCAGCTCAACATCACCGTCGACACGACCCCGTACTCCCACCAGGTGGTCGCGATCGACCTGGTCGACGAGCCCCACCTGGCGACCCAGGCCACCACCTTCGTCACCCCGGCCGGCATGCGCGTCATGTACCCGATGCCGCACGACGGCGGCCGGCTCTACCTCCAGGTCCCGCGCGGCTTCGTCAACCGCGTCGGCAAGCAGGGCCTGCCCGCCTGGCTCGACGGCGTGATCACGGACTGCCCGGCGCTGGAGCCCGTCCGCGACTCCGCCCACCGGGGCCTGGAGACCTCCCGGGTGCTCTCCGCCCGCCGCTTCATCGCCCCCGAGTTCCACCGCGCCGGCGCGCCGCTGATCGGGGACGCGGCCCACGCGGTGCACCCGATGGCCGGCCAGGGCATGAACGCCGCCATCGCCGACTCCGCCGCACTGGCCCAGCTGCTCGAAGGGGTCGACCACGCCGACTCCGCCCGCGTCGACCGGGCCCTGAGGAGCTACGGCACCAAGCGCCGGGCGGAGGTCCGCACGATCTCCGAGTTCAGCCACCGCTTCGCCGACATGTTCACGGACACCGCCACCAGGCTCCGCTTCGCCCGCTCCACGTACATCCTGGGCCGCCACGGGCGCAACGAGCGGCTCTGCTACAAGATCATGCACAACATCTCCGGGCTGGGCTACCAGCCGTTCAGCGTCCTCGACCGCCTCCAGCAGCTCGGCCTGCCGGACCGTCACGCCCAGCTGCCGGCCCACGTCCGCCGGCTCGAACGGGTCTGAGCGGGCCCGCTGTCGTCCGAGCCGCGAACCGGCCGGCTCGCCGTCGCCCTCCGCAGTGCGGGGGGATGACGACGAGCCGGCTCCTTCGTGTCTCAGCCCTGTCCGACGATCCCGGCCAGGTGGGCCCGGTCCAGCTTGGCGTGGGCGGTGAGCCGGAAGGACTCCACCGCGACCACCCGGCCGGGCACCATGTAGCCGGGCAGCAGCTCCCCCAGCCGGCGGCGCAGCGCGGCCCCGTCCACCTCGGGCGCCTCCACGCAGAGCACCAGTTGCGCGTCGAAGCGCGCGTGCGCGTCCCAGAGCACCGCGGTGCGCGCCCCGCCGAGGAAGCCCGAGGCGGCGCGCTCGATCTCGCCGGTCTCGACCCGGTAGCCGCGGATCTTCACCTGGTCGTCGAGCCGGCCCCGGTGGTGCAGCAGTCCGTCCTCGGCCCGCTCCACCACGTCCCCGGTCCGGTACCAGCGCCGGCCGTCCGCCTCGGTGAACTTCGCCGCGTTCAGGTCCGCGTCGAGGTAGCCGCCGAACACCTGGGCCCCGGCGAGCAGCAGCTCGCCGCGCGCGTCGAGCCGCAGCTCCATCGCGGGCACCGCGGTGCCGATCGGCACGATCCGGCCCTCGGGCAGCGCCTCGCCCGGGGCCATCCGGTGGGTGCTGACCCAGACGGTCGCCTCGGTCGGACCGTAGACGTTGTCGACGACCGCGTTCGGCGCCGCGTCCCGGATGAGCCGGACGGTGCCCACCGGCAGCGGCTCGCCGCCGATCACCACGTGGCGCGTGCCCGGCATGCTGCCCGGGGCGAGGTTCCCGGCGGCGGCGGCCGACTCCAGCAGGCTGGGCGTGCAGGCCATCACCGTCACCCCGTGCCGGGCCGCCGTGCCCGCCGGGTCCAGCGCCTGCGTCCGGGAGACGGCCAGGACGGCCGCCCCGGTGCTCCACGCGCCCCACAGCTCGAACACCGAGAAGTCGAAGGTCAGCCCGTGGCACTGGGAGAAGACGTCGCCCGGCCCGACGTCGAAGGTCGCCATCGCCTGGGTGAGGAAGGCGTCGACGCTGCGGCGGGTGGTCCCGGCGCCCTTGGGGCGCCCGGTCGAACCCGAGGTGAAGATGTAGTAGGCCACGTCGTCCGGGTCGGCCTCGGGCGCGGCGGGCAGCACGGCCGGCGTCCGGACGGGAGGTACCGCCAGACCGTCCACGACCTCCAGCCGCAGTCCGGCCAGCGCCGCGAGCTGCGCCGCGACCAGCGGGTCGTCGGTCCGGTCGGCGACCACGACGCAGCGCGCGCCGGCCTGCTCCAGGACGGCGGCGTTGCGCTCCGGCGGGAAGTCGAGCGAGAGCGGCACCACCGTGGCCCCCGCGAGCAGCACCGCCAGGTAGCCGCGGTACGTGGCGGCCTCCCGTTCGCCGAGGACGGCGACCACGCCGCCCCGGCCGATCCGCTCGGCCAGGGCGCCGGCCTGGACGGCGAACTCGGCGTAGCGGTGGGTCGTCGCGCCGTCGATCACGCACACCGCGTCCGGGTGGCGGCGGGCCGAGGCGAGGAACCGCCCGGCCAGGGCGCACACCGCCCCGGCCGCGGGTCCGTCCGCACCGGCGGCCGGGGCGCTCCCTGCGGTGACCGGGACGGCTGGAGCGGCTGGAGCGGCAGGGTCAGCCGGGTCGGCCGGCCCGACCGCCGTGCCGTGCTCGCCGACGAAGGCCCAGAGCGAGCGCGGCGTGCGGAACGCCCGCTCGTCGAACGCGCCCAGGGGGATGCCGTACCGGCCGGAGACCGTCCGGCCCAGGCTCAGGATCCCCAGCGAGGTGATCCCGTAGGAGGTGAACGGCGTGTCGGGGTCGGGTTCCGCGCAGCCCTGCTCGCGCAGCGCCGACAGCAGCAGCTCCTCGAAGGCGTCGTCCCACGGGCGCCCGGGTCTGGGCAGGGTGGCGTCCATCGTCACAGGTCCTCGACGATCTCGAGCACCGCGCAGGTCAGGGTGTAGCCGGTGCCTCCGCCGAGCAGCATCACCAGGTCGCCGCGCTTCAACCGCCCGGTGGTGAGCAGGTGGTGCAGGCCGATGAACTGGTCGGCGGTGCCGATGTGCCCGGTGGTCCGGCCGAACTCCCAGGTGGAGCGGTCCAGCGGCAGGCCGAGGAAGCGGTCCAGCTGGATCTCGGTGCGCCACTTGGTGGTGACCACGGGGATGACGTACGTCAGTTCCTCGGCGGTGACCCCGGCCTGGGCGAGCACCTTGCCGATGCAGGCGTGGAGCAGCGCCTCCATCCGGCCGTAGTGCTCCAGCATCGGGACCTCGGTGTCGTGGAAGCGCTTGCGCATCTCCTCGAAGTCGACCGGCGAGAGGTCGGCGCCGGAGGAGAAGCCGCCGCCGCGCGCCTCGGCCTCCAGGGAGTTCTCGGCCAGCGTCACCAGCGAGCGCACCTTGGCGAAGCCCCCGGCGCCGCTGAGCAGCAGCGCGCTGCCGCCGTCGGCGAGCACGGACTGGTCGCCGTACCAGCGCGAGATCCACGGGTTGTCGAACCGGTCGCCGGTGGTGACCAGCACCGCGTCCTCGGGTCCGTTGACGAACCGGCTGGCCAGGTCGAGCGACCCCATCGCGCCGTTGCACTCCTGGACGATGTCGAAGGAGGGCACGGAGGCGCCGACGGTGTGCTGGGCGACGTAGGGCGCGGCCTGCCAGTAGCGGGCGCCCTGGTAGTCGACGTAGGAGTGGAAGAGGGCGCGGACCTCGCCGTACCCCTCCCCCGCCATCGCGAGCGCGTCGCGCCCGGCGGCGGCGGCCATCTCGGCCGGGTACAACTCGGTCTCGACGCAGGCCGACTCGACCTCGTCGGCGCGCGCGGCCTCGGGGTCGTAGCAGCCCGCCTCGATGGCCTCGGCGGCGGTCTGGCGCGGCGGCAGGTAGACGCCCACGCCGGCCACGTAAAGGTCGTTCATCAGATCACTTCGTCCCTGGCTCGGAAGTTCCACAGGCGGGCGGCGGCTCCGAGCCGGGCCTCCGGCCTGATGTTCGGTCAGGGCGCGGGCGCCTCAGCCCGGGGTGGCACCGGGCTCCCGGGCCGCGGGGGTGCTCGGCCGCGGCAGGCTCCGCTTGGCCTTCCGGTACTGGAACAGCAGCAGCCCGCTGCGGGACACCACCTCGCACAGCGCCATCAGGATCAGGCTGGTGGGCCAGGTCTGCGCGGAGTGCATGTCCAGCTTCTCGCTCAGTTCGCCGATCGCCTCGGCCCCGCCGTGCAGCGCGATGATGCCGAACGCGAGCCGGCCGGCCATGCCGACGATCCACAGCGCGGCGGCCGGGAGCGTCGCCCGCACGACGACGTCCTCACCCTCGCGGTGGACCTTGGTCAGCAGGCCGCAGCCGACGCCGAGCGCGGTCCCGACCGCGCCGAGCGCGCCCGCGAACAGCAGGTCGGAGGTCTCGGCGGGGAAGTCGCCGAAGTACTCGAACCCCGCCCACACCACGAGCCCCACCGGCCACACCAGGCCCAGCGCGGTGGTCTTCCTCCCCCGGATCTGGCGCAGGACCAGCGCGATCAGCCCGAGCGAGACGGCCCAGTCAGTCCAGCCCACGTTTCTCCTTCGGCACAGGTTTGCCGCCAGATGCATCACGAGATGATGCATCACGGGAGATAATTTAGTCCCGGGCACCCGCCAGAGCAAGATCGGCCCGAACTCACCGGTAGGATCCACGAATGGACGTTCTGCGACTGCACCGACTTTCCCGGCAGCTCCGGGAGGTCGCCCTCAAGGCCAGCCGGGGCGGGGAGGATTCGCCCATCTCCGTCGGCGACCTCGCGGTCCTGGAGAACGTGGCCCGGCACCCGAACAGCTCCATCGGCGAGATCAGCCAGCGGGCCGGCCTGGCCCAGAGCCGGGTCTCCAAGATCGTCCAGGACCTGGTCGAGGCCGGGGTGTTCCAGTGCAACAAGGACGCCAAGGACCGCCGCCAGACCCGGGTCCGGCTGCACCCGGACGCCCACCAGAAGACCTTCGAGGACTACGGCAAGCGCCCGGTCGACTCCGCCCTCGCCGAGGCCTTCCCGCACCTGGACGACGCCGGCCAGGCCCGCGCCACGGAGCTGCTGAACGAACTGGCCGACCTGCTCGACACCAGCACCGGCGCCTGACCACCCCGCCCGGCCCCGCCGGGACCACCGCTTCTCGACCCGCCGGCCGGGTTCCCTGGTCAACTCCCCTGCCACGGCGCGGAATCCACGTGGCGCGCCGCCCGCCGCACCCCACGCGCGGCGGACTCGTACGGACCGGCGGAGGCGCCGGGGCGCTGTTCGGCGGTGCGGCGCGAAGGCGGCAGTCATCTGACTGACGCCCCCACGCGCCCGGCGGGACAGGATGTGCGGAGCGGGCCGGGAGGCCTCCGGCTCGGAGCCCTCCGCCCCCGCCCACCAGCCACGTCGGCGCCGGAAGGACGGCCCCCCATGACGCCCGCCACCGGCCCGTCCGGCCACCGGACCACGGCAGCGGAGGGTCCCGTCCGGGGCCGATCCGAGCGGCCGGCGCGTGGTCGTCACCGGCGCCGGCCCCGGGGCCGGCGCCGAGACCGTACGGGCATTCGCGGCGGCAGACCCGCACACCGCCCCGGACAGGACCCGACGGCGCGGCGACCGGTCGCCCCACCGCTGGTGGCCGGTGCCACGGGACCCGCTTCGGGGGCGGCCACCAAGCCGAAGTCACGGACGCGGGGACCGAGTTCACCAGGCCGGGCGTCACCCGCCGCCCCCTCGCACCGGTCTACGGGACCCGGCCACCGGACCACGCCTGCGGCCCGGCCACCCAGCCCCGCGTTCCCCCTGGGGTCCGATACCGCCGTCCCCGGTCGCCGGCGGCCCGTTCGAGGGCGGCCACCGAGCCGAAGTCACGGACGCGGGGCCCGGGTTCACCAGGCCGGGCGTCACCCGCCGCCCCTCGCACCGGTCTACGGGACCCGGCCGCCGGACCACGCGGGCGGCCCGCTCACCCAGCCCCGCGTTCCCGCTGGGACCCGGTGGCGCCATCCCCGGTCGCCGGCGGTCCACATGCCCCGCCGGCCTTCCCCCTCCCCTCGGACGCGCGACGCCAACGGCCGCTCCGCTCCCCCGTCCGGCGCACCACCGGACCCGCGCCCGCGCCGAAACACCCGCCGTCCCACCGGCACCCCGGCACGAACCCGCCGGTCATCCGGCCGATCGCCCCACGCGCGCCCCGGCCCGGGGTGTCCCGGACGGTCGCGCTCCGCCCGCTCGCGCCGGCTCCCCAGCGGACCCGAGCCTCCGGACCCGGGCCGGGGTCCGACCCGGCCCCCTGGCCCCCGGCCCGGGTACGGACCAGGGTCCGACACGGGTTCGACGGGCCCGTGGTCCCGGCATCGTGGCCGGTGGCCGCCGACCGGCCCCCGCCCGGCGGACGCCGGAGCGGCCGGGCCGCCGCGCGGCGGAAGCGATGCCAGAAAGGGGAACGGGGGGCCATGAAGTCCGTCACCATGACGATGGTGGGCCGCGAGGAGGAGCAGGGGCAGCTCGTGGCGTTCGTCGGATCCGCCGCCGGCCAAGCCCTCGTCCTGCGCGGGGAGGCCGGGGTCGGCAAGAGTTCGCTGCTGGGCCACGCCGTGGCGCTGGCGGAGCAGCAGGGCCACCTCGTCGTCCGGGCCGCCGGCGTCGAGGCGGAGTCCGAACTGCCCTACGCCGGGCTGCACCAGCTCCTCCATCCGCTGCTCGCCGACGCCGCCGGGCTGGAGGACGGGACGCCGGCGGTGTTCGACGCCGTGTTCGGCGGGGTCCAGGGCGATCCGCCCTCGGTCATGGCGCTCGGCATCGCCGTGCTCAGCCTGCTGTCCCTCTCCGCCGCCCGGCGGCCGCTGTTACTGGTCCTGGACGACGGGCAGTGGCTGGACGACGCCAGCGCCGACGTCTGCGGCTTCGTCGGCCGGCGCCTGGCCGGCGGCCCGGTGAAACTGCTGGTCGCCGTCCGCACCGACCTCGCCTCGCGCTTCGACACCGCCGCGCTGCCCGAACTGCCCGTCGCCGCCCTCGCCGACGAGGACGCGGCCCGCCTGCTGGACCACCGGTACCCGGACCTGAGCCGGCCGGTCCGCCGGGCCGTGCTGGAGCAGGCCCAGGGCAACCCGCTGGCCCTGCTGGAGCTGCCCGCCCACTTCGCCGGCCGGACGGGCGACCTCCCGGTCGAGGACCTCATCGGCCGGCGCGGCGTGCCGCTGCCCCGGCGCCTCCAACAGCTGTACGGCACCCGCATCGCCGCCCTCGACGAGCCGGTCCGCTCCGAACTCCTGATGGGCGCGCTCGACGGCGCCGGCACCCCGAGCGGCGCCGACGCCGTCCCCGGCACCCGCTACCGGATGCGCGACGCCGACCCGGCGGTGGCCGCCGGACTGCTGGACGTCGAGGCGGTCACCGGCGACTTCGTCTTCCGCCACCCGCTGGTGCGCTCCGCCGTCGTCCGGATGGCCACGCCCAACCAGCGCCGCGCCGCGCACCTGGCGCTGGCGCGGGTCCACCGGGAGAACCTCGAACGCCGGGCGACGCACCTGGCGGCGGCCACGGTCGATCCGGACGAGGAGGTCGCCGCCGTCCTGGAGGCGGCGGCCGAGTCGGCGACCCGGCGCGGCGGCGCGCTGGCGGCCGTGGCCTGGCTGACCCGGGCCGCCGAGCTCAGCGAGAACCACGCCGGCCGCTCCCGGCGGCTGGCCGACGCGGCCTTCGTCGCCGCCCACGCCGCCCGCCTCGGCCAGGCGCACCGCCTGGTCCAGGCGGACCTCGGGCCCGGTTCGGCCGAGTCGCCGGCCTCGGTGCTGGCGGCCGGCTACCAGGCGCTCTACCAGGACGGGGACGTCCGCTCCACCCACCGGCAGGTCTCGGCCGCGATCGAGAAGCTGCGGGACGCCGCGACGGCCTCCGGCTCGACCGGGCCGCAGGAGGTCCTCACCCGGCTGGTGACCCTGCTCCTGGCGATCAGCCAGTTCAGCGGGGACCGCGCCTCCTGGGAGGGCACCCGCGCGCTCCTCGACTCGCTGGGCGGCCTGGCCACCGAGCGCGTCCGCCTCTACGGCGACACCTGGAGCGACGTGACCAGGCACGGAGCGGGCTGGGCCGAACAACTGCGCCGGACCGCCGCGGACCTGTCGGACCTGGACCCGTGGGACGTCAGCCGGCACGCCACGGCCGCCTACCACCTCGACCTCCTGAGCCACTACCGCCCGCACCTCCAGCGGGTGGTGGACCGCGAGCTGGAGACCGGCGCCGTGGCCACCGGCATGGTCATGCTGCACCAGATCATGCTCGACCAGATGGCGGTCGGCGAGTGGGCCGAGGCCGAGGAGACCGGCCGGCGCGGCCTGGACCTGGCCACCGAGCACGGCCACCACCTGTTCGCCGCCCAGAGCCGCGCGTACCTGGCCCAGCTCGCCGCGCTGCGCGGGCAGGTCGGCCGGGCGCGGGACCTCCAGGCCGAGGTGGACGCCTGGGCCCGCCCGCGCGGCCTCGGCTTCCTGACCCAGGTCGCCGACTCGGCCGGCGCGACGGCCGCGCTGAGCTGCGGCGACTACGAGAGCGCGTACCTCTACGCGATCGGCATCACCCAGCCGGGCACCTTCCGGCCCTACGCGTACCAGGCCTCGCGGACCCTACTCGACCTGGTCGAGGCCGCCCAGCACACCGGGCGCGTCGAGGAGGCCCGGGCGCACGCCCTCGCCGCCCGCGACGCGGGCCTGCCGCTGGTGTCGCCCCGCCTGGCGCTGATCACCCACGGCGCGCTGGCGATGACCGCCGAGGACGAGCGGGAGGCCGCCGAGTCGTTCGCCCGGGCCGAGTCAGCCCCGGACGCCGCCCGCTTCCCGTTCGAGCTGGCCCGGATCCGGCTGGCCCACGGCATCCGGGTGCGCCACGTCCAGGACCGGGCGGCGGCGCGGCAGTACCTCGTCCCGGCGGCCGAGGCGTTCGAGCGGCTGGGCGCGACCGGCTGGAGCGAGCGGGCGCGGGCCGAACTGCGCGCCACGGGCGCACCGTCCCGCGTATCGGCGCTCAACCTGGCCTCGCTGACCTGGCAGGAGCGCCGCATCGCCGACCTGGCCGCCGGCGGCCTGACGAACAAGGAGATCGGCGAGCGGATGCACCTGTCGCCGCGCACCGTCAGCTCGCACCTGTACCGCGTCTTCCCCAAGCTGGGCATCACGGCCCGGGCGGCGCTGCGCGACGCACTGAGCCGGGCGGAGGAGGCCCCGCGGGTCTGACGCGCCCGCGCTCAGCGCGTCGCGGGCCCGGCCGCGACGCCGGTGCCGGCCAGCCAGCCGAGGACGTGGTCGGCGACCGAGCGCCAGCCGCTGTCGAACACCAGGGAGTGCCCCCGGTCGACGAACTGCTTCAGGTCCGTCACCGCGCGGGAGTCCCCGTAGAGCTTGTAGACCGAGCGGGTCACGGCGTCCGGGACGATCCGGTCCTCCTGGCCGGACACCAGCAGCAGCGGTCCACGCCCCGCGTCGGCCGGGTCCACCACGGCGGCGGCCGTCCCCGCGGCGGCGCGGTCGAGCCCGAGGTCCGCGAGCAGCCGCAGCGGGGCCGGGACGGCGTACCGGTCGAAGAGCCGCGCGGCCTCCTCCTCGCCGACGGCGTTGGCGACGAGGTGCCGGAACCCGGCCGGCGACAGCGCCTCGAAGCCCGGGTGCCCGGTCGGCTCCTGCGGCAGCCGCTCGACACCCGGGTGGCGGGCCGGGCCGGCCGGCAGCGGCGCCAGGACCACGGCGGCGCGGCCGAGGTCGGCGCCGAGCAGGCGCTGGGCGACGAGGCCGCCGGCCGAGTGCCCGATGAGGACCGGAGGTTCGTCGAAGGAGCGCACGATCGTCTCGTAGTGGGCCGTGAGCTCGGCGAGGCCGAGGTCGCGCAGCGGGCCGGGACTCCGGCGGACCTGGTCGGCGGTGGGGGCCTCGCCGGGCCAGCCGGGGACGGACACCGCGTAGCCGTGCGCGGTGAGCCGTTCGGCCCAGCCCTCCCACGAGGACATGTGGAACCACGCACCGTGGATCAGGACGACGGGGGTTTGCTTCACGGCCAGGCCTTCCGCTCGCGCACGACGGTCCGCCGGCGTCGCGGCGGTCCCTCCGAGGATCACCGAGGGGTGGCGGCGCGGGAACAGTCGGATGACTGAGGACCTTTCGTGCGCCCTCGACCGCCTCGGCGTCAAGTGACTGATGTGTCCGGGCGGTGGCCGCAGAAGAGTGGAGGCACCAGTGAGCCTCCAGGAGGGAACGGACATGATCGACAGGCGTAGCTTCACCAAGGCGGTCGGCCTCGCCGCGGGCGTCACGGCCCTGACGGCCGGCGCGGCCTCGAACGCGCCCGCCGCCCGCGCGGCCGGCTCCGACCGGCCGTCCCGCCCGGCACCGGTCATCCCGCCCCTCGCCCCGGGCACCCACACCTCGTTCGCCGGGCTGAAGCAGGTGCGGGCCGGCGTGCTCGACGTCGGCTACGCCGAGGCCGGGCCCGAGCACGGGCCCGTGGTCGTGTGCCTGCACGGCTGGCCGTACGACATCCACAGTTTCGTCGACGTGGCGCCGCTCCTGGCGGACGCCGGCTACCGGGTGATCGTGCCGTACCTGCGGGGCCACGGCAGCACCACCTTCCTGTCCCCGACGACCGCGCGCAACGCGCAGCAGTCCGCGATCGCCCTCGACGTCATCGCCCTGATGGACGCCCTGGGCATCCACCGGGCGGTGCTGGCCGGCTTCGACTGGGGCTCGCGGACCGCCGGCATCATCGCGGCGCTGTGGCCGGAGCGGGTCAGGGCCCTGGTGCCGGTGAGCGGCTACCTGATCACCGACGTCGCCGCGCAGAAGAACCCGCTGCCGCCGAAGGCCGAGCACACCTGGTGGTACCAGTACTACTTCGCCACCGAGCGCGGCCGCGCCGCCATGGAGACCCGGCAGAACCGGCACGACCTGGCCCGGCTGGTGTGGGAGGAGGCCTCCCCCACCTGGGGCTTCGACGACGCCACCTTCGAGCGCACGGCCGCCGCCTTCGAGAACCCGGACTACGCCGCCATCGTGGTCCACAACTACCGCTGGCGCCTGGGCCTGGCCGACGGCGAGCGCCGCTACGACCGCTACGAGCGGCTGCTCGCGGCCCGGCCGCCCGTCACGGTGCCGACCATCGCCCTGGACCCGGCCCTCGACCCGTTCCTGCCCGGCACCGACGGCAGCGGGTACCGGAGGTTCTTCACCGGCCCGTACGAGCACCGCGTGCTCGCCGGGATCGGCCACGACGCGCCGCAGGAGGCGCCCACCGCCTTCGCCCAGGCCGTGGTGGACGCCGACCGCCTCTGACCGGCGGCCTCCGACCGACCGCCTACGGCCGGCGGCCTCCGACGGCGTCAGGGTCCGTCCCCCCTGTCGGGAACGGACCCTGACGCGCGGTGGCGCCGGTGTCCCGCGGCCGGTCCGGTCAGTCGCGCGAGGCGTCGACGCAGCGGAAGCTGCTCGCGGCCTCCGGATCGCCGTGGCCGGTGTAGCGGGAGACCATCGGGTAGCGGCACACGTCGCGGGCGACGTTCCGGCCGGTGGCCGTGGTCAGGGTGGCGTGCAGCACCGCCGGCGCCTTGCCCTGCTCGACCCAGGCGGTCAGCGCGGCCAGGTCGTCGCTCTTGCCGCCGTCCAGGCCGCAGTGCGAGACGCCCGGGGCCAGGAACAGCCGGTAGAAGTCGTCGACCTTCCTGGTGCCGCCCATCTTCCGGTCCACCCGCTCGCGGTAGTCGACCGTGCCCCCGGTGGGGATGATCTGGTCGGCCGCACCGTGCCAGCTGATCAGCTTGCCGCCGGCGTCGCGGAACGCGGAGAGGTCCGCGTCCCGGGTGCCCATGGACGGGTCGTACTCGGCGCGGGCCTTCCGGAAGACCTCCTCGAACTGCGCGCGGGTGAGCTTCGAGGTGTCGAACCCGGGCTGCTTCTGGACGAAGGTGGCGGCCCACACGGACGGCACGAAGAACGGCGCGCCGGTGGTGACCCCGTTCTCGGTCTTGCTGGCCGCCAGGAGGCCGAAGTCGGCGCCGACCGGCAGGCCGTACCAGAGCCGCTTGCCGTGCGCGTCGCGCGGGCCGTCCCAGATCCTGCGGACCACCTCGGCGTCCGCCTCGGTGATGGTGACCTGCTTGCCGTCGCACAGGACCTTCGTGCCGACCAGGCGGCGCGGGTTGAAGTCGCACCGCCCCGGGTCGCCGATCAGGCCGTCGGCGAGCCCGTCGAGCTTGTCGCAGGCCTTGAGGGCGGCCTGGTTGAACGCGTCGAACTCGCACCCGGTCGGGTAGGTGTGCGCCTCGTTCATCACGACCTGCGGCCACAGGGTGGCGATCTCGAACTGGTTCCAGTTGATGGCCGGCGCCGAGGCGTTGATGCCGTTGAAGTCCTTCGGGTACCGCTGGGCCTCCATGTAGCCCTGGCGCCCTCCGGTGGAGCAGCCGTTCCAGTAGGAGTAGGCCGCCGGCCTGCCGTAGACGCCGGCCACGACCTGCTTGCCGACCACCGCCATCTCGTGCGCGGAGCGGGAGGCGAAGTTGTCCACGAGCGCGGTGTCGACGCGCCCGGAGGCGTCCAGCGCCCAGCTGGTGTCCAGCGCCCCGCCGACGCCGGCGTCGGTCGTGGCGGCGGCATAGCCCTGCTTGACGGCCGCGGCGAGCCCGGCGCCGCTGTCCGCGGCGGAGTAGGCGCTGCCGCCGACGCCCTGGAAGCGGCCGTTCCAACCGGCCTGCGGCAGCCAGACGTTCACCTTGGCGTGGTCGTTCGCGCCGGGGTGGGTCACGGTGACCGTCACCTCGCAGTGCGCCGGGACGTCGGGCACCGGGAAACCGCCGAGCGGCGGGGCCCCGGGCACCTGGAAGGTGCCGGCCGGGACGGCGGTCGCGGTCACCGCCTCCACCTCGGTGCCCTCCGGGGCCGGAAGCCCGAACGGGGCGCAGCTGAAGGACGCCGGGGCGGCGCCCGCGGTGAGCGTGAGCTCTCCCGCCGCGCTCGCCGCCGACGTGTGGACGGCGGTCGCGGCGACCAGCGGGACGCAGGCGGCGACGATGGCCGGAAGCCGTCGTTTCATGTTCTCTCCTCGGGGTCGGGATGGCGCCATCACTGTGGCCGCCGCCCCGGCGGCGCCGCATCAGTCACCTGACGCTCAGTCGGCCCTCCCGCCCGGACCGCCGCAACGGCCGCAAGCTTGAAGTCAGTTGACCGATGCCGCCGGCCCGCCCGAGGGCGAGGGTGGGGACCACCGGATCCACCGCACTGCCCGAAACCCCTTGGAGCGTGATCTTCCATGTTCAGTCGTGACAACCGCCGCCTGCGCCGCGTCGTCGCCGGCGTCGCCGGGCTCGGCACGGTGGCGGCCGTCGGCGCGTTCGCCGTCGCCGGGACCGCGAACGCGGCGGACCGGGACGCGGCCGCCGACCGGGCCCCGAAGCCGACCGTCGTCCTGGAGCACGGCGCCTTCGCCGACGGTTCCAGCTGGGACGGCGTCGTCGCCAAGCTGCGCCGCGACGGCTACCCGGTGGTGGCCGCCGCCAATCCGCTGCGCGGCCCGGCTTCCGACGCCGCCGCGCTGCGCAGCGTGATCGACCACGTCAAGGGCCCGGTCGTCCTGGTCGGCCACTCCTACGGCGGCTCGGTGATCAGCCAGGCCGCCGTCGGCGAGCCGCGGGTCAAGGCCCTCGTCTACGTCGCCGCGTTCCTGCCCGCGCCGGGCGAGTCCGCACTACAGCTGACCGGGCAGTTCCCCGGCTCCACCCTGCCCGGCACCCTGGACCCGGTGCCGTTCACCAACGCCGACGGCAGCGCCGGCACCGACCTGTACATCCGGCAGGACAAGTTCCGGGGCCAGTTCGCCGCCGACGTCCCGGCCGACCGGGCCGCGCTGGCCGCCGCGTCGCAGCGGCCGATCGCCCAGGCGGCGCTGGAGGAGAAGGCCACCGCCGCCGCCTGGCAGACCGTCCCCAGCTGGGACGTGATCACGACCCAGGACCTCAACATCCCGGCCGCCGCCCAGCGGTTCATGGCCAAGCGCGCCCACGCCCGCACCACCGAGGTGGCCGCGTCCCACTCCGTGGCGGTCTCCCACCCCGGCGTGGTGGCCGGGGTCGTCGAGGAGGCGGCCCGCGCCACCCGCTGACGCTCGCCACCCCCTCGGCCGCCGAACGGCGGCCCCGGACCCCGGGAGGGCGGCCACGCCCCCGGCCACCCTCCCGGCGCCGCCACCGCCAGGCGCGTCCGCAGACACCCTCGATCTCCCGACGGGACGAGAACCCCAGCTCGGTCAAGACCCTCCGCAGGCGCCGCCCACCCACTGGCGCCCCGCCACCCTCCCGGCGCCCGCCACCGCCAGGCGCGACCACCTCCGGTCACCGGCCGCAGAAAGCGTCCTCAAACCCTCCGCATGTGCCACCCACTGACGCCCCGCCACCCTCCCGGTGCCCTGCGCCGCCACTCGCGACCGACACCGGTGACCGGTCGCCGGTCACCGGTCACCGATCACCGGCCGCAGAAAGCGCCCTCGATCTCCCGACGGGACGAGATCCCCAGCTTGGTGAAAACCTTCCGCAGGTGCCACTCGACCGTGCGGGGGCTGAGGAACAGCTGCGCGCCGATCTCCGCGTTCGGGTGCCCGGACGCCGCGAGGCGGGCGATCTGCGCCTCCTGCGGAGTGAGGACCGGTGCGTCGGGGGTCCGCTTGCGGACGGTCTCGCCGGTGGCGAGCAGCTCGCGCCGGGCCCGCTCGGCGAAGGCCTCCATGCCCGCCCGCGCGGCCGCCTCGTGCGCCGCCCGCAGCTCCGTCCGGGCCTGAGCGCGCCGGTTCTGGCGGCGCAGCCACTCCCCGTACAGCAGCCGGGCCCGGGTTTCGAGCACGCCGAGCCCGCCGCGGCCGAAGTGGTCGACGGCCTCGCGGTAGCGGTCCTCGGCCTGCTCGGGTTCCCCGGTCAGGGCGACGGCGACCGCGTGCGCGCCCAGGGCCCACGGGGTGCCCGCCCGGCTCCAGTCGGCGAGCGGCCCGCACGCCCGGGCCGCCGCGGCGCGGTCGCCGACCCGGGTCGCGGCCTCGACCAGCTCGCCGCAGGTCCACAGGTGCACGACGAGGTCCTGGTGCTCCGCGCCCCGCCGCGCCGCCTCCAGGGCGAGCGCGTAGTTGCCCAGACCGTTGTGGAGCACGGCCCGGGCGCACGCCGCCACGCCGGCGAGCCGGCCCAGGCCGCGCTGCTCGCCCTCGTGTTCCATCGCCTCGATCGCCTCCAGGGCCGGCCTCTCCCGTCCCCGGTACGCGCCGAGGAAGGCCGCCGTGGACGTGCGCGTCACCGAGCCGGTGGCCTTCTCCAGGGCCGCGGCCTCCGCCAGCAGGTCGTCCGCCTGGGAGAAGCGCCCCGCGAAGCCCAGCGCGGACGCCTGGTAGGGCAGCGCCGTCGAGAGGAGCGACAGGGTGCCCGTCCGCCGGGCGAAGCCGATCGCCCGGTCGCCGATGTCCAGCCAGCTGCGGAGGTCGCCCAGCTCCGCGGCGGCGTTCGCGGCCGCCCACAGGACGGACGGGTCCTCCTCGTCGGTGAGGGCGCCCAGCGCCCGCGCCAGCACCGGGAAGGCGGCGGCCGGCCCGTCCACCATCCGGGCGACCAGGGCGCTGAGGAGGACTCCCCCCGGGTCGTCGCCGGGCGGCAGGTCGCGAGCGGCCTCGGCGACCCT
This sequence comes from Kitasatospora sp. NPDC034533, assembly GCF_055575155.1. Taxonomy (NCBI): domain Bacteria; kingdom Bacillati; phylum Actinomycetota; class Actinomycetes; order Kitasatosporales; family Streptomycetaceae; genus Kitasatospora; species Kitasatospora sp. NPDC034533. The sequence continues at coordinate 182,160 of NZ_JBVITE010000008.1, forward strand.
GCGCAGGGCGCCTTCGTCGTGCCGGCCGGCCCAGACGGCCGCGTCGAACGCCGCGAGGTAGGTCTCCCGCGCGAGGGCCGGTTCGAGGTCCCTGAACCGGTCCGCGGCGTCGAGCAGCGGTCGCACCGCGCCCCTGCCCGAGTCGGTCATGGCCGCGGCCCTGGCCCGCAGTCGGGCGGCGTGGGCCTGCTGCAACCGGTCCAGCGGCTCCAGTTCGGCGGCGGCGAGCAGGTCGGGCACCCGGGCCGGCACGCCCGCGGCGACGTGGGCCGCGGCGGCCGCCAGCGCGCGCCGCGTCCGCTCGTCCGGGCAGGGGGTGAGCGCGGCGGCACGTTCCAGGAAGGAGGCGGCGGCCGCCCGGCCGCCGCGCGCCAGGGCCCGGTCGGCGGAGCTCTCCAGGGCGGCGGCGACCTGCTCGTCCGGCCCGACCGCGGCGTGGGCCTGGTGCCAGGCCCGCCGGTCGGGGTCGCGCTCGCCGTCGGTGGCCTCGGCCAGGGCGCGGTGCGCCGCACGCAGCATGGCGGCGTCCGCGCCGCGCCAGACGGCCGAACGCACCAACGGGTGGCGGAACCGCACCGGGGCTCCCAGGGTGATCAGGTCCGCGACCTCGGCCGGTGCCGCGGCCTCGGGGCCGATGCCCAGCAGGCGCAGGGCCCGCCACAACAGCGGCCCGTCGCCGACCGGTTCGACCGCCGCGACCAGCAGCAGGGCGCGGGTGTCGGCCGGCAGCGCGTCCACCCGCCGGCGGAACCCGTCCTCGACCCGGGTCGCCAGCGGTCCGGCGCCGGGCCCGCCGAAGCCGAACGCCAGCTCCGTCGGGGACAGGCCCCGGGGCAACTCCAGCAGGGCGAGCGGATTCCCGCCGGTCTCGGCGACGATCCGGTCCCGCACCCTTGCGTCGACCGGCCCCGGCAGGGCGCTGTCGAGCAGCGCCCGGGCCTCGGCGTCGGCCAGCCCGCCCAGCACGAGCTCCGGCAGGCCGGAGAAGCCCTCGTCCCCCGTCCCGTCGGTGATCCGCTCCGCGAACACCAGCGCCACCGACTCGGCGTCCAGCCGGCGCCCGACGAACGCCAGGATCCGCTGGGACATCAGGTCCAGCCACTGCGCGTCGTCGACCAGGCACAGCAGCGGGGCCTGGGCCGCCGCCTCGGCGAAGAGGCCGAGCACCGCCATCCCCACCAGCAGCATCTCGGGAGGGTTCCCCGCGCTCAGGCCGAACGCGACCCGCAGCGCGTCCTGCTGCACCTCCGGCAGCCGGTCGAGCCGCGGCAGCAGCGGGGCGCACAGCTGTTGCAGGGCGGAGTAGGCGAATTCGGACTCGGCCTCGACGCCGGCCGTGCGGATGGTCTGCCACTGCCCGGCCCGCCCGGCCAGGTGGTCGAGCAGCGCCGACTTGCCGACGCCGGCCTCGCCGCGCAGCACCAGCACCCGGCTGCGCCCGCCGCGCACCTCGCGCAGCAGGCGGTCCAGCGCCTCCACCTCCCGGGTACGCCCGAGTAGCTGGCGATTCGAGCGCTGCGGCATGGCACCTCCGGGACGGGTCCTCCTCCCGGAGGAGCTGCGCCCATCCTACGAACACCGGTGCCTGCTGAGCTGCGCGGATCCGGTCACCTCGCCCCCGGCCGACCCGCCGCCCCCCGTCGGCCCCCCCCCCGTCGGCCCGCCGCCGGACCGGCGGTGCCACCGGCCCGGGGGCGACGGCCCCGGGCCGGTGGCACGGGCGGTCAGCGCCCCGGGGCCCGGAGGGTGACCTCCTGGAGGAACCACTCGTTGCCGTCGGGGTCGGCGAAGCGGGCGAAGCTGCCGTAGCTGGGCCGTCCCGGGGCGACACCGGGCACCCGGTGGGTCCCGCCGGCGTGGTGGAAGACCCCGGTCTCGTCGTGGAACGGGCCGTCGACGTCGACTCCGCGCGCGGCGATTTCCTCGACCGCCTGCTCGATGTCGGTCACGACCAGGTGCAGTCCCCGGGCGAAGCCCACGGGGAGCGCGGTCAGTCCCTCCCCGAAGACGACCGAGCAGCCGGAGCCCGGCGGGGTGGCCTGGACGATCCGGTAGCCCTGGTCGATCGGGAAGTCCGCGTCGAGGCGGAAGCCGAGCGTGTCGACGTAGAACTCCTTGGCGATGTCGACGTCGGAGACGGGCAGGACGACGACTTCGAGCTTCAACTCCACGGGGTGTTCTCGCTTTCGGGAGGAGGGGGGTGGTGGAGGGCGGTACGCGGCGGTCGCGGCAGGGCCGCGCTACCTCAGCGACCGGAAGGCGGTGCGGAGTTCTTCGGCCAGCAGCTGCGGCTGCTCCCAGGCGGCGAAGTGGCCGCCCCGGTCGACCTCGTTCCAGTGGATGATGTTGCCGAAGGTGCGCTCGCCCCAGCTGCGCGGCGCGGGGTAGATCTCGGCGGGGAAGACCGTCACGGCGACCGGCAGCTTCGGGATGGGGACGGCGTTGAACGGCCCGCCGCCGGCCTGGGTGCCCTCCCAGTACAGCCGGCACGAGGAGGCGCCGGTGCCGGTCAGCCAGTACATCGAGATCGCGTCGAGCATCTCGTCGTAGCTGAGGACCTTCTCCGGCACGCCGGTCGAGTCCGTCCACTCCGCGAACTTGTCGTAGTAGTAGGAGGCCATGCCGACCGGCGAGTCGGTGAGGGAGTAGGCGATCGTCTGCGGGCTGCGGTTCATCATCGCCGCGTAGCCGAAGCCGTCGCGGTAGAAGTGCAGCAGCCGCTCGTACGCCCGCTTCTCCTGCGCCGAGAGGTTGGCGGGGGCCGGGTCGAAGTTGCGCAGCCGGCGCAGGACGTCGTCCGGCACCGTCCCCGGCATGTTGACGTGGATGCCGAGCAGGCCCTTCGGCTGCTGGACGGCGAGCACCTCGGAGAGGATCGCGCCGTGGTCGCCGCCCTGCGAGACGTACTCCGGGTACCCGAGGCGCGCCATCAGCTCGTGGAAGGCGGGCGCGATGCGGGCGAAGTTCCACCCGGGCCTGGTCGGGTTGCCCGAGAAGCCGTAGCCGGGCAGGGTCGGCAGCACCAGGTGGAAGGCGTCCTCGGCGCGCCCGCCGTGCGCGGTGGGGTTGGTCAACGGGTCGATGACCTTGAGCAGTTCGACGATCGACCCGGGCCAGCCGTGGGTCATCAGCATCGGCATGGCGCCGGCGTGCGGGGAGCGGATGTGGGCGAACTGGATGTCCAGCCCGTCGATCTCCGTGATGTACTGCGGCAGTTCGTTGAGGCGCCGCTCCAGCCTGCGCCAGTCGTACCGGGTGCCCCAGTACTCCATCAGCGGCCGCATCCTCGCCAGCTGCGCGCCCTGGCTGCGGTCGTCGACCGTCTCGCGGTCGGGCCACCGGGTCGCCCGGATGCGCCGCCGCAGGTCGTCGAGGTCCGCCTGCGCGACCTTGATGCGGAACGGGCGGATGCCGGAGCCAGGCCGCGGCGGCCGGCCGGCGGCCGTTCCGGCGGCGGGCGCGGCGCCCTGGCCGCTGGCCACCTGACCGGTGGGGCCCTGACCGGTGGCCGCCTGGGCCGGGCCGGACAGGGCGGCCTGGCCGGCGACGACGCCGGCCGCCGCGAGGCCGAGGAAGCGGCGCCGGCCGGTGCCGGTGCGGTTCGGGTTCTCGTTCACTGCCATCGGGGACTCCTTGTGTCCGTCGTGCGGGACTGCGGAACTGCGGGACTGCGGGACTGCGGGAAAGGTGATCTGACGTCGCGTCAGGCATGGCGGCGGGGCCGAACGCCCCACCACCACGGTTCAGGCGGCGCCCAGGTGAGCGGCGAAGAAGTCCGCCAGCCTGTCGACCGCCGGGTCGATGTACTCCCGCTTGTCGTAGAGGTCGACGTGGCTCGCGCCGTTGATCCAGTGCAACTCCGCGGGCCCGGTGGCGCGTTGGTGCGCCTCGACGGCCATCCAGGAGGTGACGGCGCGCTCGCCGACGATCTGGAGCATCGGGCGGGGGCCGATCAGCGGGATGGCGAAGAACGGGTCGAAGCAGGCCAGCCGGTCGATGCTCTCCCAGACCAGGAACCTGGCGGACCGCTCGTGCTCACCGCGCGAGGTGCAGTAGTACTCGAAGCCCTCGACGCCGTGCTCCCCGCCGAGCGCGCCCGCCTCCTCGGCCGTCCGCGGGAACATCGTCATCACCCCGGGGTCCTGGCCGCGGGCGGCGGCGCTGCGGGCCCGGGCGGCCGCGTCCAGCAGGGCCCGGAAGACGGCCGGGTCCTGACCCCCGTCGGCACCGAGCCGGAACTGGCGGGACGGGTCGGCGGTGCACACGCTCGCCACCGCCCGGACCCGGTGGTCGGAGCCGGTGGCGGCCAGCGAGTACCCGCCGGACGCGCAGACGCCGAGCAGGCCGATCCGCTCCGCGTCGACGTCCGTACGGGTGACCAGGTACGACACGGCGGCCTTGAAGTCCTCCACCCGCTGGGCCGGGTCCTCCAACCCGCGCGGCAGTCCGCCCGACTCGCCCTGGTGGGCCGCGTCGAAGGCCAGGGTGACGAAGCCGCGCTCGGCCAGCCGCCTCGCGTAGGTGCCGGACGCCTGCTCCTTCACCCCCGTCCCCGGGTGGCCGACCACCAGGGCCGGGCGCGGCCCCGGCGCCGGAGTGCCGGGGGTGTACAGGTGCGCGGCGATCTCGATGCCCGCGCTCTCGAAACGGATGTCTGACCTGGCCATGCGCACGCCCTCTCGCGTCGGTCGGCTCGTCGGCCGCCCGGCCCGGAGCCGGACCGACGGTTGCCGCGAGGCACTGGTGCAACTGTGCTTCGGGGGACCGGATCGGAGCATCAGTCATCTGTCCCAACGAGCGGGTTCAGTCAACGGCCGGGGCGGGCGCGCTCCCCAGGCAGGCTCCGCCCCTCCCGGCCTCCGGCGGGCCTCGATCCGGACGACCGCCCGGCGGCTCCGTGCCAGGCCGGCCCGCCCCCGCGGGGGTCCGACCGTCAGATGACCGATGCCAGGGTCCGCCGCCGGCCGAAGGGTGGGAGGCGCAGCCGTCGACCGGCCGCCGGGACCGGAGCGGTCGTGCCTGAGGAGTCGGGCCGGAGAAGCCGGACCGGAGCGGCCGGGCCGGAACAGCCAGGCCGGAGGAGCCGGCGGCCCGCACCGCCTCACCCGTACGTCCGCCCCCCCAGGAGTCACACCATGGACCCGCAGGACCAGCCCTCCGGCAGACCGGCCACGGTGGTCATCGACGCCGCCTTCAAGGCCGACGCCCCCGCCCGGTACGCCCGCCTCCGGGAACTCGGCCCGATCCACCCGGCCGAGCTCCAACCCGGCCTGGAGGGCTGGGTGGTGGTCGGCTACGACCTGGCCAGGGAGGCGCTGACCCACCCCGCCCTGCTCAAGGACGCCACCCCCGCCGCCGAGGCCCTGGACGCCGCGGGCTTCGTCCTCCACCGCCCGTCGGTGGGGCTCGGCGCGCAGATGATGGAGGCCGACCCGCCCGAGCACACCCGGCTGCGCCGGCTCGCCTCGGCGGCCTTCACCCCGCGCCGCACGGCCGAACTGGCGCCGCGGATCGAGCAGATCGCCCACGGGCTGATCGACGCGGTGCCGCCCGCGGGCGAGCTCGACCTCGTCGAGGCCTTCAACGCCCCGCTGCCCGCCACGGTCATCGCCGAACTCCTCGGCGTCCCGCCGGAACACCAGCGGGACTTCCGCCGCTGGTCGGCACAGTCGCTGCGGCCGGCCTCGCCCGAACACCGCCCGTCGCTGGCCGCCCTGCACGGCCTGCTGGCCGAACTGGTCGCGGACAAGCGCCGGGGGCCCCGGGACGACCTGCTCTCCGCCCTGGTCTCGGTGCGCGACCGGGAGGCGGGCCGGCTGTCCGAGGAGGAACTGGTCGGCACCGCCCTGATGCTGGTCGTCGCGGGCCACGAGAGCACGGTGAACCTGCTGGGCAACGCCGAGTTGGCCCTGCTGCGGCACCCCGACCAGCTGCGGCTGCTGCGCGAACGGCCCGAGCTGCTGCCGGACGCGGTGGAGGAGTTCCTGCGCCACGACAGCCCGGTGGAGCGCTCCACCAACCGCTACGCGGCCGAGGACCTGGAGCTGGGCGGGGTGGCGATCCCCCGGGGCGGCGTGCTCGCGGTCGCCCTCGGCTCGGCCGGGCAGGACGCGCCCCAGCCGGGCCACGGCGACCCGGCGGCCCTCGACGTGACCCGGCCGGGCGCCCGCCACCTGGCCTTCGGCCACGGCGTCCACTACTGCCTGGGCGCCCCGCTCGCCCGGCTGGAGGCGACCGTCGCCCTGCGCGTCCTGCTCTCCCGCGTCCCGGAGCTGGAGCCCGCCGTCCCGCTCGACTCGCTCCCCTGGATCGACTCCGGAATCATCCGCGGCGTGCTGTCCCTCCCGGTCCGCTACCGCCTCGGCTGACCTGCCGACACATCGCCTACGGCTACCGCCGGTTGGGTCCGGGCGGGCGAACGAACCCGTTTGTCCGCCCGCCCGCACTGTAACGCGGGGCGCATGCATTTGAAAGTACTTGACTAGTCATGCCTTGTGCATGAAAGTTCCTCTATCGCCTCATGCTCAGCAGCTGTCCCCCTTCGCGCGCCCCCACCCAGCAGCCCTTCCACGTACGAGGTGTGCTCTTCCATGACCACTTCCGACGTCCCGCGCCCCTCCCCACCCCCCTCCGCCGGAGGAGGCCCCGCACCGGTGGGCCACCGGATCCGGTTCCACGACGACGCGTTCGACCCGGGCCGCACCGGCCTCCCGACGACCGGCGGCGCCGATGACTGACCGTCCGTTCTTCGTCCTGCTGGGCCCGGACGGCGCCGGCAAGTCCTCGGTCATGTCCGCGATCCGGGACAGGCTGCCCGGTTGGCGCACCCTGTCCACCGACGGCGACCTGGTCCGGCCCGAGCACGCGCTGATCGGCCGGTTGCGCCGCGGCGTGGTGGAGGACGTCCTGCCGGGCCTGGGCAGCTCCTACTCCCCGGAGTTCCTCGCCAGCCTGCTCCAGACCGCCGTGGTCCACCTGTGGGACGAGGTGCGGCGGCAGGACCCGGGGACCCCGCTCCTGGTCGACTCCTACTACTACAAGATCCTCGCCAAGTGCCGGCTGGCCGGCGTCCACGAGAACCCCATGTACTCCTGGTGGCGCTCCTTCGCCCAGCCCCGCGCGGTCGTCTACCTGGACGTCTCCCCCGGGTCGGCGTGGCGGCGCCTCGGCGGCGGCGCCGGGCTCAACCCGCTGGAGCACTCCGGTGAACTGCCCGACTGGGAGGGGTTCGAGAGCTACCAGAGAAGTCTCCGCAAGCTGATGCTGGAAGAGGTGCGGCACGTGCCGGTGACGGTGATCGACGAACAGCCCAGCGTCGCGCACGCGACGGACGCCGTGCTGGAGGTGCTCGCCCCGTGACCACGGACCAGGGCTGGGCCTCCCCCGGCCACGCCGACCGCTACCGGGCCCGGGTGCTGGCCGAGCGCGACCGGCTGGGCGCGGCCCTCACCGACCTGCGGGAGCGGCAGCGGCACGTGCTCGCCGACCTCCTGGAGTTCAACGCGGGCACGGAGTTCGGCCGCAAGCACGGCTTCGACCGGATCCGCGACCTGGACGACTTCCGCAAGGCCGTCCCCGTCCAGGACTACGCCGCCCACGCGCCGCTGATCGAGCGGACGGCCGCCGGGGAGCGGAACCTGCTGTCGGCCGACGATCCCGTCGTCTACTTCACCAGCAGCGGCAGCACCGGCGCGCACAAGAAGATCCCGATCACCCGGCGCTTCATGCGCACGACCTTCTTCCCCTTCTACTACGCGGCCTGGGCGCCCCTGATCGAGAGCTTCCCCGAGGTCGCGCACCGGCCCGACGCGGTGCTCAACCTCAAGCACGACCCGCTCTCCGCTCCCCCCACCACCGCCGACGGCCACCCGCACGTCGGCGCCAGCCAGGTCGACTTCGGGGAGAAGTTCGGCGAGCCCCTCTCGGCCGAACTCGGCACGGCGGCCCCCTGGGCCGCCCTTCCGGTGGACGTCGCGCCCGGCGACCACCTGGAGAAGGCGTACCTGCGGCTGCGCCTGGCGGTCCAGAGCGACGTGCGCTGCCTGATCGGCATCAACCCGGCGATGATCGCGGCGGTCCCGTACCAGCTGAACCTGTGGTGGGAGCGGATCGTCCGGGAGGTGCGCGACGGCACCCTGGGCGGTGTGCGGCACGGCCGCCCCGACCCCGGGCGGGCGGCCGAACTGGAGCGGCTCGCCGAGTACTTCGGCACCGTCACCCCCGCCCTGGTGTGGCCCCGGATCCGCGCCCTGTTCGGCTGGACCACCGGAGTCGCCTCGCTCTACCTGCCCGCGCTGCGCGAGGACTTCGGCACCGGGGTCAGCGCGCTGCCCGCCCCGGTGGCGGCCTCCGAGGGGCCGGTGGGCGTCCCGCTCGACCGGCACGGCTCGGCCGGCAGCCTGGTGGCCACCGCCTCGGTGTACGAGTTCGTGGACGCCGACGCCGACCTCACCCCGGACGCCGCGACGCTGCTGCCCCACGAACTCGAACCGGGGCGCGAGTACCACGTCGTCTTCAGCCACGTCGGCGGGCTCTACCGCTACGCCGTCGGCGACGTCGTCCAGGTCGTCGACGTGACGGACGGCGCGCCCCGGGTGCGGTACGCGGGCCGGGCGAACCGCTCCGACGCGGTGGGCGAGCGGCTGCGCGAGTCGCAGGTGGTCCGCGCGCTGCGGACCGCCCTGGAGAGCACCGGCCTGGGGCTGCGCAACGTCGCCTGCCGGGTGGAGCCGGCCGACGGTACGGCCCGGCGCTACGTCTTCGCGGTGGCCCCCACCCTCCCCTGGCAGGAGGCCGAACGGGCGCGCTTCACCGCGCTGCTGGACGCCGCCCTGCGCCGCGAGTCGGCCGGCTACCACCGGGCCCGCGCCGAACACCGGCTGGCCGCACCCGCCCTGCTGCCGCTCGCCCCCGAGGCCTTCCACCGCGACTGGCACACCGCGGTGGGTGGCGGCATCCGCCCCACCCAGGTCAAGGACCGCCTGTTCCGGCAGGACGACCTGCTCTGGCAGCGCCTGACCGGCACCCCGGCCGCCTGAACCGGACCGACCACGAGGAGCAACGAGATGACGGACCTGCTGAACCCGGTGGAGCGGACCGCCCTGCTCACCGCCGCCCTGCGCGCCGCGGAGACCCAGCGCCCCGACCGCCTCTACGAGGACCCCCACGCCGCGCTGCTGGCCGGCGACATCGGCCCCGAGCTGCTGGCCGAGGTCCGCACCGCGACCTTCCCGCCCGACCGGCCGCGTTCGCTGCCCAGCACCCCCGACTACAACGCGATCCGGACCCGCTTCTTCGACGACTTCCTGAGCGCTGCGGCCGAGGACCCGCGGATGTCCCAGATCGTGCTGGCCCCCTCGGGCATGGACTCGCGCGCCTACCGGATGCCGTGGCCCGACCACATCCGCTACTTCGAGGTCGACCGGGCGGCGGTGCTGCGGTTCAAGGAGGAGCGGCTGGCCGGCGTCGCGCCGCGGGTCGACCACCGGACCGTCGCGGTCGACCTCACCGCCGACGACTGGGAGGACGAGCTGGTCGCGGCCGGGTACGACCCGCAACTGCCCTCCACCTGGCTGCTCGAAGGACTGCTGTACTACATCCCCGAGGCGGACACCCACCGGATGCTGGAGCGCGTGGCCGCGATCTCCGCGCCCGGCAGCCGGATCGCCGCCGACCTCGTCAACGCCGCGGCCCTGACCCTGCCGGACATGCGGGGGCTGCTGGACGTCTTCGCGGGCTGGGGCTGCCCCTGGCTGTTCGGCAGCGACGAGCCGGAGGCCCTGTTCGACCGGTACGGCTTCGACGTCGAGGCGGTCCAGCCCGGCGACGCGGCCGCGGACTACGGCCGCTGGCCCGACCCGGTCCCGCCCCGTGACGTCAAGGACGTGCGCCGGGTCTTCTTCGTCCACGGACGGCGCCGTTGACCGCGCCCGCCGTCATCGTGGGCGGGAGCTTCTCGGGCCTCGCCACCGCGCTCGCCCTCGCCGAACGGGGCCGGCCGGTGCGGATCCTGGAGCGCTCCGCTCCCCCGCCGGACGGTCCGGCCGGCAAGGCGGCCGGCCTGTGGCACCGGCCCACCGTGCCGCAGGGCGACCACCCCCACACCCTCACCTCGCTCGGCGTGCGCGTACTGCGCGAGCGGGCTCCCCGGCTGCTCGACACCGCGCTGGAGGAGGGCGCCCGGCTGCTCGACCTCAGGGCGGCGGCACCCATGACCGATAGTCACCTCATCTCGGGCGACGAGGAGTTGGTGACGCTCGCCGCCCGCCGCCCGTTCCTGGAACTGCTGCTCCACCGCGCCGTACGGGCGCTGCCGGGGGTGACGATCAGCCACGGCACCTCCGTACGGGGCCTGCTCCTGGACGCCGGGCGAGCCAGGGTGACCGGCGTGGTGACCGACGGCGGCGAACGGGTGCCCGCCGCCTTCGTGGTGGACGCCACCGGACGCCGGGCACGGTCCCGCTCCTGGCTGGCCGACGCCGGGGTCGCGCTCGCCCAGGACCTGAGCGCGCCCACCCGGCTGCGCGCCTTCACCCGGTACTACCGGCTGAACCGGCCCGACGGCGCGCCGCCGGGGCCGCTCAACCGGGGCAACGCGGCCGGCGGGATCTGGGACCACTACGCGGCGGTCGTGCACCCGGCGGACAACGGCGTCTTCGCGATCAGCATCGGGGCGCCGACCTCCGACCCGGCCACGGACGCCCTGCGCGAGCCCGCCGCCTTCACCGCCGCCGCCCGGCTCTCCCCGTACGTCGCGGCGTGGGCCGACGAGCGGGCCGCCACACCGCTGACCGGGGTGCGGACCATCACCACCCCGCCCAACCTCCTGCGCGGCACGACCACGGCGGACGGGCGGCCGGTCCTCGGGCTGTTCCCGGTCGGCGACGCGGTCTGCGTCACCGACCCGCTCTACGGACGCGGCATGTCACTCGCCCTGGCGCACGCCTTCCGGACCGCCGACCTGCTCGACGGCGCCCCGACGGCGGAGGCGGAGCGCGGCGAGTCCGCGACCCGGCTCACCGAAGAGCTCCTGCGCCCCTGGTTCGACCAGGCCGTCCACGACAGCGAGGCCCGCGCCGGGCTCTGGCGGGCGCGGGCCGAGGGGAGCGTGCCGACGCCGCCGGCGCCCACCGCCCCCGGCCGCCCCACGATGGGCGAGGTGGCGACCGCCGCCGCGAGCGACGCCACGGTGTGGCGCGGGCTGGTCCGGATGCTGATGACCCTGAGCACCCCCGCCGAGGTTCTCGACGACGACGCCTTCCGCGCACGGGTGCGCGCTGCCACCACCGCCACCACCGCCGTCCCCGCCACCACCGTCCCGGCGGGCCCGCGGCCGCCGACCCGCGAGGAGCTGCTGCGCGCCGTCGCCGCCGGAGGGGGAGGCTGATGGCACCGACCAGCCGGGTGCTGCTGGCCCCGATCACCATCACCCCGTCGAAGCCGCTGACGCCCAGTCACCTCAAGGGCCTGTTCTGGGCGGACGTGATGTTCCGCGCCACCGCGCAGCTGGCCGACGTGACCTTCCGCTACAGCCACACCACCTACCACCCCACCGAACAGGTCGTCGGCTTCTGGGAGTTCCTCGACCGCACCCGGGGCGACACCGACTACGGCTCGCTGTCGGAGGAGGAGATCGGGGAGCTCTACGTCGAGTACCGGAAGGAGGACACCCGTCCCGCCGCCGCGGCCCTGCGGCCGTACACGGAGGCGATCGAGCGCACCGGCTTCGTGCACCCCGCCAGCACCCGGGTGCTCCAGCTGTGGTCCGGCCACTACCGGCGGCTCGGTCTGCACGACCCGGGGCTCCTGGCCCACCAGCCACCGGAGTTCGGCCTCGACGAGGTGATCGAGCACCTGGTCGCCGCCGGGATGGGCCTCGACCACCGGGACTGCGGCGGCCCGGTCTACCTCGACGCCACCCCCTTCGGCCTGCCGCTGCGGCAGATCGTCGACGCCGACGGGCGCCCCAACTACCTCGCCTGCGCGCTGCGCGAACTGCTGCCGCTCGCGCCCCGGTACGACGAGGTCGTGATGCTGTACGACCGCGACCTCGACCCCGACTACCAGTTGCTGGAAAGGGTGCTGGCGACGCTGGGGCCGACCGTGCACCGGGTGCCGATCGGCCGGACGCCCATCGAGGGGAGGATCACCTCGGCCCGGCACGGCGGCTGGCACGGCTACACCGTGGACGCCCTCCTGCACGCCGCCGGCGACGACCACCCGCCCGAGGCCCGTCTGCTCGGGATGCGGCTCTACTTCATCGCCACCCTCGGCCCCGGCCAGCAGCAGTCCTTCCGGCACGACCTGCTGCGCAAGAGCCTGGCCCGGGCCGAACAGCTGCTGGCCAGGGCCCCCACGCCCCCGCTGCCGGACCGCGACGCGCTGCTCGCCGCCCTCACCCCGCACCGCCGCGACCACACCCACGTCGACCCCTACCGGCTCACCTCCTCCCTGCTGCGCCGGGGCCGGACGCCCCCCGACCGCTCCCTCCTGACCACGGTGTTCACATGACGATCTCACCGGAACTCCTGCTCTCCGTCGCCGCCGACCGGCTCCGCGCGACCCTGCCGGAACTCTCCGAGCAACTGGACCTGTCCACCCCGCAGTCCCTTCGGGCGGCCAAGGCCGAGATCACCGCGCGGGGCGAGGCCGCGGACGGCGCCGTCGTGGTCGCCGTCATCGGGCGCTTCTCGCTCGCGGACTGGGTGCGCGAGACCTGCCGCTTCGCGCTGGGCGTGCCCGCGGAGCGCGCGCGGCCCTGGCGCCGGGCCTTCACCCGGACGGTCTTCCTCGCCGGGCGGCCCGAGAACCTGCGCGAACGGTTCGCCTTCGACCACATCGCCCCCGACGGCTCGGCGGCCTGGGTCGGACCCGGCACCGACGAGACCACCGCCGCCCTGCGGCGCCTGCTGAAGACCTTCAACGGCACCCGCCGGCTCGCCCCCTGGCCGCCGACCACCGTCGAGGTCCCGGCCGTCGCCGTGACCGGCCCGGACACCGGGGCGCACCGGCCGGGCGGGCGCGACCCGTCCGTCAAGGAGCAACGGCCGGGCGAGCGCGACGTGTCCATCGAGGCGCACCGCCCGGGCGAGCGCGACCCGCACGCCGAGGCGCATCGCCCAAGCCGGCGGGACCTGTACGTCGCCACCGCGGGGATCACCGTCTCCCGGGCCCTCGTCCAGCTCAACCACCTCCTGGCCGAGGCGGCCCTGGACGGGCTGGTCGGCCCCGGAGACCGGCTGACCCTGCACGCGGTGCCGCGCCTGACCGGCATGACCGTCCCGTTCGCCGCCCTGCGCATCGACGCCGACGCCCACCACCCCCACAAGCTCCAGGCATACGCCGGACTGACCGAGGAAGGCTGACATGTCCGACTCCCCGCCGGCCACCGCGCCCGCCGCCACCCGCTCCCTCACCCGCCCCATCCGCTTCGGCATCCACGGCTCCCCGCACCTGGCGAAGAGCATCATCGCCGCGGCCGGTACCGACCCGGCGACGATCGAGTTCGTCCCGTACGACGTCAGGGAGCCGTTCCGCCCGCTGCGCGAGGGCGCGATGGACCTCATGATCGTCAAGTACGACCTGTACGAACCGGACATCGCCGCCAGCGCCACCGTGGCCCACGACGCCCGGGCGGTGATCGTCGGAACCCACCACCCGCTGGCCGGGCGGACCTCGGTCTCGGTCGAGGAGACCACCGGCTACGACGCCTTCAGCTGCCCCGGCGACTTCCCGCCGTACGTCTGGGACCTGGTCGTGCCGCCGCGCACGCCCGCCGGCACGCCGATCCGCCGGGTGCACCCGATGACCACCGTGGAGGGGATGATCGCCATCCTCGCCGGGACCCTGTCCGTGCACCTGTCGGTCCAGTCGCTCGCCGACATCCTGCCGCCGCACATCGAGGCGGTACCGGTGCACGACCTGCCGGCCGCCCCGGTGACCCTCGCCTGGCTGCGCGACACCCCGCTCTCCCCGGAGGCCGCCGCCTTCGTCGCCGCCGCCGAGCGGAGCGCGAAGCCGTGACCGGGGCCCGGCACCTGCCCGTGGTGCTGCTGCACGCGCTGCCGCTGAGTTCCGCCATGTGGCAGGCCCAGGCGGCGGCGCTGCGCGAGCGCGGACACACCGTCGTCGTGCCCGACCAGCGCGGCTTCGGCGCCGAGCCGCTCGGCGATCAGCCGCCCTCCCTCGACACCGTCGCCGACGACCTGGCCGCACGGCTCGACGCCCTGGGCCACGGGAAGGTGGCCCTGGTCGGCTGCTCGATGGGGGGCTACGCGGCGATGGCCTTCCTGCGCCGGCACCGCCACCGGGTCGGCGCCCTGGGGCTGCTGGCCACCAGGGCCACCGCCGACACCCCCGACCAGGCCGCCGGGCGCCGGGCCTTCGCCGGTGCCGTGCTCGACGACGACAGACGGGACCAACTCGTGGCGCGGTCCTCGCCGTTGCTCCTCGGGGCCACCACCCGGGCCGCGCGCCCCGGCACCCTCGCCGACGTGCTGGCCTGGTCCCGGGCCGCCGACCCGCGCGCCGTGGCCTGGGCCCAGGAGGCCATCGCGGCGCGACCGGACTCCGTGGAGGTGCTGCGGGCCACCGACGTACCCGCCGTGGTGGTCACCGGGGCCGAGGACGAACTGGTCGCCGTCGACGAGGCGGCACTGACGGCCGACGCCCTGCCCCAGGGGCGGCTGGTCACCGTGCCCGGGGTCGGCCACCTCCAGCCGCTGGAGGCACCGGAGTTGACCACCCGGCTGATCACCGAGCTGCTCGACGCCGCCACGCCGGCGGGGGAAGGGGACGGCACGTGCTGACCGAGGACCACCGGTCGTGGGGCCACGCCGCGTCCACCGGCCTGGGCTTCACCGACGGGGAGATCGTCGACGCCCACTTCGCGGCGTGCGCGCCGCAGTACCGCGCCGCGCTCGACCAGGCCGGCATCCGTCCCGGCTGGCACGTGCTGGACGCCGGCTGCGGCACCGGCGCCTTCCTCCCGTGGCTGGCCGAGCTGGTCGGACCGGACGGGAGGATCTCCGCGATCGACCTCGCCGAGGAGAACGCCGCGCTCGCCGCCGGCCGGATGCGCGCCCACGGCGCCCGGCCCCCCGTCGACGCCCGCCGGGGCGACCTCCTCTCCCTGCCCTACGAGGACGACACCTTCGACGCCGTCTGGTGCGCCAACACCACCCAGTACCTCTCCGAGGAGGAGCTGCCGCGGGCGCTCGCGGAGCTGCGCCGGGTCGTACGCCCCGGTGGCGTCGTGGCGGTCAAGGACCTCGACGCGACGCTCGTCACGGTGCGCCCGGCGGATCCGTTCCTCTTCACCGACTTCTTCCGCCGGGCGGCGCGCACCCCCGGGTACGCCCGGCAGCTGGTGCGCACCCGCGAGCTCTACCGCCACCTCGACCGGGCCGGGCTGGTCTCGGTGCGCCAGCGGACGATGCTGATCGAACACCACGCGCCGCTGGCGCCGGCCGCGCTGCACTTCTACGCACTGGCCTGCGCGCGGATCGCCGACCAAGCCGTCGCCGCGCGGCTCGACGGGGACTGGGAGCCGTTCCTCGACCCGGACGGCGAGCTCAACCCGCTCCGCGACCCGCACGCCTACATCAGCGAGGGCAACACCGTCGCGGTCGGGACGGTGCCGGCCGCGGCGGCGAGCTGACGCGCCCGGGCGCCACCGCACTTCTGACGGCGCCTTCCGGTCCGGAGGTCCCGGTTCCCGCGGGGGCGGGACCACCGGACCGGAAGGCCCCGGCGTTCGAAAGGCCCGGGGTTCCAGGATCCCCGGTTCGAAAGTCCCCGGCCGGAAAGGCGCTCGTTCGAAAGGGCCTTGTTCGAAAGGGCCCGGGTTCGAAGCCCGGCGGGCTCCTACTGCCCGGGGCGGATCCGGGTGAGGAACTTGGTGAGCGACGGGGTGAGCGCGGCCATCTCGAACGCGGTGTGCAGCTCCTGGTCGAAGGTGGCCGAGTAGAGCGCCAGCTCCCGACGGCCCACGTCGGTGAGGCGGATGACGACGAACCGCCGGTCGTGCTCGCTGGTGGCACGCTGGACCAGCCCGCCGCGCTCCAGGCGGACGGCCACCCGGCTGAGGGTCGACTGGTTGACGCCCATCTCCTCCGCCAGCTCCTGCATCTGCATCACCCTCGGTTCGGACTGCTGGATGGTGCTGAGTGCGATGAAGTCCGTCAGGCCGATGCCGTGGGAACGCATGAGCCTGCGTTCGAGCAGCTGCGACATGTACGTCGACAGCCGCGACAACTGCCACCAGAGCTCGATGTCACTTTCGCGGTCACGGGACACTGTCGTCACGGCCCAACCTTCCAGTCCCACCCGCCCTCATTGGCGAGGGAGACTCCTTTTCGGAACGAATCCCCGGCGCGGATCATAACACGGGCGGGGATTCATCGGCCGACCGGAATTCCACTTCCGGAACTCCGGGCCGGTCATTGGATCGCCATACCCACTCCCCAATGCCGGCAGTAGCTCTCCCGATAGTCGTGGAAGATGTCGGGAAGCCGAACGTCGGCGGCCCCGGAATAACCCCCGGAAAAATCCCCGGAAAAGCCCTCGGGGAAATCCTCCGCGAAGCGCTCGCCCTCCGCCAGCATGCGGTGCTCGACACCGCTGGGCAGCGGTGCGTCCATGAACTCGCAGATGCGCCGGACGGTGAGCAGCGGCATCTCCACCAGCTCCGCGTACGCGATGTCCAGCACCCTGGAGCCCACCGACGCGTCGTACCACTGCGGACCGGCCAGCGCCCGCCCGAGCCGCCGCGCCCATTCGGCCTTCACCACGCCCGGATCCACCCGCAGGGACCAGGCCCGGCGCCGCCGCGTGCTGACCTCCGCGACGTCGGTGAGCGACGCCATCGGATCCCGGTGCACCCGGATGACGCGGGCCCTCGGGTACACCGAGAGCAGGCCGTCGAGCCGCAGCGAGTGGAACTCGCTGACCAGCACCGGCCGTCCGCCGTGGACCCGCTCCAGGATGACCGCCAGCGCGCAGCGGTGGAAGGCGTAGGCGGCGGTCGCGTCCTGCGAGTCGAGCCAGTCCGCGTAGCCCGGCACCCGGTACTCCAGCGGCGCGGACAGGGCGTGGAAGGCGTACGAGAGCAGCAGGTGGTCCCCGCACGGCGCCCCCGGATCCGACCGGCGGCCGGCCGTCCCGCCCAGCCGCTCCCACAGCGCGTACCCGAACGGGTCGGCGAGCGAGGGATCGCGGCGCCACGGCGCCCACTCCGTGCTCGGGCGGGCGACCTCCCACACGGAGGGCATGTTCAGGCCCGGGTGCCGGCTGAGCAGCCGCTGGAGCCGGTGGAGCCCGGTGCCCGGCAGCCCCACCACGAAGACGGCGTCGTCGCCGTAGAACTCGGGATCGACCCGACCGCTCTCGACCAGCCGCCGCACCCGCAGCTGGTTGGCGAGCGAAAGCGCGAGCCGCCGCCGGGCGACCGCCACCCCGGCCGGCGTCAGTGCCGCCTCCTCCACCAGCGATTCGGCGAGCACACGGAAGGCGGGAACGAAGCGGGGAGCCGACGCCGCCCCGTCGGATTCCTGTTGCCGGGCGACGGCGAGAATATCGTGCAGAGCGAACGGGGAGCCCGACCGAAAAGCCCGTTTCAGCCTCTCATCGCCTACCCCGCGGACCTGGGCGTGCCCATCGTACCGATCATCCACCTGCATCTCCCGAAATGGGACTCGTTTCGACGGAGCGTAACCCACCGGGAATGATCAGGTATTCCTCCGCCCCCGCGCGTCGAACAATTGGCCGAAATACTTCGAGCCACATTCCGGCCACCCGGTGAATCCGCACACCCACCACCCACCGCGACCACCGGCCGACGGGCTCACGGTTCCCGGTCCACCGGCGGCACGCCCGATCCGGCCCCACCCGGAACAAGCCCGAGCACGGCTCCACCGCACCGCGAGGCGCTGGCGAGCGGGAGCCGGCGGCCGGACGCTGCCCGGTCGAGGGTGGCGGGCACGGGAGGCTCCCGCCGGGGCCGGCGCGAGAGGGGGCCGGACCGAACGTAGGGGGGAGAGAGGGGTTATGCGCGGCACACCGGGTTGCTAACTTCCCGCGATAACCAGGCAGTTGCCATCGGCGACCGAGCCACCGGGTCTTGCGGAGTCGCCGAGACCTTCAGGACAGGAGTGCGCCATGACGCTCGACACCGAACCGAACACGATCCTGGAGGGCGGGCCCGCGAACGGCCTGCCGGAGCACGAGCGGGTCCGGTTCCTGGACGCGGAGCAGCACGTCCTCAAGCTCCCGCGCGGGAACCGGTACGACCACTTCCGCCGCTCGCACCGGACGGTGCGTCACCACGCTGCCGAACTGCGGGTGTTCGAGTGGACGGGCTCCACCTACGTGGCCGAGTAACCCGGAGCGCGAAGGGGCGGGCGGGGGCCGGAGGCCTCAGAGGCCTCCGGCTCCCGCCGGCCTTGAGATCCCCGACGAGCGAGCCACCCTGCCAGGTGGGGCCGCGGCGGCGGCCGGAGCCACAGCAGTACGAAGGGGGCGGCACCCGGCGAGTTCCGTTTCCGGGCCCGCCACGAACGCTGACTCCTGTTACGACTCCTGGGTGGTGTTGTGCCCCAGATCGGTCAGCACGGCCAGCACCCGGTGGTGCACGCCGCCGCCCTCCGGCGGCAGGTTGAACTTGTCGAACATGTTTCGGATGTGCTTGCTCACCGCCCGCTCCGTGATCACCAGCTGTTCTGAGATCGCATTGTTGGCCTTTCCCTGCGCCATCAGCTCCAGCACCTCGTGCTCGCGCGAGCTCAGGTTGCGCACCGGCCTGGCCGCGACCTGCCGGCTGAGCAGTTGGGTGACCACCTCCGGGCCGAGCACGGTGCCGCCGCCGGCACCATCTCCACCGCCTCGAGGAATGTTCCACCCGTCCCACCTGGCCACCGAGTGGCCGTTACTGCCGAGCAGCAGGACCATCCCCTTCCGCAGCAGGCCGTTGTCCTCCGCGACCGCAATCCGCATGGCAGCTCCACGTTCAGCTCCGGAGGCCCCCGACAGGGCCGGTAAGGGTCGCCGTGCCGCCCAGCGCGGCCACCCGGCGGCGGATGCCGAGCAGAACGGAGCCGCCGTGTTCGTCGGCACCCCCGCGTCCGTCGTCGGTCACCGTGATGGTCAGCTGTCCGCCGCTGCGCTGGAAACGCACCGAGGACCTGGTCGCCCGGCTGTACTTCCTGATGTCGGTCAGACCCTCAGCGATCACGAAGTAGGCCACCGCCTCCACCGACGCGGGCAGCCGTTGGCCGTTCTCCACCGCGCTCACCTGCAGGTCCACCGGAATCGACGAGCCGCCCGCCAGTGCCCGGACGGCACCGGCTGGTTGTTCTGACCCGTGAGGTTGGTGACGCGGCTGGCGGATGGTTCCTGCGAGTGTGAGCTTCCCCCGCTGCGCGGGAGGTGCTGATTACCTGGTCAGGACGGGTGTGGGCGGTTCGACAGCCACTGGTTCGGCCGTCGCCTGGTCGGCGTAGTACTTCGCCTCGTACTCGTCGGGGCTGAGCCAGCCGAGGCGCTTTTGGATGCGGCGGGTGTTGTACCAGCCGTCGATGTAGGCGAACAGGGCGAGGTCGGCGTCGGCGCGGGTCGCGAAGGTGGCGCGGCGCACGCACTCGGTCTTCAGCACG
>NZ_JBVITE010000009.1:0-21732 GCF_055575155.1 Kitasatospora sp. NPDC034533
AAGGCTTTGGGTGGTACGACCTTCGTCTTCTTTGTTGGGGGGGGGCTAGGGGAAACCCAACCCCCCCCCTCCCCTTCTCTTGTCCCCCCCCCCCCCCCCCCCACCCCCCAGTGCCGTCGACCACAAGGAGTGCAGAGCCGTGATCGCAGCCTTTTCGGTGACCCCGCTGGGGATCGGCGAGGACGTGGGGGAGGCGGTGGCCGCCGCCGTCCGGGTGGTGCGGGAGAGCGGTCTCCCGAACCGCACGGACGCGATGTTCACCAGCGTCGAGGGGGAGTGGGACGAGGTGATGCCGGTGATCAAGCGGGCGATCGAGGCGGTGAAGGCGCACAGCAACCGGGTGAGCACGGTCATCAAGATCGACGACCGGGCCGGGGTCACCGACGGCCTCACCGCCAAGGTCGCCTCGGTCGAGCGCCACCTCGCCGCGGACGGTCCGTCAGACCGCTGACGTCGGGCGGGCTGCCGGCTCGGCGGCGCCGGCCGCCGGTCGGCGGGCGAGCAGGCGGTCCAGGGCGTACGGGCCGGAGCCGAGCGCCGCGATGGCCAGGAAGGCCCAGCAGAACATCGCCGAGGGCTCGCCCCCGTTCTGCAGGGGCAGCAGGGCGTGCTCCTGGTGGACGGTGAAGTAGGCGTAGGCCATCGAGCCGGAGCACAGCAGGGCCGCCACCCTGGTGCCGGCGCCGAGCAACACCAGGGTGCCGCCGACCAGTTGGATCAGCGCGGCCCACCAGCCCGGCCACTGGCCGAACGGGACGGTGCCGCCGCCCTTGGCGCCGCCGAGCACGCCGAACAGCGAGGCGGCGCCGTGGCAGGCGAAGAGCAGGCCGACGACGACCCGGAACGCCGTCAGCACGACGGGTCTGGCGGCGTCCGCGGCCTGCCTGGAAGAGGTGGAGCGGTACGTGGACATGTGCAAGGCCTCCTGTGGGGGAAGGAGGAATGGGGAGCGGCAAGGGTAGCTATGGTCTAGTCCAATTGGCAATGCTCCGTCAGAGATCAGGTCTGGACCACTGATCGCCCTTTCTTGACCGACCGGTTCAGAAAGGGCTAGCGTTCCCGGCATGGCGCGAACGAAGGAATTCGACCCGGACGCGGCGCTGCAGGCGGCCCTGGAGCTGTTCTGGCGGCGCGGCTACGAGGCCACCTCGATGGCCGACCTGGTCGAGCGGCTCGGCATCGCCCGGGCCAGCCTCTACGCGACCTTCGGCAGCAAGCACGAGCTCTACCTGCGGGCGCTGGAGCGCTACTGCGAGCAGAGCGACTCGGTGCTGCTGGAGAAGCTGTCCCAGCCCGGCCCGGCGCTGCCGGCGGTCCGCGCGCTGGTCCGCCACTACGCCGCGGCGGAGGAGGGGGAGCGCCGGCTCGGATGCTTCGTCACCAACGCGGCGGTGGAGGTGGCCCCGCGCGATCCGGCCGCCTCGCGCCGGGTGGAGGCGAGCTTCGACCGGCTGGAGACGCTGCTCACCGCCGCCCTGGTGCGCGCCGCGGCCCAGGGGGAACTGTCCGCCGGCCGGGAGCCGCGGGCGCTCGCCCGGATGCTGGTGGTGCTGCTCCAGGGCATCCGGGTGGTGGAGAAGGCCGCCGACGGCGGGCCGCGGGCGCGGGACGCCGCCGAGCAGGCGCTGACGCTCCTGGGCTGACACCGCGTCGACTCCGGTCGGCGCTTTCTGCTGCGCTCATTCTGGACCGAACGGTCTCAATAGGGGGAAGGGTTTTACATGACCGCCATCACTACCGGCGGGTACGGCACCGCGCCGCCCGCGGTCGGCGGGGCCGGCCGTGGCGCCGTCGTCACCCGGTCCCGCACCGCGGGCCCCAGCTCACCCGAACGCATCACCCGGACCAAGGAGTCGACCTCATGACCACGCGTTTCGCCGACAAGTCCGTCCTGGTCACCGGCGGCGGCAGCGGCATCGGCCGGGCCATCGCGCTCGCCTTCGCCCGGGAGGGCGCTCGGGTCGCGGTGGCCGGTCGCGGCGCCGGCCCGCTCGCCGGGACCGTCGACCTGATCGAGCGGGCCGGCGGCAAGGCGGTCGCGCTCACCGGCGATGTGACGAGCGCTCAGGATGCCGCCCGGCTGGTCCGGGAGACCGTCGAGCGGTTCGGCGGCCTGGACGTCGCCGTCAACAACGCCGGGGTGTTCGGCGCCGCCGGCAAGGTCGCCGACATCGACGAGGCCGAGTTCCAGCGGGTGTTCGCCGTCAACGTCACCGGCACCCTGCTGGCGATGCAGCCGCAGATCGGCCACATGCGGGCCCACGGCGGCGGAGCGATCGTCAACGTCTCCTCCAGCCTGGGCTTCCACAAGCGGGGCGAGGGCATCGGTGCCTACGCCGCCAGCAAGGCCGCCGTCACCGCGCTGACCCGCACCGCCGCCCGCGACCACATCGGCGAGGGCGTGCGGATCAACGTGCTCAGCCCCGGTCCGATGGACACCGGCATGTCCAGCCACCCCGGTGAGAGCGCCGAGGCGAAGGCCGAGCGGATGGCCGCCGAGGTCCCGACGGGCCGGGTCGGGGCCCTGGAGGAGGCGGCTGCCGCCGCCCTGTACCTCGCCTCGCCGGAGTCGGGCTTCGCCGTCGGCACCGACCTGGTGCTGGACGGCGGCATCAGCGCCTGACCGTCAGGCCGTCAGGCTGGTCGGCCACCCGGTCACCCGGCCGGTCAATCGGCCGGCCACTCCCCGGGCACGTCCTCGTGGAGCGCCTCCAGCGCCTGCGGGGTACGTGCCCGGGCCACCACCCAGGCCTCGCCGAGCACCCCGACCAGCACCTCCGGCCCCTGGTACCAGCGGAGGTCACGGCCGAGCGGCGGCAACTCCCGCAGGCCGCCCGGTAGATCCTCGGCGGAGTCCAGGAAGTCGGCCGGCTCGACGTCCTCCTGCAGCTTCTCCATCATCGCCATCGTCACGGCCGCCGTCGTGAAGCGATCCTCCCAAGGCTCCCACCGCTCCTGCGACTTGTCCGCCAGATCGAGCCGGGCCACCGTCGGCGGGTCCTCCCGGGCGAGCTCCGCCAGCGGCACGCCCCAGTGCATGCAGCCCTGGTTCTCCGCGCGGTACACCAACGCGCCGTCCAGCACGTGCAGTTCCCCCGGTGTCAGCAGCACGTCGTGACTGCTGGTCAGGTCCGCGCGCCGGCCGAACAGCCGGTACGCCTCGCGCAGCGCCACCGGCAGCCGCAGGCCGAGCCGCCGTTCGGCCGCGTCCAGCTCCGCGTCCGTGAAGCCGTCCCCCGGCCCCAGCGGTTCGCCCCAGTACGCGGCGAAGCCCCTGACGAGCGCCCAGGCGCCCGCACGGGAGCGCACACTTTCGGCCATTGCGGCCGGGAAGTCGAATTCCGTTTCGTCCACCAGCGCACCGTACGGCACCCCCACGACAGCGCGCCGGGCCGCCCGACCGCCGGACGGCAGCCACTCCACGGCCCGTCCGCGCACGTCCGGCCGGATCTGACGCGAACGCGTAATCCCGGCGACACTCATTGATCATCGCGGGGTTCCCGCGCCGTCGTGTGGGCAGGACACGGTTTCGGCCGGAACCGACATCACGAAAGGCGGACGCGCGACAGATGCCGACCGCACCGCACACCGCGACCCTCCCGGGCCGCAGCCCAGCACCGCGCCGGGGAGGGCGCTGGGGCGAACACGGGCTCGCCTGGGCCTTCCTCCTGCCCTCCCTGGTGGTCTTCGTCCTCTTCATCGGCTACCCGCTGGGGCGGACCCTCTACCTGAGCGCACACGCCAACGACCTCTTCGGGGCGCCCTCCCGCTACGTCGGGCTGAAGCACTACACCGACCTGTTCGCCTCGGCGGACTTCGGCCGCACCCTGCTGACCACGGCGCTGTTCACACTGCTCACCGTGGTGCCCGGGGTGCTCGGCGCACTGGTGCTGGTGCTGCTCCTGGAGAACCGGATCCGGGGCGTGCGGCTGCTGCGCTCGGCCTTCGCGCTGCCCTTCGCGTTCTCGGTGGCCAGCGCCTCGGTGGTCTTCGCGGTGTTCTTCAACCCCGCCAGCGGGGTGCTCAACGGCCTGCTCTCGCACGTCGGCCTCGGCCCGATCGGCTGGCTGACCGACTCCCGCTACGCGCTGTTCTCGGTGGCCGTCACCACGGTCTGGATGAACCTCGGCTACAACGTGCTGGTGCTCTCCGCGGGCATCGGCTCGATCCCGGGGGAGGTGGTGGAGGCGGCCCGCATCGACGGTGCCTCCGGCCTGCGGCTGGCCCGCTCGATCACCATCCCGATGCTCGGTCCCAACCTGTTCTTCCTGACGGTGGTCTCCACCGTCCACGCGCTCCAGAGCTTCGGCCAGATCCACATCCTCACCAAGGGCGGGCCGGACGGCTCCACCCGGACCCTCGTCTACTCCGTCTACGAGAAGGCCTTCGCCTACGGCTCCAGCGACTTCGGCACCGCGAGCGCCCAGGCCGTGGTGCTGCTCGTGGTCGTCCTCGCCTGCACGGCCGTCCAGTTCGGCGTCCTGGAGCGGAAGGTGCACTACGCATGACCACCCTGACCACCGGCGCCAAGCCGGAGGCCGCGCCGCCCCGCCCGCGCGTCCGCGCCCTCGCCGGGCGCTCCCCGCGCGACCTGCTCGGCCGCGCCGCCGTCTACCTGCTGCTCGCCGTCGCCGTGGTCACCGTGGCCTTCCCGGTCTACTACGCGATCGCCGGCGCCTTCATGGGCCCGTCCGAACTCTCCTCCTACCCTCCGGCGTTGGTGCCCCACTCGGTCACCGGGCGGAACTTCTCCGGCGCCGTGGACGCCATCCCGCTGGCCCGTCAGTACGCCAACTCGGCGATCACGGCGACCGTCATCACCCTCGCCCAGCTGTTCACCTCGGTGCTCGCCGCGTACGCCTTCGTCTTCCTGCCGATGAAGGCGCGGGCCGCGGTGTTCGGGGTGTTCCTGGCCACCCTGATGGTCCCGTGGGAGGCCATCATCATCCCCAACTACCTGACGCTGTCCGGCTGGGGGCTCGGCAACACCTACTTCGGCCTGGTGCTGCCCTTCCTCGCCTCCGGCTTCGGCACCTTCATGCTGCGCCAGGCGTTCCGCCAGCTGCCCGGCGAACTGCGCGACGCCGCCCGGATCGACGGGGCGGGCCACTGGCGGTTCCTGTGGCGGATCGTCGTCCCGCTCAACAAGCCGGCCCTCGCGGCGCTGTCGATCTACGTCTTCCTGTCGGCCTGGAACCAGTACTTCTGGCCGCTGATCATCACCCGCACGGCGCAGATGCAGACCCTCCAGATCGGTCTGACCTCGCTGCGCGACGCCGAGATGGCCGACCCCGGGCTGATCCTGGCCGGTGTCGTGCTCTCGCTGCTGCCCACCCTCGCCCTGGTGGTCTTCGGCCAGCGCTTCATCGTCCGCGGCCTCACCGCGGGCGCGGTGCGCTGACCGCCGGTCCGCCGTGCCGCACCCGTTCCACCGCACCCGTTCCGCCCCGTCCTTCCGTACCTGTTCGAGAGAGAGAACCCTCGTGAAGAAGAGTGCGCGCGCGCTCGCCGCCCTGCTGGTGGCCGGCCTGTCCCTGACCGCCTGTAGCTCCAGCGGCTCGGGCTCCGGCTCCGGCGGCTCCGCCGAGGCCGGCGCGCCCGGCGCCCAGGCGCTCGACCAGGCCTCCGGCGTCACCACCGTCGAGTTCTGGCACTCGATGACCGGCAAGAACGCCGAGGTGCTGAACGGGCTGGTCAGCCAGTTCAACGCCGCCCACCAGGGCAAGATCGAGGTCAAGGCGCAGTTCCAGGGCAAGTACGACGAGCTGGTCACCAAGTACAAGGCCGCGGTGCAGCAGAAGGGCACCCCCGCCCTGGCGCAGGTCTACGACATCGGCACCCGGTTCATGATCGACTCCAAGCAGACCGTCCCGGCCCAGGCCTTCGCCGACAAGGACGGCTACTCGCTGGACGACCTGGACGCCAACATCCGCAACTACTACTCGGTCGGCGGCAAGCTCCAGTCGATGCCGTTCAACTCCTCGATGCCGCTGCTCTACCTGAACAGCGACGCCTTCAAGGAGGCCGGACTCGACCCGGCGCAGGCGCCCAAGGACCTCGACGAACTGGGCGAGCTGGCCAAGACGCTGACCAAGAAGGACGCCGACGGCAAGACCGTCCGCTACGGCTTCGGCGCGGCCATCTACGGCTGGTTCGTGGAGCAGCTGCTCGCCGAGTCCGGCGCCATGTACTGCGACAACGACAACGGCCGCACCAGCAAGGCGGGCAAGGTCGTCTTCGACTCCGCCCAGGGCGCCCGGATCGTCCAGTGGTGGGCCGACCTGGTCAAGGGCGGCTACGCGGTCAACACCGGCCGCACCACCGACGACGCCCAGGCCGCGTTCAAGGCCGGGACGGTCGCGATGCACCTGGAGTCCACCGGCGTGCTGCGCGGCTACACCGAGGCGGCGAAGTTCACCGTCGGCACCGCGGCCTTCCCGAAGGTGACCGCCGCCGACCAGGGCGGCCCGGTGATCGGCGGCGCCTCGCTGTGGATCAGCGGCCCCGGCCACTCGGACGCCGAGAAGCGCGCGGCCTGGGAGTTCGAGAAGTTCGTCTCCGCCCCCGAGCAGCAGGCCGTCTGGCACACCGGCACCGGCTACTTCCCGGTCAACAAGAAGTCCCTGGACGACCCCAAGGACAAGGAGTGGGTCGCCAAGTACCCGCAGTTCCAGACCGCGATCGACCAGCTCAAGGCCACCAAGCCCACCCCGGCCACGGCCGGCTGCCTGCTCGGCGTGATGCCGCAGGCCCGCAAGGGCGTGGAGACGGCGATCGAGCAGACCATCGCCGGCACCAAGCCGGCCCAGCAGGCGCTGGCCGATGCCGCGAAGGAGCTCCAGCCGGCGATCGAGAGCTACAACAGCTCGGTCGGCTGACCCACGGCACCGCACGCACCACGACGACGGCCCGCCCCGCGCACCCCGCGCCGGGCGGGCCGCCGCGCGTCAGGCCGAGAGCGCCTCGCCGTGCCCGCCTTCAGCCGGGAGCGCGCAGGCGGTGGCCAGCTCGTCCAGCGACAGGTCGAGCGCGAAGGCCAGCGCCGCGATGGTGAAGAAGGCCGGCGTCGGCGCCCGTCCGGTCTCGATCTTGCGCAGCGTCTCCGCCGAGACGCCGGCCATCGCCGCCACCTCGACCATGCTGCGATCACCACGCGCCTCACGCAGCAGCGCCCCGAAGCGCTCCCCACGCTCGCGCTCCCACGGGGTCAACGGAGTCCTCACCATGGCGTCGAGTCTAGGCCCTGCCCTCGGGCGTGCCCGAGACCTCCCCACCAGGGGGCCACCTCCTCCCCGGCCGGGCCCCCGGGGGCGGCGGATGGCGGCCACCCATCAGGAGCGTGATACAAATACCGGTATAAGAATTGGTTCCAGGGGAGGTCCCACCATGGTCGAACTCAAGTCGGACACCGCGCTGGCCGCGATGCGCGAGGCCGGGCGGGTGGTGGCGAACGCACTGGCCGCCGTCCGGGAGCACGCGACCGTCGGCGTCAGCCTGCTGGAACTGGACGAGGTGGCGCGCGGCGTCCTCAAGGCCGCCGGGGCCACCTCGCCGTTCCTCGGCTACCGCCCCTCCTTCGCCCCCGTCCCGTTCCCGGCGGTCATCTGCGCCTCGGTGAACGACGCCGTGGTGCACGGCATCCCGGACGGCTACCGGCTGCGCGACGGCGACCTGGTGAGCATCGACTGCGGCGCCGTCCTGGACGGCTGGGCCGGAGACTCGGCCGTCAGCTTCACCGTCGGCACCGCCCGGCCCGAGGACACCGCCCTGATCGAGACCACCCGGCGCGCCCTGGAGGCGGGCATCGCCGCCGCCGTGGTCGGCAACCGCACCGGGGACATCGCCCACGCCGTCGGCACCACCGCCCG
Organism: Kitasatospora sp. NPDC034533; assembly: GCF_055575155.1. Taxonomy (NCBI): domain Bacteria; kingdom Bacillati; phylum Actinomycetota; class Actinomycetes; order Kitasatosporales; family Streptomycetaceae; genus Kitasatospora; species Kitasatospora sp. NPDC034533. The sequence goes on from NZ_JBVITE010000009.1 coordinate 7,869, forward strand.
GGCCGCCCGGTACGGCCTGCTCGATGGCTACGGCGGGCACGGCATCGGCCGCCGGATGCACGAGGACCCGCACCTGCCCAACGAGGGCCGCCCGGGCCGGGGTTACCCGCTGCGCCCCGGCCTGGTGCTGGCCATCGAGCCGATGCTGCTGGCCGGCGGCCGCGACGACTACCGCACCGACCCGGACGGCTGGACCCTGCGCACCGTCGACGGCCGCCGGGCCGCCCACATCGAGCACACCGTCGCCATCACCGAGGAGGGCCCGCGCGTCCTCACCCTGCCCTGACCGCACACCGCGCCCCGGGCTCGATCCCGTGGCCCGCCCCGCCCGCCCCACCCTGCCCCGGCCGCACGCCACGCCGTAGGCTCGGCCCCATGACCACAGGCGTGATGTTCGACTTCTCCGGCACCCTCTTCAGGGTCGTCTCCACCGCCGAGTGGCTGTCCGCCCACCTCGCCGCCACCGGCCTGCGACTGCCGGCCCACGAGGAGGCCGAACTGGTCGCCCGGCTGGAGGAGTTCGGCGCACTGCCGGGCGGCGTGGCGCCGCGCCGCATCCCGCCGGAGGTCCAGGAGGCCTGGGACACCAGGGACTTGACCCCCGAGCTGCACCGCGCCGCGTACACCGCGCTGACCCGCGCCGCCGAGCCGCCCGCCGCCCTCGACGTGGACGCCCTATACGACTCCCACCTGGCGCCCGCGAGTTGGCGCCCGTACCCGGACACCGCCGCCGTGCTGCGCACGCTGCGCCGCCGGGGCGTGCCGGTCGCGGTGGTGAGCAACATCGGCTGGGACCTGCGCCCGGTCTTCCACGAGCACGGGCTGGCGGACCTGGTCGACGCCTACGTGCTGTCCTACGAGGTCGGCGCCCAGAAGCCCGATCCGGTGATCTTCGAGACCGCCTGCGAGCGGCTCGGCCTCGCCCCGTCCGAGGTCCTGATGGTCGGCGACGACCTGACCTGTGACGGCGGCGCGACCGCGCTCGGCTGCGCCTTCCACCAGGTCGGGCACCTGCCCGTCGACCAGCGGCCGGACGCCCTGACGGCGCTGCTCGCCGGCCTGCCCGGGTGAGCCGGGGCGGGCCTGGACGAACCGTGTGGCCGGGGTGGCGCAGGACATGAGGTGATGCCCGGGCGGCCCGGAGTAGCGTGCGGGGCATGAGTGATCGGGACTTCACCACGCACCTCACCGTCCGCGGCTACGAGACCGACAGCCAGGGCCATCTCAACCAGGCGGTCTACCTCCAGTACGCCGAGCACGCCCGCTGGGAGTACCTCCGGGCGGCCGGGATCCGCCAGACGGACCTGGTCGCCCGGGGGATCGGCCCGGTGATCCTGGAGACCACGGTCAAGTACCTGCGGGAACTGCGCGCCGGTGACGAGGTGGAGGTCGGCTGCTCCTTCACCTGGCGCGACGGCAAGACCTTCCAGGTGGTGCAGCGGCTGGTCCGCGAGGACGGCGTGCTGGCCGCCGAGATCACCGGGGTCGGCGGCATCCTCGACCTGACGGAGCGCAGACTGGTCGCCGACCCGCGCGAGCCGCTGCGCGCCCTGGCCGCCGACCCGGGCCTGCTCGGCCTCTGAGCCGGCTCCACGCCCCCCGCCCCGCACGCCCTCCGCGACCGGAGACCGCCCCCGGGGAGCGGTCTCCACCCCCTCCCGGGGGATTTCCCCACCCCGGACCGACCCGCTGCCCGGATGGGTCCAAGTCCCGTACGGCAGAAGAATCCTGGGCATGCCGAAGCCTGCTCGTACCATCACCGCCGCGGTCACCGCGGCCGCCGCCCTGGCCGTCACCGCGCTGAGCGCCGTGCCCGCCGGCGCGGCCGACTCCCAGCGGCCCGGAACGGACCGCCTCGCCTGGACCACCTGCACGGGCCAGGTCCACCAGGGCCAGCGGTGCGCGGACCTGAGCGTCCCCCTGGACTACCGGGACCCGCACGGCGAGCGGATCACGCTCGCCGTCTCCCGGATCGCCACCGCCAAGCCCGGCCTGCGCCGCGGCGTCCTGCTGATCATCCCCGGAGGCCCCGGCGACAACGGCCTGGACCGCCCGTCCACCCAGTTCGACCAGATCCCGGAGCAGGTCCGGGACCGCTACGACCTGGTCGGCTTCGATCCGCGCGGGGTCGGCCGCTCCACCCCGGTCAGCTGCGGACTGGACCACGCGGACCTCGCCTGGGTCAACCTCCGTCCCTGGCCCGCCGCCGACGGCTCGATCGACGGGAACGTCGCGACCGGGCACCGCTTCGCCGAGGCCTGCGCCCGCAACGGCGGCCCGGTGCTGCGCAGCGTCTCCACCGCGAACGAGGCCCGCGACATCGACAGCATCCGGCGCGCCCTCGGCGAGAGCCGCCTCTCCGCCTGGGGCACCTCGTACGGCACCTACGCGGGGGCCGTCTACGCCACCATGTTCCCCGAGCGGACCGACCGGATCGTGCTGGACAGCAACGACGACCCGGACCCGGCCCGGGTCGGGCGCGGCTGGCAGGCGGCCTTCGGCCAGGGCACCGAGGACCGCTTCCCCGACTTCGCCGAGTGGGCCGCCGCGCCGGGCAACCCGGACCGGATCGCGGACACCCCGGAGGAGGTCCGCCCGCTCTTCCTCGACCTCGCCGCCCGCCTGGACCGCGCGCCGGTCCCGTGGCCGGGCGCCAACCCGGCGGAGCTGAACGGCAACGTCCTGCGCGAGACGATGCTGCAGAGCCTGAACTCCGACAAGAGGTTCCCCGTCCTCGCCGGGCTGGTCCTGGCCGGTCTGGGCCGCCGCCCGCTGCCCGCGCCCGTGTCGCCGCCCGACGAGGTGATGCAGAACCACATCGCGGCCTCGGCCGCCACCCTCTGCAACGACGTGAGCTGGCCCGCCGACCTGGCCGGGTACGAGAAGGCGGTCGCCGCCGACCGCGCCGCCCGTCCGCTCACCGCGGGCATGCCGGTGAACGTGATGCCCTGCGCCTTCTGGCCGTTCGCGCCCGCCGAGCCGCCGGTGCGGGTCACCGACCGGGGCCCGGCGAACGTCCTGCTGGCGCAGAACCTGCGCGACCCCGCCACCCCGTACGGCGGTGCGCTCAAGCTGCGGGCGGCGTTCGGCGACCGGGCCCGGATGGTGACGGTGGACTCGGGCGGCCACGACGTGTACCGGGCCAACGGGAACGCCTGCGGCGACCGGGTGGTGACGGACTACCTGGTCACCGGCCGGCGCCCGGCCCGGGACGTCTTCTGCCCGGCAGGCTGAGCGAGACCCCGGGCCAAGGGTGAGCCCGCCCGCCGGAGCGACCAGCCGGGGGCGAACGACCCCGCGCCGGCGGGCACGCCCGTTCGGCCCTCGGAGATGAGTCGAATCCGTCGCGATTTTGTGACAATCCTTCGCCAATACCCGCTCCACAGGGCCTGTTGACGGCCGTAATGTTCGATCTATGTCACCGAAGAGCCGCATACCCGCCGCCTCGGGCCCGGGCGACACCTGGGTGCCCCGCCCGAGGCGCCGCGAGACCCCGCTCGGCATCCTGGGCCACGCGGCCACCTTCCTCGGCGCGAGCGTGCTGGGCGGCGTGCTGCTGGCGGGCCTGATCCTCCCGGCGGCCGGGGCCGTCGGCCTCGGGGCGAAGGACACCGTCGAGGGCTTCGAGAGCATTCCGGACGACTTCAAGGCCCCGCCGCTGAGCCAGGCGACGCAGATCTTCGACGCCAAGGGCGGCCTGATCGCCAAGGTGTACGAGCGCGACCGCACCGTCATATCCGCCGACCAGATGTCCCCGCTGATCCGCACGGCGCAGGTGGACATCGAGGACGCCCGCTTCTACGAGCACGGCGCCGTCGACCTCAAGGGCATCCTGCGCGCGATCAGCAAGAACGCGGAGAGCGGCGCCACCGTGCAGGGGGCCTCCACGCTGACCCAGCAGTACGTGAAGAACGTCAACGTCGAGAAGGCCGGGGACGACGTGGAGGCGGTGCGCGAGGCGCAGCGCAAGACGCTCGGCCGCAAGATCCAGGAACTCCGGTACGCCATCAAGCTGGAGGAGGACCTGACCAAGGAGCAGATCCTCACCAACTACCTGAACATCACCTTCTACGGCCACCAGGCGTACGGCATCCAGGCCGCCTCCGAGCGCTACTTCAGCAAGGACGCCAAGGACCTGAACCTCCCCGAGGCGGCGATGCTCGCCGGTCTGGTGCAGAACCCGTCCCAGTACGACCCGAAGCTCCACCCGGTGGCCGCCCAGAAGCGCCGCGACACCGTCCTGGACAAGATGGTGGAGAACAAGCACATCACCGCGGCGCAGGCCAAGGAGGCGAAGGCCGCCCCGCTCGGCCTCAACTACAAGGACCCGCAGAATGGTTGCATCACCGCCCAGGCCGGGATGGGCTTCTTCTGCGACTACGTGCGCCACGTGGTCAAGCAGGACCCGGCGTTCGGCAAGAGCGCGGCCGACCGCAAGAAGCTGTGGGACACCGGAGGCCTGAACATCTACACCACCCTGGACCCGGACAAGCAGGCCGCCGCCCAGAAGGCCGTCTCCACCAAGGTGTACGTCACCGACCCGGTCTCGGCGGCGATGACGATGGTCGAGCCCGGCAGCGGCAAGATCCTGGCGATGGCACAGACCCGACCGTACGGCCTGGCCAAGGAGAAGAACGAGACCGTCGTCAACTACAACGTGGACGCGGCGATGGGCGGCGGCATCGGCTTCCAGCCCGGCTCCAACTTCAAGCCGATCGTGGCCGCCGCGGCCCTGGAGGCCGGTCTGCCGCCCACCCAGCGGTACGACTCGCCCAACCGGATGGACTGGCCCACGATGAGGACCTGCGACGGCACCTGGAAGAACGTCAACAAGGGCAAGAAGGAGGGGACCATCCCCAACGAGAGCGCCTCCGAGGTCGGCCCGTACGAGCTCAAGCAGGCGATGGCGCTCTCGGTGAACACCTACTTCGTGCAGATGGAGCAGGAGATCGGCCTCTGTGCGGTCAAGCAGATGGCCGACAAGCTGGGCATGACGGGCAAGGCGAGCGGCGATCCGCTCCAGGAGGTGCCCGCCCTCGGCCTCGGCACCCAGGAGGTCAGCCCGCTGACCATGGCGAACGTGTACGCGACCTTCGCCGCCCGGGGCACCTACTGCGCGCCGGTGGCGATCAGCCGGATCACCACCGTGGCCGGCGCGGACGTCCCGGTGCCGCCGGCCAGGTGCACGTCGGCGATGTCCGAGGACACCGCCGACGTGATCAACAGCGTGCTGCTCGGGGTGACGGAGAAGGGCGGCACCGCGCGGGACCTCGGCCTGGACGACGGCCGCCAGATCGCCGGCAAGACCGGCACCACGGACGAGAAGAAGTCGGCCTGGTTCACCGGTTACACCGGCAACCTGGCGGGCTCGGTCTGGCTGGGCAGCCCGGGCACCAAGGTGCCGATGCGCAACATCCGGATCGGCGGCAAGTACCAGGCCGAGGTCTTCGGCGCCACCGGCCCCGGGCCGATCTGGCAGCAGGCGATGAGCGACGCGGTCCGCGGCATGCCGGAGAAGGAGTTCACCACGGTCTACATCCCGGATCCGGTGCGGCGGGACGGCAACTGCGCCACCACCGGCGGCTCACCGGGACCGGCCGGCTGCACCGGTGCGCCCACGGGCACCGGCAGGCCGCGCGGCGTCAACCCGGCCCCCGAGCGCACCGCGCCGTCCGCGCAGCCCGGCGCCACCGGCTCGGAGGACCAGTGACCGCGACGGCCGGTGACCGTGAGGAGCACTGACCCCGGAGGAGCACTGACCGCGAGGACCGGTGACCGCCCGGCCCCGCATGAGTACCCGTACTCATGCGGAGCCGGCACCGGTCGGCGGACGATGGCCGCATGCCGCACAGCCTCCTCGGCGTCCCCGCCGTCCTCTGCCCCTCGACCGGCTACCTGGCGGGCTCCCTGCTGATCGGCCTCGCCGCCGCCCGGGAGCTCCGCGCCGGGACACCCGGCGGCGGCGCCCGGTGGCAGTGGACGGCGGTGGTGTGGACGATGCCGGGCTTCCTGTCCGCGATGACCCTCAACCCCCTCCCGGAGGGCACGGCGGCCCGCTTCCTGTCCGCCACCGCGCTGGGCGCGGCCGGCAACGCGGCGCTGCTGGCGCTCGGCGCCCACGCGCTGGGCCTGGGCCGGGGGTGAGCCGACCTCCCGCGCGCCGACGGGCTCACCGCGCCTCGACCGGCTCCCCGCTGTCCTGGTCGAGGTTGAACACCCGCCGGTAGGAGTCGGTCACCACGGTGATCTGCGTGCGCCCGGTCCAGCTCGCCTCCACCAGCCGGGCGTCGTCCGGGCCCCCGCCGACGTCCGCGAGCGACCAGCGCCGGGCCGACCACCCCGCGCCGCTCTCCAGCAGCACCTGCCAGTGCTCGCCCGCCCCCGGCCCGGTGGCGTACGAGCGGTGCACCACCACCAGGACGCTCTCGGCCCCGGCCGGGGCACCCTCCCGGCTGCGGGTCTCCGCCGCCGACACCTTGTGGGCGGACAGCACGCCGAGCAGGAACACCACCCCGGCGGTCACCGTGACGGCCCGGGTGGCCGTCCGCACCGCGGCGCGCAGGTCGCCCAGCCAGGCGGCCGCGATCAGCGCGGCCAGCGCCCCGCCGAGCAGCAGCTCCGGCCGGTTGAGCAGGTCGGCGACCAGCATCCGCCCGCCCGACCGGCTCTCCCACTGCCCCTCGGTGTAGAGCAGGACGGCGGTCAGCCCGCCCGCCGCCAGCAGCCGGACCAGGACGCGCCTGGCCCGCGGACCGCGCCCGGTCCTCGTCTTCCGGTTCATCGTCCCGGTGCCCCCGTTCCCCCCGTCGCCGCGGTCACAGCCCAGCGAGCAGCTCGCGGCCCTCCGGCCAGTCGCCCAGCCCGGACTCGGCGTTGAGGTGCCCGTACGCGCCCGGCTCGACGTACCGGGCGCCCCAGGCCGCGGCGAAGGCGCGGGCCCGCTCGGCGGACACCCACGGGTCGTCGGTCGAGGAGACCACGACGGCCGGGAACAGGAGGGGCTCCAGCGCCACCGGACGGAAGTCCACCAGCTCCGGGACCTCGGCGGTGTCGACGTCCGCCGGGGCCACCAGCAGCGCGCCCCGGACGGCGGCGGTCCGCTCGGCCGGCGCGGTGGCCGCCCAGTGAGCCGCGGTGACGCAGCCCAGGCTGTGGGCGACCAGCACCACCGGGCCCTCGGCGGCGGCCGCGGCCACCGCCGCGTCCAGCCGGGCCACCCAGTCCGCCCGCCGCGGGTGGTCCCAGTCCGCCTGCTCGACCCGGCGGAAGGACTGCGGCTCGGCGGCCTCCCAACGGGTCTGCCAGTGGTCGGGGCCGGAGTTCCGGTAGCCGGGGAGGACGAGGTGGGTGGTGCGGTCCGGCATGGGCTCCTCCGGGGCAGGACGGTCGTGGGCAGCAGGAGTCTAGGACGCGGGCGGCCGGTCCCCGCAGTCGGGCGGTCGACCGGCGCGCACTCCCCGCAACCGGCGCACGCGCCTCCGTATGCGCCGTTGCACGCCCGGTGCGCCCCGTTGCCTGCGGTGCGGCCCGTACGGGAGGTTGGACCGGGGCCCGGGCCGTTCGCCACCGCCCGGCGCCCGTACCCGACCTGAGGCTCGACCACGTGGAGGGATGTCGGCGATGACATCGAAGATCCTGCTCGTCACCGGGGACGCCGCCGAATCACTGGAGGTGTTCTACCCCTACCAGCGGCTTCGCGAGGAGGGCTACCAGGTCGACATCGCCGCCCCCACCAGGAAGCGCCTCCGGTTCGTGGTGCACGACTTCGTCGAGGGGTTCGACACCTACACCGAGACGCCCGGCTATACCTGGCCCGCCGACCTCGCCTTCGCCGACGTCGACCCGGCCGAGTACGCGGCCCTCGTCATCCCCGGCGGCCGGGCCCCCGAGTACCTGCGCAACGACCCCGACGTGCAGCGCATCGCCCGGCACTTCTTCGCCGAGGACAAGCCCGTCGCCCAGATCTGCCACGGCCCGCTGATCACCGCCGCGGCCGGCCTCCTGGACGGCCGCCGCACCGCCGCCTACCCGGCCCTGGCCCCCGACATCAAGGCGGCGGGCGCCGAGTTCGTCGACGGCGAGGCGGTGGTGGACGGCGTGGTCGTCTCGGCCCGCGCCTGGCCCGACCACCCGGCCTGGCTGCGCGCCTTCCTTGAGATCCTGCGCACCAAGGCCCCGCTCGGCTGACGCGGGTACCCCTGGAAGGACCCGGAGCCGTACCCCGAGACAGTTCGGGGGTACGGCTCCGGGACCGTTCGGGGGTCGGCTCCTCCCACGGGCCGGTGACGGCCGCCGGGAGCCTGGCAGATTGTCAGAAAGCGTAGCCAGGAACCTGGTTGACATCGCCATGACCCCGAACAGGGAGGCCGGCATGACCGCCGACCCGACCGCCCGGACCGCCCCGTACGCCGCCCGGAGCGCCCCCACCCCGGCCGCCGGACGCCGTCGGCCGGCCCTGCGCGCCGCCGTCGCGACCGCCGTCGGCGCGGGCCTGCTCGCCGCGCTCGCCCCGGCCGCCGCCGCCCGGCCCGCCGACCCCCCGGCCGCCGCCGGCACCCCGGCGCGCCAGGCCGACTGGCAGGCCGCCGACGCGGCCCTCGCCGGGATGACCGGCCCCGGCTACTCCACCTCCGCCCTCGGCGCCGTCCGGGAGAACGGCCGGCTGGCCTGGAGCAACGCCACCGGCGTCGCCGAACTCGCCACCGGCGAACCCGCCGACCCGCGCGGCGCCTTCCGGATCGGCAGCGCCACCAAGACCTTCGTCTCCACCACGCTGCTCCAACTCGTCGGCGAGCGCCGGCTGGGCCTCGACGACCGCCTGGAGTCCCTGCTGCCGGGAATCGTCCCGAACAGCGCCGAGATCACAGTCCGGCAGCTGCTCAACCACACCAGCGGCGTCGCCGACTACACCCAGGACCCGGCCTTCGAGTTCGGGGACCAGTGGCTGGCCGGCGGCCGCTACACCTCCTACCGCCTGCGGGACCTGGTGGCCCTCGCCGACAAGTACCCGCCGGCCTTCGCCCCCGGCCAGGACTGGCAGTACTCCAACACCAACTACATCCTGATCGGGATGATCATCGAGAAGCTCACCGGCCACCGCTGGAACGACGAGGTCACCCGTCGGATCATCCGCCCGCTGCGGCTCACCAGTACCTGGATGCCCGGCGACCTCCCGTTCATCCCGGGCCCGCACGCCCACGCCTACGTCAAGACGGCCACCGGGCCGGTCGACGTCACCGAGCTCAACCCCTCCATGGCCGGCTCCGCCGGCGGCGGCATCTCCACCACCACCGACCTGACCGCCTTCCTCGACGCCCTGCTCGGCGGCCGCCTGCTGCGCCCGGCCGAACTCGCCGCGATGAAGGAGACCACCGCCCACGGAGAGGGCCGGACGTACGGCCTCGGCCTCCAGCGCCTGGACACCCCGTGCGGGCCGTTCTGGGGCCACGCCGGGGGCATCCCCGGCTACAGCACGATGATGCTGGCCTCCCCGGACGGCAGGCGCGAGTTCGCCGCGAACACCACGTTCTACGACACCCCTGACCAGGACACCGCCAACGCCGCCTGGCGCGAGGTGGCTGTGACCGCCCTGTGCGGCGCCCGCTCCGCCGGGGCCGGACCGGACCTCGCCCGCACGGCGCCGTAGCCGACCCCCTACGCTGACCGGCGGCACGAGGCCCACACCGCCCACACCGTCACCAGGAGGACGAGCCATGGCAGAGCCGCTGATCGCCGCAGTCGGGGGCAAGGCGCCCGCCGTCGACCCGGGCGCCTTCGTGGCGCCGAACGCGGTCGTGGTCGGGGACGTGACGGTGGCGGCCGGCGCGAGCGTCTGGTACGGCGCGGTGCTGCGCGGCGACGCCGAGTCGATCACCGTCGGCGCGGGCAGCAACATCCAGGACAACTGCACCCTGCACGCCGACCCCGGCTTCCCGCTGGTGGTCGGCGAGCGGATCTCGGTCGGCCACAACGCCGTGCTGCACGGCTGCACGGTCGAGGACGACGTGCTGGTGGGCATGAACGCCACCGTGCTCAACGGCGCCCGGATCGGCACCGGCTCGCTGGTGGCGGCCGGCGCGGTGGTGCCGCAGGGCATGGCCGTCCCGCCCGGCTCGCTGGTCGCCGGCGTCCCGGCCAAGGTCCGCCGCGAGCTGACCGAGGACGAGAAGGCGGGCATCAAGGCCAACGGCGCCGGCTACCAGCTGCTCGCCGAGGCCCACCGGGAGGTCTAGCCACGCTGGCTAGGCGGCGCTCACCGCCGTCGCCGTCGGGTCCGCCACCGGGATCGCCGCTTGGTTCGCCGCCGGTTCCGCCGGGACCGGGGCGGGCCGGCGGCGGTCGGAGGCCCAGGCGAGCACCGCGATCACCGCGCCGGCGGCGGCCAGGCCCGCGCCGACCAGCGTCGGCGAGGTCCAGCCGAGCCCGGCGGCCAGCGCCACCCCACCGAAGTACGCGCCCTGGGCGTTGGCCAGGTTGAAGGCGCCCTGGACCGTCGCCGAGGCCAGGGTCGGCGCGCTGCGCGCCTTCTGGAGCACCAGGGTCTGCACGGCCGGCACGATCGCGAAGCCGAACAGCCCGATCAGCACCACCGTGACGGCGGCCGACCAGCGGGCGTGCGCGGTCACGGCGAACAGCGCCAGGGTCGCGGAGAGCAGCACGAAGGCCGCGCAGACGGTGGGGCGCAGCGCCCGGTCGGCGGCGAACCCGCCCAGCACGTTGCCGATCGTCATGCCGACCCCGAACAGCGCCAGCACCAGGGTCACCGAGCCGGTGGCGTATCCGGAGACCTCGGTGAGCAGCGGCGCGATGTAGCTGTAGCAGGCGAAGAAGCCTCCGCAGCCGAACACCACGGTGGCCAGCGCCAGCCAGAGCTGCCCGTTGCGGAACGCGCCCAGCTCGTGCCGGAGCCCGGACTGGCCGGGGGAGGGGAGCGCGGGCACCAGGCGGGCGATGGCGAGCGTCCCGGCGGCCGCGATCAGCACCACCACCAGCATGGTCGCCCGCCAGCCCAGGTGCTGGCCGAGCAGGGTGGCGGCCGGGACGCCGACGATGTTGGCGACGGTCAGCCCGGAGAACATCACGGCCACCGCCCGGGCCCGCCGGTCCGGTGCGACCAGTTCGGCCGCCGCCACCGCGCCCGCCCCGAAGAAGGCGCCATGCGGCAGCCCGGTGACCAGCCGGGCGGCGGCCAGCGTCCAGAAGTCCGGGGCCACCGCGCACAGCAGGTTGCCGGTCGCGAACAGCCCGGCCAGCGCCACCAGCACGGCCTTGCGCGGCCGCCCGGCGGCCAGCGCGGTGAGCAGCGGCGCACCGACCACCACCCCCAGCGCGTACGCCGAGATCAGCCAGCCCGCCTGCGGGATGGAGACGTGGAGGCTGTCGGCGACCTGGGGGAGGAGCCCCATGGCGGCGAATTCGGTGGTTCCGATGGCGAACGCGGTGACGGCCAGCGCGAGCAGCGCGAGAGGCAAGGGGGGACTCCGGAGTGATGCCGACGGACCGGGGAGCGCGCGGCGGGATGAATTCGTTCGTCCGGCATCCTAATCCGCTCGGATGACGGCCCTGTGAGGTGCGTGTGAGGTGCGCGTGACGCGCGTGCGACCGGGAGGGAGTCGCCGACGCGGCTCCCGCGCGGGAGACTGGGGGCATGTGCCGCAACATCAAGACGCTGCGACCCCCCGTGACGCCCGACGCCGACGAGGAGGACTTCCACGCCGCCGCGCTCCAGTACGTCCGGAAGGTGTCCGGCTTCCGCGCCCCCGCGGCGCACAACCGGGAGGCCTTCGACCGGGCCGTGGAGGCGGTCGCGGAGGCCACCGCCCGGCTGCTCGCCGAGCTGGAGGTCCGCGGCTCGCACGCCCGGGCCGCCGAGCCCGTCGAAGCCGTCGGATAGGAAGCCGGACGGCCCCCGGAGAGCCCGGGACTGACCGCTGGACTGACCACCGGACGGACGGAGCGGGCGGTCGGAGCGGGCGGTCGGAACGCGCGGTCCGAACAGGCAGTCGGACAGGCAGGAGCAGGTGATGAACCCCGCCGAACGCTACCTCCTCACCTTCCCCGGCACCCCGGGCGCCCAGGCGCCGCAGGACGTCGTGGAGGTCACCCGGACCGATGCGACCGGCCCGGGCGGGCACCCGATCTACGAGGACGAGACCGGCATCGTCCGGGCCGAGATCAGCGACGCCGGGGAGGTCCGGATGCTCGCCAGCGGCGGACACCAGAGCCCGCACCTGCCGGTGAACGCCCACCCGCTGCCCTGACCACCGGGCCGGTGCCCGCGACCCCCGGGCGCACGGCGCCCTGGTCAGGCACAATCTCCCTATGACCACAGCGAGTTGGCAGGGCGTCGTGATCGCCGAGAGTGACCGGACCGTCGTCGTGGAGGGCAACCACTACTTCCCGGCCGAGGCGGTGCGCAGCGAGTACCTGCGGCCCTCGGAGACCACCACGATGTGCCCCTGGAAGGGCACCGCGAGCTACTACACCCTGGAGGTGGACGGGCGGACCAACCCGGACGCCGCCTGGTTCTACGCCGACCCGAAGCCCGAGGCCGAGCACGTGCGCGACCGGGTGGCCTTCTGGCGCGGGGTGGAGGTCGCCGAGTAGCCGGCCCGGGCCGTGGCGTCGTCGTGAAAGCCGTCGCGAAAGGGGTACCGGATTCCCATGGCAGTCTTCCGTAGACCGGGACGCTCCCGGCCACCCGCCAAGTCCGGTCCGCCCGTGCCCGAATCGGCTGTGCCCGAGGTAGCCGGGCCCGAGTCGGCCGGGCCCGAGTCGACCTCGTCCGGGCCGCCCGTGCCCGGTGTGCCCGAGCCCGAGTCGACCGCGCCCGGTCCGCCCGTGCCCGGGGCAGCCGAGCCCGACCTCACCGAGCGGCTCGCCGAACTGGTCGAGGCGTCCGAGCAGCCGATCGGCCGGGGACCGGTCGCCGAGTACGCGGCGAAGCAGCGCGGCCGAGGCCGGGCCGTGGTGCTGCACGCCGCCCGGCTGATCGGCCACGGGGGCCGCGCCGCCGCCCGGGGAGCGGCCAAGGGCGCCGCGCTCGGCGGCAAGGCGCTGACCGAACAGCTGGTGCAGGCCGCGCCGCGGATTCCGGTGCGCGACCTCGCCACCCTGCGGGCGCAGCACCCGGACGCCGCCTTCGCGGAGGAACTGGCCGACCGGCTGGTCGCCGGTGCCGTCCGGGCCTCCGGCGCGCTCGGCGCGGGCGTCGGCGCCGCGGCGATGCTGCCGGTGCCGCCCGCGATGCCGGTGGAGATCGCGGCGGAGACGCTCGCGGTGGCGGCTCTGGAGGTCAAGCTGATCGCCGAGCTGCACGAGGTCTACGGCACCCCGGCCCAGGGCACCGCCACCCAGCGGGCCGGCGCCTACCTCGGAGCCTGGGCCAACCGCCGGGGGATCGACGCGGGGCTGCTGGTGCGGCCGGCGGGCTTCGCCGCGCTGGCGATCGGTTCGGAGGTGCGCCGGCAGGTCGGCCACCGGCTGACCCGCAGCTCGCTGCGCCACCTGCCGGCGGTGACCCCGCTGCTCGTCGGCGCCGGCATCGGCGCCACCATGAACCGCCGCGACACCCGCCGGCTGGCCGGCGAGGTCCGGGAGGACCTGCGCAGGCGCCGTCCCGAGGACCGGGCCTACTGGACCGCCGCCGCCCCGGCTCCCGGGGCCGAACCGGCGGTGCGGGGCGATCCGCGTCAGGAGGGCGGCCGGGCTCACTGAGAGAGCGGGAACGGCGGGGGGGGGGGGGGGGGGGGGGGGGGGGGGGGGGAGGGGAGGGGAGGGGGGGGGGGGGGGGGGGGGGGGGGGGGGGAGGGGGGGGGGTGGGGGGGGGGGGGGGGGGGGGGGGGGGGGGGGGGGGGGGGGGGGT
>NZ_JBVITE010000009.1:21741-117595 GCF_055575155.1 Kitasatospora sp. NPDC034533
CTGCCGCAAAACCTCCCCGCGAAAGGCTACGATCACGACCAAAAAAGTCCGCCCCCCCGCCCCCCCCCCCACCACCTCCCGCCCCCCCCCCCGCCGTTCCTGGAGACTCCGGCGAGGTTCCCAGAGCTTCGGCGAGGTTCCTAAAGCTTCGGGGGCGCCGGGGCACCCGTGCCCCCGCCGGCCTTGACGCCGTTCACCATCGCCTGGTGGATCGCCCGCGCGGTGGTCTCGTCGTCCGCCGGCAGCGGGCTGCCGGAGACGGTGTACCAGTCCAGCGCGCCGGTGTACTGGACGGTCAGCTCCACCTCGCCGTCCACCCAGGTGGTGTGCACGGTGAGGTCGCCGGAGATCGGGCCGACCTCGGCGGTGCGCACCCCACCGGGGCCGCTGATGATCGATTGGGTGGTCCAGGTCGCCCACGACGTGCGCGGGTCCGCGGGCGCCGGGGCCTGGCGGTTTCCTTGGTCGTGTTCGGTCATGCGCCTATCCTCCCCCGCGGGTGGCCCGCCGCCGGAGCAGCGACACCTGCGGTCACGGCGACCGCCCGGTCCCACCGGGCGGTCGAGTCGGTTCCGCGGACGGTCAGCCGGTCTGGCCTGGCTCGTCCAGCATGGTGTCGCCCTCCGCCTGGGAGGTGTCCTGCGCGTGCAGGTTCTGCATCGAGGTGATGCCCTCCTCGGGGTCCGCGGCGCGGACGTCCGCGTCCTCCTCGGTGCTCACCTTGGACCGGTCGCTCATGTCGGTCATCGCGGGCTCCGTCTCCTCGGCCGGCCCGGATGCGCCCGGGCCGGAGGCGCGGCAGGGTCGGTGCTGTCTTTCGCCCTTCAAGCCTGCCTCCGCCCCGGCGCCGGGGCCAGCCGGGTGACCCGGGGAGCGTCCCGGAGAGGTCCCGCCGATTCACACGGTCATCACCAGGTCACCGGCAGCGACCGCATGCCGTAGATGAACGAGTCGGTACGGAAGGCGAGTTCGTCGCGGGGGACGGTCAGCCGCAGTCCGGGCAGCCGCCGGAACAGGGTGGCCAGCGCGATCTGGAGCTCGGCGCGGGCCAGCGGCTGGCCCAGGCACTGGTGCACGCCGAAGCCGAAGGCCATGTGCCGCCGGGCGTCCCGGTCCAGGTCCAGCTCGTCGACCGGCGACCGGTCGGTGCCGCCGAACACCTCCTCGTCCCGGTTGGCGGTGGAGAGCATCGCGATCACGCCCTCCCCGGCCCTGACCGTCGTGCCGCCCAGCTCCACGTCCTCCAACGCCACCCGGGGCACCCCGGTGTGCACGATGGTCAGCAGGCGCAGCAGCTCCTCCACCGCGCCGGGCACCGCGGCCGGGTCGGCCAGCCTGGCGATCTGGTCGGGCCGGTCGAGCAGCAGGGCGGTGGAGAGCGCGATCATGTTCGCGGTCGTCTCGTGCCCGGCGATCAGCAGCAGCAGGCCGGTGGCGGCGACCTCGCGCGGGGTCAGGTCGTCCCGGGCGGCGAGCCGGCTGAGGATGTCGTCCTCCGGCTGCTGCCGCTTGCGGTCCGCCAGCGCCCGCAGGTACGCCAGCAGCTCCTCCTGGGCGTCGAGGAGCGTCTCCAGCGTGTTGGTGCTGTCGAGCAGCGTCCGGCTGATGCGCTGGAAGAACCGGCGGTCCCCGTACGGGACGCCGAGCAGCAGGCAGATCACCAGGGAGGGGACGGGCAGCGCGAAGTCGGCGACCAGATCGGCCTCGGTGCGGCCGCCGGTCATCGCGTCCAGCGCCTCGTCCACGATCCGCTGGATGTCGGGGCGCATCGCCTCGACCCGCTTGACCAGGAAGTCCCCGGTGACCATCCGGCGCAGCCGGGCGTGCTCGGGGTCGTCGAGCCGCAGGAAGGTGGGGTTCTCGGCGATCCGCTCCCGGCTTCCGGCGATCAGCACCGGGAAGGTCGGGTGGCGGGGGTCCGCGCTGAACCGGCGGTCGGACAGGACGGTGCGGACCTCGGCGTAGCCGGTGGCCAGCCAGCAGGGCTCGCCGCCGGGGACGTCGGCGCGGGTCAGCGGGGCGGTGGCGGCGGCCTCGGTGTAGGCGGGCGGCGGTCCGAACGGGCACTCGGCGGAGTGCCGGGCGGGGAGCGGGACGGCGTGGGCGGTGGGCGTGCTCGTCAAGGCGGGGGTCTCCTTGCTTCGCGGAGCTGCTCCGGTGGGGTGGGGTGACGGCGCGTCAGTTGTCGCGCAGCGTCCGGGGGAGCGGCCGGGCCGGATCGGCGCCGACCGGCCTCCGGGCGTTCGTCGTCGGGCAGTTGGGCGCTGCGGCAGTCGCGCAACTCGGCGGTCGGCAACTCGGCGGTCGGGCAACTGGCCGGTCGGGCGTTCGGGCAGGTGGCTGAGCAGGGGGCGGCCGGTCAGCCCTCGACCTCGGCCGGCTCGTCCTCGACCACGGTGATCGCGCCGCCCGGGCAGAGCTGCGCGGCCAGCCTGAGATCGTCGAACTGGTCCGGGCGGAAGGTGGTCTGACGGAGCCTCACCAGGCTGTCGTGGTCGTCCTGGTCGAACACCTCGGGAACGTTGGTCACGCACATCCCGGAGCTGCAACAGCGGTCCCGGTCGACACTCACCCGCATGGTCGGGCACCTCTCGCCAGTGTGCCGCCGGCTGTCCGGCGGCCGACTCTCGTTGTCATGGCCAACCTAGCCGCCGTTGCTCCGTCCACGGATGGTGCCGTGGACGGATCGTCGAGAATGGCCGATTCGGTGCCCGTCGGAGCCGCCGGGCGGCCCGGCAGGTTTGGACGGGCGCCGCCCCGGCGGTCGGGTGGCGCGCGGTGGATCGCGCCGCCCGCCACCGCCGGGCTCACAAACCCTCAGCGGCGGCGATCTCCCGCACCGTCGCGACGGTGTCGGCCTCGGCGGCGGACTTGTCCGTCCGGTAACGCACCACCCGGGCGAACCGCAGGGCCAGACCGGCGGGGTAGCGGGGGCTGCGCTGCACCCCGTCGAACGCGATCTCGACGACCAGTTCCGGCCGGACCCGCACCGTCCAGGCGTCCCGCCCGGTCTCCCGGGCCAGCAACTCGGTGGTCTGCCAGGCGAGCGTCTCGTCGGTCAGGCCCTTGAAGGTCTTGCCGAGCATCACCCACGGGCCCAGCCCCGGCTCGCCCGCCGCCCGGGCGCCCAGGTGCAGGTTGCTGAGGAAGCCGTCCCGCCGCCCGCTGCCCCACTCGGCGGCCAGCACCACCAGGTCCAGGGTGTGCCGGGGCTTCACCTTGATCCAGCCCGCGCCCCGCCGCCCGGCCGCGTACGGGACCGCCGGGTCCTTCACCAGCACGCCCTCGTGGCCGAGCGCCAGCGTCTCGCGGAAGAAGGCCAGCGCCCGTTCGCGGTCCCCGGTCTCGACCCGGTCGACCCGCAGGTCCCGCGGCGCGGCCTCGGCCAGTGCGGCCCAGCGCTCCCGGCCGGGACGGTCGACCAGGTCCTCGCCGTCCCGGTGCAGCAGGTCGAAGAAGTAGACGTCGAGCGGGACTTCGGCGCGCAGCCGGGCGGGGTCCCGCCGGGAGGCGGTGCGTGCGGCGGTCTCCTGGAACGGGCGCGGCCGACCGTCCGGACCGAGCGCGACCGCCTCGCCGTCCAGCACGGCCGAGCGCAGCGGCAGCGCCAGTGCGGCCTCGACCACCTCGGGGACGCGCGCGGTGATGTCGTCCAGGCTCCGGGTGAACACCGCGACCTCCCCGCCCTCCCGGTGCACCTGCATCCGGATGCCGTCCAGCTTCCACTCCAGCGCGGCCGGACCGGTGCGCTCCAGCGCCGTGGTCACGTCAGGGGCGGAGGCGGCCAGCATCGGCCGCACCGCCCGGCCCACCTCCAGCCGGAACTCCGCGAGCGCCGGTTCCCCGCCGCTCAGCGCCGCCTGCGCCACCGCCCGGGCCGATCCCCGGAACATCAACGCCCGCCGCACCGAGGCCGGCGACACCCCGGCGGCCTGCGCCACGGCGTCCCCGACTACCGCGTCCAGCGCCCCCTGCCGCAGGTCCCCGACCAGAACCGCCCGCAGGAACGCCTGCTCGACCCCGGTCGCCCGCGCGAACACCTCGTGCAACAGCCGCCGCCGCTCCGACTGGGCCCCCGGTCCGTGCACCCCGGCGATCCGCTCCAGGGTCTGCTCCACCTCCCGCACCCCGAGCGAAGCCTCCGCCGCCGGCTCCGGCAGCCCCCGCAACGCCGCCGGCCCGATCCCCGTCCGCAGCCGCTGTGACTCCCCGGACAGCAACGCCACCGCCGCCGCCCCCTCCACCGGCCCCAGCTCCCGCAGACACCCGGCCAGCAACGCCGTCTTCACCCGCCGCCCCGCCTCGGCCGCCACCTCCCGCGACACCACCGCCAACCGCTCCAACCCCGCCACGCCACCACCTCCAACCCTCCCCAGCATCCGCCCCACCCCCTGCCCCCGCACCCCTGGACCACTCGTCCCGGCCCGACGGCGATCGCCCCACCCTCACCCGACCGGCCCAGGCCCGGCCACTCGTCCCCGCATCCCAACCGCGGCCACCTTCACCCACCACGCGGGACCCAAGCCCCCGACGGCGGTCACCTCACCCCCCACCCGACCCACCGCGCATCGCCCCAGCCCAAATCCAGCCCCTCGCCCCCGAAACCCTGGCGCGCGGCTGTCCCCCGCCTACGCGTCCGCAGCCCCCTCGGGCCGACAATCCGCCCAGATCCCCATCCTGACCTCGGCCGCCCACCACTCCTGGACCACTCGCACTGGCCGTTGCCGGGTCCCTGACGGTGATCACCTCATTCCACCCGACCGGCCCAGGCCCGGCCACTCGCCAGCCCAGGGTCGGCCACCGCTTCCAAAGCCCGAGCGCGGCCACCCCACCCCTCACCCACCACGCGCAGCCCCCACCGGTGCGACCGACGCCCCCGGACACCACCAGGCCACAACCCCGCCCCCTGACGGCGATCACTCACCACCCAGCCCGGCGCGCGACCGCCGTCCGATCAGCCCAGGCCCGGCCATCCCCCTGGCCGCCCAACGCCCATCCGCATGCCGACAACCCGCATGGACCCCCGCTTGTCCTGGGCCGTCCACCACACCTGGACCACCGACCCCGGGCCCGCAACACCACCCTCACGGCGATCACGTCCCCACCCGGCTCGCCGCGTACCGCCCCTCGCCAGCCGCCCCTCCCCGAAACCCGGACACGCGGCCGCCGCACCCACCGACACGCCCGCAGCCCCCGAAGGGCCCAACCCAGACCGGGGCCGTTCATCACTGCCCCGCCCGATTGGCCCGTTCAGGTGGTGGTGGCAAGGCGACGGAGTGGTGTGCGTAGTGGGTGGTGTTGGCCGCTGTGGTGGTCGGTGGTGGCCCGACGGGGCGTCATGCTTGGGGCCCGCAATGATCGCCGAGTGATGGAGCCCGAGATGAGCGAGACCACCAAGAACGCCTGGCAGGTCGGTGCGCCCGAGTCCGGTGACTACGCCGCGTGGCGTGAACTCTACCGGGGGTACTGCGAGTTCTACCGGGTGCCGAGTACGGACGAGAAGGCCAAGCTGGTGTGGTCCTGGATCACCGACCCGGAGCACGAGGTGTCGGCGCTGCTGGTTCGGGACGAGGAAGGCCGGCCGGTCGGGCTCGCCCACTACCGGCCGTTCTCGCGGCCGCTGCACGGGGCGGTCGGCTGCTTCCTGGACGACCTGTTCGTGATGCCGGAGGTCCGGGGCGGCGGGGCGGTGGACGTGCTGTTGGGCCGCCTGCGGGAAATCGCGGCCGAACGCGGGTGGAACACCGTGCGCTGGATCACCTCCGAGGACAATTACCGGGCCCGCGGAAAGTATGACCAGGTCGCCACCCAGGTCAGGTTCATCACCTACGACATGGCTCCGGAGGCCCCGGCCGGCTGAGCCCGCGACGCGACCGCCGGACACTCGTTCGGAGTTTCTGTTATCGACGCCCCGCCGGGAGGTCTCCCAAGTGTCGACACCCGACCAGTCGACCCGGAACAGAAAGCGTGGCCACGTGAACAGCGACGACAGGACGACCATCCTCCCGGCGAGCGGAGGCGACGCCGGTGGCGGCCACGGGAGTGGTACCCGTGGCCGCCCCGGCGGTCGGGCGGCGCGGCGGGCCGCCGAGAGGCACGCCGGCCACGGCAGGCGGGCGCGGCGGCGCGGCGGGATCGTGCCGGTCGCCGCGGTCGCCGCCGCGGTGGCCGGCACCGGGCTGTTCGCCGCGCTGGCCGGCGCGGGCTACGCGGCGTACGGCGGCAAGCAGGCCGACCGCGACGTGGCCGCCCAGCCGCTGTCCGCCGACGCGCTGATCTCCGCGGAGCTGGGCACACGCGGGGGCATCCAGGTCCCCGGCACCGGGGGTACGAACCCGGACCTGCCGCTGCCGGTGAGCCCGACGTCCGCCGCCCCGAGCGCCTCGGCGGCCGCTCCGGCCACCACCGCCCCGGCCTCCCCGACGGCATCCGAGGCCGGTCCGGCCACCGCCCCCGCTGCCCCGGCGCCCGCGGCCAAGGCGGCTCCGGCCTCCAACCGCCCCAACTCCGCCGCTCCCGCCCCCGCCGCCGTGGCGGCCAGGCGCCCCGGCGGTGCCCCGCCGGTGGGTGGAGGAGCGGCGGCGGGGTATGCCCAGCAGGTCGTGGACCTGGTCAACATCCAGCGGGCCAAGGCCGGCTGTGGACCGGTCAGCGCCGACTCCCGGCTGGCGAGCGCGGCCCAGTCCCACAGCGACGACATGGCCGACCGCAACTACTTCGACCACGCCAGCCCCGAGGGCGAGCACGCCGACCACCGGATCGAGGCGGCCGGCTACAGCTGGAGCACCTGGGGAGAGAACATCGCCCGAGGCCAGAAGGACCCGGCCGCAGTGATGGACTCCTGGATGAACAGCCCCGGCCACCGGGCCAACATCCTGAACTGCTCGTTCGACCAGCTCGGCGTGGGCGTGCGCACGGGCGCCAACGGTCCGTGGTGGACCCAGGTGTTCGCCGCTCCCGAGTGACCGGCTCCGGTCCGGTCCTACGGCGGTCCGGTCCTACGGCGGTCCGGTCCGGTGGCGGTCCGTCCGACGGCGGACCGGACCGACCAATCCGGTCCGATTTTCCGATTCCGTGCACATTGTTGTTATCTGATCACTCCCCACAGGTCTCCGAGGAGGCAGCGGCGGACGAAACACGGCAACACGGAGTGCGGACCATGAACGCTGAGGTGCAGAAGAGGACCGGGACCGCCCTGGTACTCGCGGCGCAGGCAGGCGACCGGCAGGCACGGGAGGCGCTGGTCGCCGCCTGGCTGCCGCTCGTCTACAACGTGGCCGGCCGCGCCCTCGGCGGTCACGCCGACGTGGACGACGTCGCCCAGGAGACCATGATCCGGGCCCTGGACGGCCTGGAAGGGCTCCGTGACCCGGAGTCCTTCCGGTCCTGGCTGGTCGCCATCACCATGAACCAGGTGCGCCGCCGTCACACGGCCGGCCGGCAGCAACCGACCGTCGGCGGTCTGGACGAGACCTGGGAGGTCGCCGACCCGCGGGCCGACTTCACCGACCTCACCATCCTGCGCCTCGGCCTGTCCGGCCAGCGCCGCGAGGTGGCCGAGGCCACCCGCTGGCTGGACCCCGACGACCGCGAGCTGCTCTCCCTCTGGTGGCTGGAGGCCGTCGGCGAACTCACCCGCGCCGAACTCGCCGAGGCCCTCGGCCTGAGCCCGCAGCACACCGCGGTGCGGGTGCAGCGGATGAAGAAGCAGCTCGAAGCGGGCCGCGTCGTGGTCCGCGCGCTCTGCGCCTACCCCCGCTGCCCCGGGCTGGTCGAGCTCACCACGGGATTCGACGGCACCCCGAACTCGGTCTGGCGCAAGCGCATCGCCCGCCACACCCGGGACTGTACGGGCTGCGGCAGCCTCGGCCGTGACCTCTTCCCGGCCGAGGGCCTGCTGGCCGGCCTCGCCCTGGTGCCGATCCCACTCGACTCGCCCGTGCTGCTGCACTTCCAGCACACCGCGGCCACCGCCGCCTCCTCGACGGCCGCCACCGGAGCGGGCTCCGCCCACGGAGGCGCCACCGGCGGCCCGGGCGCCGGAGCCCACACCGGAACCGGCGCGCACCCGGGCACGGGCGGGGGAGGGCACGGAGGCTGGGCGGGCACCGCCGCCCGCAAGGCGGTGCTGGTGAGCGGAGCGGGAGCGGCAGTCGCCGTGACCACCCTCGCCCTGGTCTGGCCGCAGAGCGGCGAACCCCAGCGGGCGACGGCACCGGAGCCCGCCGCCCCGATAGCCGCCCAGGGCACCCCGACCGTTGCCGCCGCACCCGCCGCCGTCCCGCCCACGCCCAAGGTGACGCCGACCCTGACGCCGCCCCAGTCAGCGACCGTGTTCCCGACGCCCGCACCGACGCCGACCATGACCCGTACCGCCGCTGCGACAACGCTGCCCAACCCGGAGCGCCAGCTGGTGGACCTGGTCAACGCCGAACGCGCCAAGGCCGGCTGCGCCCCGCTGCGGGTCGAGCCCAGGCTGCACGCCTCGGCCCAGAAGCACGCGGACGACATGGCCACCCGCGGCTTCTTCGACCACGTCAACCCGGACGGCGTCCGCACCGATGCCCGGATCACCGCCGTCGGCTACCGCTGGTCTCAGTGGGGTGAGAACCTCGACCGGGGTCCGACCACCCCGGCCGCCGTCTTCGCCCGCTGGATGGACGGCGGAATCCACCAGTCCAACATGCTCGACTGCGGATTCAAGGACATCGGCGTCGGCTTCGCCACCAGCTCGGCCGGCACCCCCTACTGGACCCAGGACCTCGGCGCCCCGATGCCCTGAGCCGTCAGCGGGGACTACGCCGGAGTGACCGCCACCAGACCGTCGGCCGATCCGGTCACGTAGCCCGTGGCCTGCCCGACGACACCACCCGCGTCACCGACCTGCCCGGGCACCACGTCCGGAGCGCTGCTCAGCGGCCCGGGCAGACCCTCCTGCCCGCCCACGGCACTGGCGTGCGCACTCGGCGCGGTGAGGGAGGCCACGACGCCGACGGCGAGCGAGGCGACGGCAAGCATGCTGCGCTTCTTCATGGCCGGTCCAACGAGGCCGCGCCGGAGGGGTTACGGCCGGCCGCGCCGATCCCCCACCGCCACCACCGACGCCGGACCCGTCACCGGAGCGGCCGGCCGCCGGTTATGAGCCCACCGCTGAGCCGCAGTTCGACACCCATCAGGAGACCCCCGTTCATTCGTCCGATCGTGCTGGGGACGCTAGCACCCGGCACTGACAACGCCCCCGGGAGCAGCCGGCGCCGGTTCACGACGGCTCCGGCGCGGGAACGTTGGACGGCCCGCGAGCCGACCGGGACCATGCCGGGCGGCGGGCGGGCCGTGGGGACCACCATGGCCCCACGCGCCCCGGCCGGTCAGGGCGTGCGCGGGCCGATCGGGCGCACGGCGGCGCGCCGGGCGTGCACCAGCAGCCCCAACCGCGCCGTCAGGGCGTCCCGGCGCCCCGGGACCCCGGGGACCCGCCCGCCACCGTGGCCGCACCTCCGGTCCCGCCCCCGGTCGCGCCCTCCGAGGCCGACGGCCCCCCGGCCGCCACCACCGCCCCCGTCGCGCCCACCGCCGCCGCCCCGTCCACCGGCCCCACCACCCAGTCCGGGTGCCCCGGCATCGGCGGCGTCCGCGTCCCGTACAGCCAGTCGTCGAGGAAGCCCTCCAGGTCCTGCCCGGACACCCGCGAGGCCGTCCGCACGTAGTCCTCGGTGGTCGCGTTCCCGTGCCGGTGCTCGCGGAGGAAGGCGCGCTCGATCCGGTCGAAGGTGTCCGCCCCGACCTTCTCCCGCAGGGCGAACAGCACCAGCGCGCCGCCCGTGTAGCGCTGGTCGTGGAAGAGGTTGGCCGCGGTGGGGGAGGCGACCGGCCCGGCGTCGTGCCGCCACCGGTCGCCCAGGAGGTAGAGCGCGCGCATCTGGTCGACCAGCGAGGTGTGGCCCTCGGGGTCCGGCCAGCCGCGCTCGTAGCGGTACTCCAGGCCGTAGAAGTCGGCGTGGGCCTCGTTGAGCCAGACATCGGACCACCTGGCCGGGGAGACGCTGTCGCCGAACCAGGAGTGGACCAGCTCGTGCACCATGTGCGGGGCGATCGCCGCCTCCGGCCGGAGCAGGAAGGCCGGCTTGTAGAGGGTGAGCGTCTGGGTCTCCAGCCCGGTGAAGGCGAAGGCGGCCGGATCGTCCGTGTCGGCCGGCAGGATCCCGTACGTCTCGAACGGGAACGGCCCCAGGCGCGCCTCGGCCCAGGCGAGTTGACCGGGGGTGAGGGCGAGCGCGGGCTCCAGCTCGGCGGCGCGGGCGGTCGGCACCACGTCCCGCAGCGGCAGCCCGTGCGGGCCGGTGCGCCTGCGCACGGTGTAGGCGCCGACCGAGACCTGGACCAGCTCGGTGGCCATCGGCTCGCGGGAGACGTACCGGCGGGTGGTGCGGCCGTCACCGAGCCGCTCGGTCGCCGCCGGCTCCCCGTTGGCGACACCCAGGAGACCGTCCGGGGCGGTCACCGCGATGGTGAAGCGGGCCTTGTCGCCCGGGTGGTCGTCGCACGGGAAGACGGTGTGCGCGCCGTCCGGCTGGCCGGCCACCGCGAAGCCGTCCGGGGTGGGCACCCAGGCGGTGTGGGGCAGCTCGGCGCGCGGATCGACGGTGTACTCGACGGTCAGCCGGCTGACGTCGCCCGGGAGGAACGGCCTGGCCGGGGTGACCGTCAGCTTCTCGTCGTGGGTCGCGAAGCCGGCCGGCCGTCCGTCGACCCGCACGGCGCGCACGGCGAGCCCGAGCGCGTCCAGCTCCAGCCGGGCCAGCGCACGGTCGGTCCGCACGGTGACCGAGGCCGTGCCGTCCACCGTCCGGCTGTCGGCGCGGTAGCCGAAGGCCAGGTCGTACCCGAGCGCCCGGTAGCCGGGGTTCCCGAGCGAGGGGAAGACCGGATCGCCCGGTCCGTCGGCGGCGCCGGCCGGCGGCACGCTCGCGGACACCAGCGCCGCACTGAGCGCGAGCGACAGGAGGAGACCGGCACGGGGCCTGGACAAGGGCGATCACCGCACTTCACGAGCGGGGGCCGGAGCGGAAGCCGATGCCGATAGCGGCACCGGCGCGGAAGCCGCCCGGCCAGGGGGGGGACCGCGCCGATGCTAGTGGACCGCCGGGCCGGTATCGGTCCGTTCGGTGAGCGGGCGGTGGCGAACGCGACCCGCGCGATCCGGCGACACACCGTCGTCCCCCGGACGGCTCACGGTGATGGCGGGGCCCCCGGGCGCGGACTAGCGTCAGGAGTGCTTCGTCCCCTGACGGACGAGCCACGGCCGTCGGAAATCCTGGCCAGGTCCGGCGGCCGTACTTCATGCCCCGGCACCGCCCCCCGGCGCGCGCACCCCGTAGGCTGGCGGCCGAGACGCCGCCCGCGAACCGGATGCCAGGAGCCGCCGTGACCAGCCCAGCCTCCCCCGTCCTGGTGATCGGCGAGTGCGTCGCCGACATCGTCCGGACGGACGGCGCCCCGGACCGGGTGCACCCCGGCGGCAGCCCCGCGAACGTCGCCTACGGCCTGGCCAGGCTGGGCCGGCCGGCCACGCTGCTCACCGAGCTCGGCCCGGACGCCAACGGCCGGCTGATCCGGCGGCACCTGGAGTCGGCGGGCGTGCGGGTGCGGGCCGCCGAGGTCGCCCGGACGCCCTCGGCCGTGGTGGAACTGGACGGGCGGGGGCAGGCCCACTACGCCTTCGACATCGGCTGGACGCTCCCGCCGACCGGGCTGACCGAGCTCCCCGAGCCGCCGGCGGCGATCCACCTCGGCTCGATCGCCGCGGTCACCGAGCCGGGCGCGGGATCGGTCCTGGCGCTGGTGGAGCGCTGGCGCGGGCGGGCGGGGATCAGCTACGACCCGAACGTGCGGCCCGCGCTGATGGGCGAGCGGGCCGAGGCCGTCCGCCGGGTCGAGCGCTGCGTGGCGCTGAGCGACCTGGTCAAGGCCAGCGACGAGGACCTGGCCTGGCTCTATCCGGGGGAGCGGCCCGAGGCGGTCGCCGAGCGCTGGCTGGCCCTCGGCCCCTCGGTGGTCGCGGTCACCCTCGGTGCCGAGGGCGCCTTCGCCCGCACCGCCGGAGGCGGGCACGCCGAGGCCGCGGCGGTCCCGGTGCGGGTGGCGGACACCGTCGGCGCCGGGGACTCCTTCATGGCCGCCTTCCTCGACGCCCGCGCGACCGGGGCCGAGCTCCCCGGCTGCCTCACCCGCGCGGTGACGGCGGCCGCGCTGACCGTCGCCCGCCCGGGCGCCAACCCGCCCTCGGCGGCCGAACTCACGGCCGCGCTGGCGGGCACGACGGTGGACGGCCGGGTACCGGAGCGGGAGCCCTCCCCGGGCGCCGAGACCCCCTGGAGCCGCTCGACCACCTGATCACCCGACGGCCGTGAGGTCCTTCCCGTACCAGACCTCGGCGTACGGGCGGCTGTTGTAGGCGGGTGTCTCTCGGTACCCGTGCCGCAGGTACAGCGCGCGGGCCTCGACCAGGTCGAGGCGGGTGTCGAGGACGATCCGGCCGGCGCCGAGGGACCGGGCGGCCCGGTCGACGGCGGCCAGCAGTGCTCCGCCGCCGCCGGTGCCGCGCAGAGCGGGGCGGACGAAGACGCGGGTCAGCTCGGCGGTGCCGGCGTCGAGCCGGCGCAGCCCGGCACAGGAGTGGGCCACACCGTCGTGGCGGCCGATCAGGAAGAGGCCGTCGGGGGCGACGAGGTCGTCGCTGGGGGAGTCGGCCAGGCCGGATTCCAGCTCCTCGGGGGTGCCCTCCCGGCCGAGGTGCAGCCGGTAGTAGCGGTTGGCCACGTCGTAGTAGTACTCGCGCAGCAGTCCGAGGGCCTCGGGGGTGGTCACGTCGGCGGTGGTGACGGTCCAGAGGCCGGATCTGCGGGGCGCGGTGTTCGTCATGCGCGCATGATCCGGTTCGCGGGCCGTCGGCGCAATCGGATTTCGCGGCGGCCGCGATCGGCCGCCCGGGCAAAGGAACGGCAAGGCCTTCGGTGGGTCGTTGCCCCGGGCGGGTGACGAGGGGATTGGCGGTGGTGCACGACGGGGGAGCAGTGCACCTATGAACAGACCATCAGTTTGTCGTATTGGTGGGGATCTGAGCGGGAATCAGAAGCGCCGGACCGGCCTGCTGGCCACCGTCTGCCTCTCCGCCGTCCTCGCCGGCTGCGCCGGTCCGTCCGCTCCCGCCGAGCCGAAGGCAGCCCCGGTCGACGCGAACGCGGCGCTCGCCGCCCCGCCGCAGCTCCCCGGAGCGGCCCACACGGAGGAGGAGAGCGGCGGCGACACGATGGCCCGCCAGGAGGCGGCCGCCCGAACCGCGCTGGAGACGGCCCAGCGGTGGGGCCTGGACCAGGTGCCGTTCAAGGCCCCGCCGCGTCCGGCCACCAGGGTCGCGCTCACCCAGGGGCAGGGCGTCAAGCTGGCGGACGCCCGACCGCCCGTCGTCTACCGGGTGCCGACCGACGACAAGGTGGTCTTCCTGACCGTCGACGACGGCGACGAGAAGGACCCCGAGTTCTCCCGGATGGCCGAGGAACTGGGCATCCCGCTCAGCACCTACGTCTCCGACTACCTGGCCCGCGAGAACTACGGCTACTTCCGCGACCTGCACGCGCAGGGTGTGGAGATCAACAACCACACGATCAACCACCGCAACCTGAAGATCCTGGACTACGACACCCAGCGCGAGGAGATCTGCAACCAGCAGGACCAGCTGGAGCAGCAGATCGGCGTCCGCCCCCGGCTGTTCCGGCCGCCCTACGGCGAGTACAACGACGACACGCTGCGCGCGGCGGCCTCCTGCGGGGTGGAGGCGGTGCCGCTGTGGAACGAGGAGGCGTTCCCGGACCACATGGAGTGGCGCTACGACGACCAGAAGCTGCACCCGGGGGACATCATCCTGACCCACTTCCGGGGCACCGGCATCTGGAACGCCACCATGCCGGACCTGCTGCGCAAGGTCGTCAACGACGTCACCGCGCAGGGCTTCGCCCTGGCCCGGCTGGACGACTACCTGTAGCGGACGGGACCGACCGCCGCGGCCCCGGATCAGGACGATCCGGGGCCGCGGCGGTGCGAGGACACCTGGAAGCCTCCGGGGCTCAGCCGAGCGAGAGCGCGTCGAGGTACACCCAGGCGCCCTCGTGGCGCACGAAGCGGCTGTTCTCGGTGAGCACGCCCTCCTCGCCGCCCTCGGTCCAGTGCGCCCGGAAGGCGACCGTGCCCTCCGCGTGGAACGCGCCGCCCTCGGTGGTGGCGACCACCTCCAGGGCGGTCCAGCGCAGCCCCGGGTCGAAGTCGACCTCGGCCGGCCGGGTGTCGGGGTGCCAGGTGCGCAGCAGGTAGGCCTCGTCCTGCGCGGCGAAGGCGCTGAACCGGGACCGCATCAGGGACTCGGCGGTGGTGGCCGCCGTCTGGCCCCGGTGCATCCGCCCGCAGCAGTCGCCGTAGGGGGCGGCCAGGCCGCACGGGCAGGGCGAGGAGGGCAGCAGCCGGGGCGCGGAGGTGCGGGGCGCGGTACGACGTCGGGACATGCCGTCCATTGTCCCCCACCGCCGCGGCGGCTCTCCGGCCGCCCCGTGCGCGGAGCTGGCCGGGGCGGCGCGCGGCGCACTCAAGCGCGGGCTTCGCCGAACCAGCCGCGCAGCGCCCGGACCAGCCCGTCGGGGTCGGCCCGGCCGGGCTCGGCGGCCCAGGCCACGTAGCCGTCCGGGCGCAGCAGCAGGGCGCCGGCCGGTGGCCGCGCACAGTGGGCCGTCACGAGGTCCACCCGGTCCTTCCAGGCCGCCGCCGGGCCCGCGAGCCCGGGGTGCCCGCCCGTGAGGTCGATCAGCAACGGGCGTCCGGTGCGGGCGAGTTCGGCGATCCGGACGGAGCCGTCAGCGGTGGTCGCGGTGAGTTCGGGAACGAAGAGCCCGGCCAGCGGGTGCGGGCAGTCGACCTGGTAGCGGACGTCACTGCCCGCCATCAGCGCCGCGATCCGGCCGAGGTTGTCCGGGTGCTCCAGCAGTTCGCCGAACAGGGCGCGCACCGCGGTCGTCCCGGGGCCGGGGGACATCAGCGCCGTCTGGGCCTGGGAGTGCATGAAGACCCGCTCGCCGACCGGGTGGCGCTCCCGGTGGTAGCTGTCCAGCAGTCCGGGCGGGGCCCAGCCGCGCAGTTCGGCGGCGAGCTTCCAGCCGAGGTTGGCGGCGTCCTGGAGGCCGAGGTTGAGGCCGGGGCCACCGGTCGCGGCGTGCACGTGGGCGGCGTCGCCGACCAGCAGCACCCGGCCGTCGCGGTAGCGCTCGGCGAGCCGGGTGTGGTGGCCGACGGTGCGGCGCGGGCTGAACCGCCCGGTGGTACGGGCCGGGGCGAGTGCCAGATCGGCGCCGGTCACCCGGCGGATGCTGGCGCGCAGCTCGTCCAGGGCGAGCGGGGCCCGCTGGTCCACCGGGGGGCCGCCCCACTCCATGGTGGCGATCATGACGGCGTCCGGATCGAACGGCGCGATGACGAACACGCCGTGGTCGGTGCGGGTGTGGGTGTAGACGCGGAACGGCGTCGGGCAGCCCGGCAGCAGGACCCCGCCATCGCCCGTGAGGCGCATCCCCTCGGGCGGGAGCACGTGCGCGATGCGGGAGACCGGGTCGGGCGAGCTGACGCCGGGGAAGCCGATTCCGGCGAGCTTGCGGACGGCGCTGCGGCCGCCGTCCGCGCCGACCAGGTAGCGGGCGCGCAACCGCCCGGCGCCGTCGGGGCCGTGGACGTCGACGGTCACCCCGGCCGGGTCCTGGCACAGGCCGGTGACCTCGTGGCCGCGGCGCACGGTGACGCCCAGGTCGCGGAGGCGTTCCTCCAGCACCTCCTCGATCCGGTGCTGGGGCACGGGCACCGCGTGCAGCGGGTTCCGGTCGAGCCGCTCCAGGTCCAGCGGGAAGGCACCGAACACGAAGCGCGGCACGGGCCGCGGCGCGCCCGGGACACCGCTGATCGGCTGGTGCAGACCGCGGTGGTCGAGCAGCCGGAGCACCTGCCCGACCAGCCCGTTGGCCTTCTGCTCGCCCGAGCGCGCGGGCAGCCGGTCCAGCACCACCGGCCGCACTCCGGCCAGTGCCAGTTCGCCGGCCAGGAACAGCCCGACCGGTCCGGCGCCCACGATGACGACGTCGTTGATCATCTCGAATCCCCCTTGCACGAGGTGCGATCACTGCCGTGACGGATCGGGCAGCCCGGCCGCCAGCTGTCGCAGCGCCTCGGCGAGCAGCGACGGGAACGGCACCGGCGGGTCGGCGGTCAGGTACTGGTCGTTGGCGGCCTTGACCGCGGCGAGCGCGGCGGCGGTGACCAGCTTCGGGTAGAGGTCCCGGTCCGGGTCGGTGCCGGTCCGGGCGGCCACCGCGGCCGCGAGCCCGGCGGCGGTCCGCGCCCCGTCGCGCATCAGCTCGGCCTGGAGCGCCGGCTCGCGCAGCACCAGCCGGATGCCGGCGGTCCACTGCGGGTCCGGCTGCTCGGGCATGCCCTCGTACGGTGCGAGCAGGGCCCGGGTGAGCGCCTCCCAGAGCGGCTCCCCGGCCGGCCGCTTCCGCAGCGCCTCGGCGGACCGCAGGATGCGTTCGCGGTGCCGGTGGACGATCGCCTCGGCCTTGCTGGAGAAGTAGTTGTTGTACGTGCGGGGGGAGACCCCGGCCGCGGCCGCGATGTCCTCGACCCGGACGTTCTCCAGTCCCCGTTCCACCGCCAGGCGCAGTGCCGCCCAGCTGAGCGCCTCGCGCGTCGCGGCCTTCTTCCGTTCCCGGAGCCCGGGTCGACCCTCCGTCATGCCGTCCACTCTCCCGCAGAACATGCGTGCCACGCAATAGTGCGCGGTACGCAAGTTTTTGCCCGCTGCCCGGGTCGTGGCGAGCCGCCCGCCACCTGCGGTTCGTCGCTGGTAGTAGTTGCCTGGTCGCGGAGTGGTCCCCCTGGAGGACCGGATCCCGCAGGTTTCCGGCGAAACGGCTCGACAGGACGTGAGGAGCGGTCATGGGTGGCAGACAGCGTCCGCCGAGAGCGCGGAGCCCCCGCCAGGGCAGGCCCGCGGGTGGCGGCGCCCGGGTGAACCCCCGGACGGAGTTCGCCCGCATCGAGGGGTTCCTGGCCTGGGAGGCGGAGGTCGCGGCGGCCGAACGGGACGCCCGCGCGTTCGCCGGGCAGTTCGCGTGGCTCCCGGCGGCGGAGCGGGAGGTCCTCGAACAGGCCTACGCCGCCGACCGGTTGCGGTACGCGGAGGAGGTGGTCGACCGCGCGGTCGAGCGGTGCCGCCGACTGGCCGCCCGCTACCGCCTGGAGTGCCGCCGGATCTGTGCCCGCTGGGCGGTGCTCTGCCTCGCCGTCACCCTGTCGGCGGCGCTGTTCGCCGTCCTGCCGGCCGTGCTGAACGGCTGAAGCCTTCGCCGAGGGAACACGACGAGGGCCCGCTGCGCCGTCTCCGGCACAGCGGGCCCTTTGCGCCGTCGGCGCGGGGATCAGTGGTGGCCGTGGCCGCTGCTGATCTCCTCGTGCTCCTCGGCGGTGGGCTTGGCGATCTGGCTGCCCTCGCCGTAGAAGCCGCGGGAGAGCTTCACCCGCGCGCGGGTCCACAGCCCGGCCTTGCGGGCCACCCCGTTCTCGTCCACCTCGGGCGGCAGTTCGGAGGGCTGCGGCTGGTCGTGCGAGGTGAGGGTGTAGAGCCGGCCCTGCGGCAGCGGGGCGTGCACCTCGACGAACTCGCCGTGCTGGAGCCGGTTGATGACGCCGGTCTCCCGGCCGTGCAGCACCTTCTCCCGGTCCCGCCGCTGGAGGCCCATGGCCCACCGCTTGGCGACCACGAAGGCGACCACCGGCACGGTGAAGAACCCGATCCGTACCGCGTAGGTGATGGCGTTGATCGAGAGGTGGAAGTGGGTGGCCAGCAGGTCGTTGCCGCCGCCGGCCAGCAGCAGCAGGTAGAGGCTCATCCAGGCCACGCCGAAGCCGGTGCGGACCGGCGCGTTGCGCGGCCGGTCGGCGATGTGGTGCTCGCCCCGGTCTCCGGTGATCCAGCCCTCCAGGAACGGGTAGCACCAGATGGCCAGCAGCAGGGTCGGGAAGACCATCAGCGGGATGAACACCCCGAGGTTGAGGGTGTGGCCGCCCCAGACGCTGATCTCCCAGCCGGGCATCACGCGGATCAGGCCTTCCGAGAAGCCCATGTACCAGTCCGGCTGGGCGTCGGTGGTCACCTGGTCCGGACGGTACGGCCCGTACAGCCAGATCGGGTTGATCGTCGCGATCGCCGACATCACCGCGACCACGCCGAAGACCAGGAAGAAGAAGCCGCCCGCCTTGGCCATGTAGACCGGCATCAGCGGCATGCCGACCACGTTGGTGTTGGTCCGGCCGGGCCCGGCGAACTGGGTGTGCTTGTGGTAGAAGACCAGGATCAGGTGCGCGACCAGCAGGCCGAGCATGATGCCCGGGATCAGCAGGATGTGGACGGTGAACAGCCGGGGGATGATGTCGGTGCCCGGGAACTCGCCGCCGAACATGAAGAACTGGAGGTACGTCCCGACGATCGGGATGGACAGGATCGCGCCCTCCATGAACCGGATGCCGGTGCCGGAGAGCAGGTCGTCGGGCAGCGAGTAGCCCATGAAGCCGTCGAACATGCCGAGGATCAGCAGCAGCGCGCCGAAGACCCAGTTGATCTCGCGCGGCTTGCGGAACGCGCCGGTGAAGAAGACCCGCAGCATGTGCGTCAGCATCGAGGCGATGAAGACGACGGCCGCCCAGTGGTGGATCTGGCGCATCAGCAGGCCGCCGCGCACGTCGAAGCTGATCTTGACCGTCGAGTTGTAGGCCTCGGACATCGCGATGCCCCTGAGCGGGACGTACGACCCGTCGTAGACGACCTCGCCCATGCTCGGGTTGAAGAACATGGTGAGCCAGACGCCCGTCAGGATGATGATGACGAAGGTGTAGAGCGCGATCTCGCCCAGCATGAAGGACCAGTGGTCGGGAAAGATCTTGCGCAGGTTGGACTTGGCCAGGGAGTAGATGCCGAGCCGGCCGTCGGTCCAGTCGGCCAGGGCCTCGGCCTTGTTGGCGGGCTCGGCGCGCGTGGTGGTCACCGGTCCCGGCTGCGACTGCTGGTCGGCTCTCACGACGGGCTCCCCGGCGTCCTGGGCGTGCCGGGCTGGAGGCCCGCCGGCGGGAACGCCGGCCGGCGAAGTGTTGTGATCATGGGACCTCTCGATACGGGCCCGCCGGCCGGACCGGCGCGCGGACCAGGTGTTCCGCGAGACCCGTTGCTCAGGGTGATGGAGCGCTTACTCTGTCATGCTGTCGGCAGGGGGCCGACTGTGCACGTCCATCGGCCCGTCCGGCCGCGCGTGTCGGGCCGGACGGGGGCTCTGACGCCCGATCGGCTGGCCCCCGGTCGGCCCAACGGGGGCCGATGCTGCGGTCGAGTGCCGCTGGAGCGTGTCGTCGCGCGCCGCGTCCGGGGGCCGAGCCGTCCGGGGCCTACGCTGCGCCAATGGTGGATCAGCGTGAACTCTTCGACGACGTCACCGAGGCCCTGGCCCGCGCCGGGTTCGACACCGGGCCGGGCTCCTCACCGCTGTGGATCGACCGTCACCCCGAGGGCGTGGTGGTCGGTTGGACGCCGGGCGCGGAGCCGGGCGGGTCGCCGTCCCGGGAGGCGCTCGCGGCGCTGAGCGGCGCGGCCGCGGTCGTGCTGCGCGAGTGCGGGTACCTGGTCGCCGGGACGGAGCGGGGGGATCTGCTGGTGCGTTCCGCCGAGCCGGTGACGGTCCCCGGGTCGGCCGAGCCGGAGGCGGCGCCGGAGCAGTGGTGGGGATGAAGCGGGCCTCCTGACGATCCCCCACCTGCCGGTTTGACCGGCGTGCGGGTGACCTCATGCCAAATCATTACCTTCGCCGGGGGTTCTGTTGACCCGGTCGGCTCTAAGGTTTGCCTAAGCTAAGCCATCGCGCCCTGGACCTCAGCGTCCGGGGCGTTCGGCTGTCGCCGCCCCACCGCCACCGCGGCGGGGCCGAGAACAGGTGAATGACCCGGGCCGACCCGGGGGAGGAGCCCGCCGCATGTGGGATGAGGCGTTTCCCAGCTTCCTGATCGGGCTGCGCGAGGGCCTGGAAGCCGGACTGATCGTGTCGATCCTGATCGCCACGCTGGTCCGGGCGGACCAGAAGTCCCGGCTGCCGCAGGTCTGGACGGGCGTCGCGGCGGCCGTCGCGCTCAGCCTGAGCTTCGGCGCGGTGCTCACCTTCACCGCCGCCAACCTCTCCGGCCACGCCCAGGAGGCGTTCGGCGGGGTGCTCAGCCTGATCGCGGTCGGCTTCGTCACCGCGATGGTGTTCTGGATGCGGCGCTCGGCGCGCACCCTCTCCGCCGAGATCAAGGAGAAGGTGCAGGCCTCGCTGGCCATGGGCGCCGGCGCGCTGGTGCTCACCAGCTTCCTCGCGGTGGCCCGCGAGGGCCTGGAGACCTCGCTCTTCCTGTGGACCAACGTGCGCACGGCCGGTGAGTCGACCGGGCCGCTGATCGGCGCGGCCGTCGGCCTGGTGCTCTCGGCCGGGCTGTGCTGGGGGCTTTACCGGCGCGCCCTGAGGATGAACCTCACCCGGTTCTTCACCATCACCGGCGTCGGTCTGATCATCGTCGCGGCGGGCGTGCTCGGCTACGGGCTGCGCGACCTCCAGGAGTCCGGCCTGGTCGGCGGCGGCAGCTCGTACGCCTTCGACCTGAGCGGGCACCTGGACGCCTCGTCCTGGTACGCGACCCTGGTCCAGGGCACCCTCAACCTGACCGTCACCATGACGGTGCTCCAGGTCGTCGGCTACGTCGCGTACCTGGCCGTCGTGATGACGCTGTTCGTCGAGGGGGTCCGGGGCGGCAAGAGCGCCCCGGCCGCCGCCTCCGGCCCGGCGAAGCCCGCTGCCGTGGAGAAGCCCGCCGCCCCGGGCGGGTCCGCCGGGGCCGAGGGCGGGCCGGTGCGGGCCGGGCGGCCGCGCTGGGTGCTGCCGACCGCGGCGATCGCCGTGCCGGTGGTGGTGGCCGGTGCCGTGATCGCGATCAGCGACGGCAAGCAGGACGGCTCCGCCACCGTCGCCGTCTCCGAGCAGGAGTGCGGCAAGGGCTTCGCCAACCCGCAGCCCGGCCAGCAGGTCTTCCAGATGCACAACACCGGCGACAAGGTCTCCGAGGTCTACCTGGTCAACCCGGCCACCGGCGCGGTCTACGGCGAGATCGAGGGCCTGGCGCCCGGCACCACCCGCGCGCTGACCGCCACCATCGGCTCCGGCGACTACGCCTGGCGCTGCGTGCCCACCGGCGGCAAGCCCGTCACCTCGGCCGCCGTGCACGTCAGCGGCGGCACCGAGGTCAAGGCCGTCAAGCCGGTCGCCGAGGACGACCTCAAGGCGCCGCTCGACAGCTACAGGGCGTACGTCGAGCAGGGGCTCGCGACGCTCGTGACGGAGACCCAGAAGCTCCAGGCCGACGTGCACTCGGGCGACCTCGCCACCGCCAAGGCCGACTGGCTCACCGCCCACCTCCAGTACGCCTCGCTCGGCGCCGCGTACGGCACCTTCGCCGACCTCGACGGCAAGATCGACGGCCGCCCCGACGGCCTCGCCGGCAAGGAGCGGGACCCGGGCTTCACCGGATTCCTGCGGCTGGAGCACGGCCTCTGGCACGGCCGGTCCGCCGCCGAGCTGACGCCTGTCGCCGACGGGCTGGCCCAGGACGTCGCCCAGCTGGCGCACGACTTCCCCGGGCAGGACTTCGCCCCGGGCGACCTGCCGCTGCGCGCCCACGAGATCCTGGAGAACACCCTCCAGTTCGAGCTGACCGGCGACACCGACATGGGCAGCGGCACCAACCTGGCCACCGCCCAGGCCAACCTGGCGGGCACCCAGGAACTGCTGACCCTGCTCCAGCCGCTGCTCGACGAGCGGGACCCGCAGGTGCTCGTCCGGGTGAACGCCGGGATGAAGCGGGTCGGCGACCTGGTCGCCGCCGCCCACCAGCCCGAGGGCTGGACCCCCGTCGACCGGCTGCCCGCCGACGCGCGCCGACAGCTCGACGGCGCCACCGGCCAACTGCTCGAAGACCTCGCTCCCGTCCCCGCCCTGCTCGAGATCCGGAAGGCCGCCTGATGACCGACCACACCGCAGCCACCGGCTCCTGCCCGTTCCCGCACACGGCCGCCGCCGAGCCGGCGGCCTCGGGAGGCTGCCCGGCGGGCCCGGCCCGGCGCAGCTTCGTGCGGGCCGCGCTCGGCGCCGGCGCCGGAGCGGCCGTGCTGGCCGGCGGCGCCCTCAGCCTCGGCGCGGGCCCGGCCGCCGCCGGGGACGACAAGCAGGAGAAGAGCGGGGCGGTGCCGTTCCACGGCGACCACCAGGCGGGCATCACCACCCCGGCCCCGGCCTTCGCGGCCTTCGTCTCCTGCCAGGTGATCGCCCAGGACCGCCAGGGCCTGGAGGCGCTGTTCCGGACCCTCACCGAGCGGATCCGTTTCCTCACCGCCGGCGGCACCCCGCCCGACCTCGGCGTCGGCGCGCCGCCCTCGGACAGCGGCATCCTCGGCCCGACCGTCCCCACCGACCACCTGACCGTCACCGTCGGCGTCGGCGCCTCGCTCTTCGACGACCGCTACGGGCTGGCCAAGGCCAAGCCGGTCAAGCTCGCGCCGATGAGGACCTTCCCGAACGACAACCTCCAGGCCGCCGAACTGCACGGCGACCTCTCGCTCCAGATCTGCGCCGACCGCCAGGACACCGTGCTGCACGCGCTGCGCGACATCACCCGGCACACCCGGGGCGCGATGCAGATCCTCTGGCGGATCGACGGCTTCCAGAACGAGTCCCGTCCGGACGGCGCGCAGCGCAACCTGCTCGGCTTCAAGGACGGCATCGTCAACCCGGACACCGCCTCCGCGCGCGAGATGGACCGCCTGGTCTGGGTCACCGAAGGGACGGGCGAGCCCGCCTGGGCGACCGGTGGCAGCTACCAGGTGATCCGGATCATCCGGATGCTGATCGAGTTCTGGGACCGCGTCACCCTCGCCGAGCAGGAGAAGATGTTCGGCCGCCGCCGCGACACCGGCGCACCGCTGGACGGCGCCCGGGAGACCGACGCGCCGGACTACGCCAAGGACCCGGGGGGCAAGGCGATCCCGCTCGACGCCCACATCCGGCTGGCCAACCCGCGCACCGCCGACACCGACAACTCGCGCATCCTGCGGCGGGGCTTCAACTACGACCGGGGCGTCGACCGGGCCGGGAACCTGGACATGGGCCTGGTGTTCTGCTGCTACCAGCAGGACGTGGTGCGGCAGTTCGAGGCCACCCAGACGCGACTGATCGGCGAGCCGCTGGTGGACTACATCTCGCCGACCGGCGGCGGGTACTTCTTCGTCCTGCCCGGGGTGAGGGACGACGCCGACTGGCTCGGGCGGGGGCTGCTGGCGGCCGTCTGACGGCGGCTGCCACGGTGGGCCCGGCGGGTCCGGCGCCGGGCCCGCCGGGCCCCGTTCGTGTCGTCGGGAGGGCCCCTCAGGAGCCGAGGGTGAAACCGATGACCGCGCCGCCGCCCTCCCGGTTCGCGGCGAAGGCCGTCCCGCCGTGCGAGCGGGCCACCTCGTGCACGATGGCCAGGCCCAGGCCGGAGCCGGGCAGGCTGCGGGCGGCGGTGGCGCGGTAGAAGCGGTCGAAGACCCGGTCGAGGTCGGCCGTCTCGATGCCCGGGCCGCGGTCGCGCACCTCCACCCGCGAGCCGCGCACCACCACCTCGATCGGACCGGTCCCGGCCGGGTCGAACTTGGCGGCGTTGTCCAGCAGGTTGCCCACCGCGCGGAGCAGCGCGTCCGGCCGGGCGGTGACGACCGTGGCGTCAGCGTCCACCACGATCCGCCGGCCGCTGCGCCGCCGGGCTTGGGCGGCGGCCTCCCGGACCACGTCGGCGAGCACCACCCCGGTCGGCTGCCCGTCCGCCCTGCGGTCCGCCGCGAGGGCCACCAGCTCCTCCACCAGCTGGGTCAACTCCCGTGCTTCCTCGGCCAGATCGGACATCAGCGCGGCCTGCTCGGCGGGCGGCAGCCGGTCGAGGCTGGGCAGCACCGCGAGGTTGGTCCGCAGGCTGGTCAGCGGGGTGCGCAGTTCGTGCCCGGCGTCCTGGACGAGCCGGCGCTGGTTCTCCTTGGCGGTGGCGAGCCGGACCAGCATCCGGTCGAAGGCGCGGCCGAGCCGGCCCACCTCGTCCCTTCCGGCGGCGGGTACCTGGACGTCCAACCGCCCGCTGGCGGCGACCAGTTCGGCCGCGGCGGTGAGCCGGACCAGGCGGCCGGTGATCCGCCCGGCGAGTAGCCGGCCGGCCGCGCCGGCGAGCACCGCGACGACCGCGACCAGGGCCGCCGTACGGGTCCGCAGGGTGGTCAGCAGTGCCTCGGTGGGGCCGACCTGCTGGATGATCTGGACCGCGCCGCGCCGTCCGCCGAGCGAGACCACGCCGACCCGGTAGCCCTCGCCGCGCTGGTGGCGCAGCCCGATCGAGGTGCGGCCCGGCTGGTCGGTGTGGGCGAGTTCCTGGTCGGCCGGGACCGGGGGCAGGTCGAGCCGGGCGGTGCCGGGCAGCACCGCGCCGTCGGGGTCGAGCGACTGGGTGGTGACCCGGATCGGGCGGACCAGGTCGGCGCTCAGGCCGTTCGGGCCGGCGAAGTCGCCGGGGAAGAGGACCTCCCGCTGGACCTGCCGGCCGACGGAGTCGACGGCCGCGCCGAAGTCGGCGGTCTCGTCGTCCCGGATCAGCTGGGCGGCGGCGTGGTAGCCGAGGGTGCCGATCACCACCGCGACCAGCGCGGCGATCGCGGCGAAGGCGAGGGCGAGGGTGGTGCGCAGGCCCGGGCGGGGGAGGCCTCCGGTCGGTCGGGGTATCCGGGGCAGGCGGGGGAGGTGGGGGGTCGGTCGGGGGATCCGGGGCAGGCGGGGGAGACGGCGGGCCGGGCCGGTCATGGCTCGCGCAGTGTGTAGCCGACGCCGCGGACGGTGTGGATCAGTGGGGCCAGGCCGGGGCGGTCGAGCTTGCGGCGCAGGTACCCGATGAAGACGGCGAGGTTCTTGGAGCCGGGGCCGAAGTCGTATCCCCAGATCCGCTCGTACAGGGTGGCCTGGTCGAGGACGGCGCCGGTGTTCCGGGCCAGCAGCTCCAGCAGGTCGAACTCGGTGCGGGAGAGTTCGAGCTCCCGCCCGGCGCGCCAGGCCCGCCGGGCGGGCGGCTCGATCCGCAGGTCGGCGACGGCCAGCACCTCGGCGGTGGGTTCGGGCGGTCGGCGGCGCAGCAGGGCGCGCAGGCGGGCGAACAGCTCGTCCACGTCGAAGGGCTTGACCAGGTAGTCGTCGGCCCCGGCGTCGAGGCCGGCGATCCGGTCCGGGACCTCGACCCGGGCGGTCAGCATCAG
Source organism: Kitasatospora sp. NPDC034533 (assembly GCF_055575155.1). Classification (NCBI taxonomy): domain Bacteria; kingdom Bacillati; phylum Actinomycetota; class Actinomycetes; order Kitasatosporales; family Streptomycetaceae; genus Kitasatospora; species Kitasatospora sp. NPDC034533. Next base: position 47,222 of record NZ_JBVITE010000009.1, read on the forward strand.
CACCGGGGTGTGGTCCCCGGCGGTGCGCAGCCGGCGGCAGACCTCCAGACCGTCCGGCTCGGGCATCATCACGTCGAGCACCAGGACGTCGGGGCGTTGTTCGGCGAGGACGGCGAGGGTCTGGGTGCCGTCGGCGGCGATCCGCACCCGGTAGCCCTCCAGCATCAGGGCGCGGGAGAGCGAGTCCCGGATGGCCCGGTCGTCCTCGGCGATCAGCACGGTGTGCGTCATGGCGGAAATTCTCCCTGGCGTGCTCACGACTGTTCCAGGGGGGGGAGGGCGGGATCGGGGCCGGGGTAGGAGCTGCTGCCGGGGCAGCGCCGGGTCGGGGCCGGAGCGGGTGCCGGGGCCGCGGCGAGTGGTGCGGGGTGCCGCCGCTTTGGCGCGGGTGATCGGTGCGGGAGGCCGCCGCTTTCGCCCGGTGCGTCGCGGGCGTACGGTGGCCACACGGTGGCGCGCCGCCGGGTGGGCCGCCTGGTCCGAGTCGGCACGCCCTGCCGGAGGCCGCGATGGCAGACCGGATGGCTTTCTTCACCACCCCGCGCGCGGAGCGGGCGCGGCGGGACGCACGGGAGCGGCTGGGGGACTGGCGGGAGGTGTACCGGCCGGGCCCGCTGTTGCCGGTCGTGGGCGGTCAGGCGGGGCGGTGCATGGACTGCGGGCTGCCGTTCTGCCACAGCGCCTGTCCGCTGGGGAACCTGGTGCCGGAGTGGAACCGGCTGGTGGCCGACCCGGGGGCGGAGTCCGGCGAGGGCGCGGGGGTGGACTGGCGGGCGGCCGCGGCGCGGCTGCTGGCGACCAACAACTTCCCGGAGTTCACCGGGCGGCTCTGCCCGGCGCCCTGCGAGAGCGCCTGCGTACTGGCGATCGACGGCGCGGCGGTCACGATCAAGGACGTGGAGCTGGCGATCGCGGACCGGGCCTGGGAGGAGGGCTGGGACGGGCCGCGACCGCCCGAGCGGGCCGACGGCCGGCGGGTCGCGGTGATCGGCTCGGGCCCGGCCGGACTGGCCGCCGCCCAGCAGCTGACCCGCGCCGGGCACGCCACCACGGTGTACGAGCGGGCCGACCGCGCGGGCGGGCTGCTGCGGTACGGCATCCCGCCGTTCCGGCTGGAGAAGCACCGGTTGGAGCGCCGGCTGGACCAACTGCGGGCCGAGGGAACCGAGTTCCGCACCGGGGTGTGGGTCGGCCGGGACGTCCCGGGCGAGGAGCTGCGGGCCGGGTACGACGCGGTGGTGGTCGCGGTGGGTGCGACCGCCTGCCGGGAACTGCCCGTCCCCGGGCGGGAACTGTCCGGGGTGCACCAGGCGATGGAGTACCTGATCTGGGCGAACCGGGTGGACGAAGGCGACTGCCCCGCGCCGCGGGTGTCCGCCGAGGGACGCCACGTGGTGATCGTCGGCGGCGGGGACACCGCGGCGGACTGCCTGGGGACGGCGCTGCGCCAGCACGCCGCCTCGGTCACCCAGTTGGACATCAACCCGCGCCCGCCGAGGCGCCGGGCGCCGGAGCACCCGTGGCCGGGCCACCCCAAGGTGTACCGGGAGACCACCTCGCACGAGGAGTCCGGCGCGGTGGAGGCGGGCCCCCGGCTGTTCGCGGCGACCACCGTGGGCTTCGATCCGGGCCCCGACGGCCGGCTCGAAGCCGTCCGGTTCGCCGAGGCCGAACCCGCCGGCCGCAGCCCCCGGCCGGGTACCGAGCAGCGCCTTCCGGCCCAGCTCGCGCTGCTCGCGCTGGGCTTCACCGGGCCGGAACCGGATCCGCGGCTGTTCGCCCAACTCGGCCTGGCCACCGGGCCGGAGGGCGCGCTGGCCAGGGACGACGGCTTCGCCACGGCGACGCCGGGCGTGTTCGTCGCGGGGGACGCCGGACGCGGACAGTCGCTGATCGTGTGGGCGATCGCGGAGGGACGGGCGGTGGCGGCGGCGGTGGACCGGTACCTGCGGGGGTGGACGGAGCTGCCGGAGCCGATCCGGGCCTCGGCGCGGACGTTCACGGTGTGAGCGCGGGAGCGTTCGTGCCTGGCCGTGCCGGTCGGATCAGGGCGGCGGCAAGCGGTGGAGGACACGTCGCCGATGCCGCTGGTGTCCCGGGGGACCGGGAGTGCCGTCCGAGGCGGCGAAAAGCTGCCGAGGGGATCGACGTACGGACCGGAGGGGTTGCCGGTGTTCTGCGAACCGTCGCTTGCCAGCGGCGGTCCCATGAGGAGTCGCCCTTCGGGGCCGGGGACGCGTACTCCGGGCAGATCGACGGTCTGGACACGCCGCGGTGGCCTCGGTGGGTGTCCGGCCTGGCCAGGCTGGTTCGTTCCGGAGCGCGGGTCGCGGGCGTACAGCGGGTAGAGGGGGCGGGCAGAGGGGGCGGTTTGAGGGCCTCCGCGCGGGGGGGTCCCGGGCCGGAAGGAGTCAGATGGCCGTGTTGCCGTCGGCGCCGGCTTCCGATGCGGCGGAGGAAGCGGGGCCCGGTGGGCTGGGGTGTTGGGGCTGCCGGGGCGAGGTGGTCCGGGCCGGGCCCGGTTGGGGTGGGGTGGCGGTGCCGGTGGTCAGTGGGGCGGACGCGCGGGGGCAGGCCACGCGGAGCGGGCGACGGATACGGGACTTCTGGTTCCCCTGGGACCGGCCTTGCGGCGGCGGCGGGCGCGGAACTCCCCGTCGACCGGCCCGGGGCGAGCCGGCCTCCGGGCGAGGCGGCCGGCCAACGGCTGTGCGCCGGGAGTGGCGCCTTGGCGCCGGAGGGCCGAGGGTGCGATCCGATCGGATACGTACGGCCTTTGCTACGATCCGGCCGCGAGGGTGTCAGGAGATGTGCGTACGGCGGTCGGAGGGTGAAGGCATGAGCGCAGGTGGGCGGACGGCGGAGTCGGTCGAGGTCCGCTACACCCCGACGGCCGCCGACTTCCGGGAGGCCTTCGCCGCGAGGAGCAGGCACACGGTGGCGGGGCGCCGGGCGCGGAGGGCCAGGTACACCGTTGCCGCCTGCCCGGCGGCGGTCGCGGTGCTGCTCGGGGCCGCCGGAGGGACGGCGCTGTTGTTGCCGGCCGCGGCGCTGCTGCTGGGTGCGGTGCTGTTGGTGTTCGCGCCGCCCCGGCTGCGACTGCGGCGGGTGGTGCGGATGGCGGCGGACAAGGGCGAGTTCCGGGTCCTGGTGGACGACCACGGGGTGGTCGTCCACAGCGCGGGCTCGGTCACCGAGTTGGGCTGGCCGCAGCAGCGGTACCACCTGGAGACGCCCGGTCTGTTCCTGTTGCTGGGCGGGGACGAGGAGACCGGGGTGCTGACCATGCTGCCCAAGCGCGGGGTCGAGGACGCTCGGCGGCTGGGCGAGCTGATCGACCGGCATGCGACGGCGCTCGTCCTGGACTGAGAGCGGGTCGTGACGCGGCTCGGTTCGGTTCGGCCGGTTCGGCGTGACCGGCGCGCCCGTGCTGAGGTGTCACGGCGTGCGCTCCAACGGGGCCGGCTCCGGTCGGGGTGCCTGCCGGTTGTCGGGCGCTTGGTGGGTGTCGTGCGTCCGCTGGGTGTCGTGCGCGCTCTGGTCGTAGCGCCAGAGGGCGGGGATCGCGGCCAGCAGGGCGGCTGAGCTGCCGAGGCAGAGCAGCCCGCCGGTGCGCAGGGCCGCTCGGATGCCCTGCCGGGCGGCGAACCCGCCGGCCCGCAGGTCGCCCAGAGCGGGCCCGGCGGAGCCGATCAGCATCTCCAATCCGGCTGCCCGGCCCCGGAGTTCGTCCGGGATGGACTGGTTCCAGATGGCGCTGCGGAAGGTGTCGCCGATCCAGTGGCCGCAACCGGCGACGGTCAGGCAGAGCAGGACGGCCCACAGGCCGGGGGCGAACGCGGCCGCGGCGGTCGCCGCGCCCACCAGGGCGGCGGAGAGCAGGACCAGTCGGCCGTGCCGGTGCACCCGGTCCGTCCAGCCGCTGGTCGCGGCGGCGATCAGGCTGCCGACCGCGCCGGCCGAGTAGAGCAGCCCGAGCGCCCAGGTCGCCTCCAGATCGGCGGCCAGGAACGGGAACAGCGCGGTGGGCAGGGCGAAGACGGTGGTCGCGAGGTCGGCCAGGTAGGTGCCGACCAGGTCGGGCCGCCGGGCCGCGTACCGGGCGCCGGCCAGGAACTCGGTGAGCTGTGGCGCCTCGGCGTCCCGTTCGGAGGGGACGGGGCGGACCTGGGCGAGCAGGGCGATCGAGAGCAGGAAGGTGCCGAGGTCCACCAGGTAGGCGGCCGGGACTCCGGCGGTCGCGATCAGCAGGCCGGCCGCGGCCGGGGCGGCCACGCCGCCGATGCTCCAGCGCAGCGAGAGCAGGGCGCCCGCCGCCACCAGCTGGTCCTGGGGCACCAGTCGGGGAACCATCGCCTCGACCGAAGGCTGTTGGATGCCCTGGAGCGCTGCCGCGATCCCGGCCGCGACGTAGAGGGGCCAGACGGCGGGGGTGCCGAGCAGCGCGTTGGCCAGCAGCAGGGCGCTGAGCACGGCGAGTGCGACCTCGGTGGCCAGGGCCACGGTTCGGCGGTCGGCACGGTCGGCGAGGACGCCGCCGTAGAGGCCGAACAGGACGGTGGGCACGAGTTCGACCGCGCCGACCGCGCCCACGGCCAGGGGCGAACCGGTGAGGTCGGCGATCTGGAGCGGGATCGCCGTCATGGTGAAGATCGAGCCGAGCAGGGTGATCGTGCCGGAGGTCCAGGTCAGGCGGAAGTCCCGGGAGGACCGCCAGGGTGCGGTGTTCGGCAGCAGGCGGGAGCGGGGGCGGTTCTCTCCGGTGGATCGGTTCGCCTGGGTGGATCGGTTCGCTTCGGTGGGTTCGTTCGCTTCGGGAGGCGGGCCCGTCTCGGCGAGAGGGCTCGGCTCGGGGGACGGGTTCGGTTCCGGGAGGGGGTTCGGTTCGGAGGTCATGCGGGTGGAGTCCCTTCCCGGCCGTCGGCGGAGGCCGCGACGGCTCTCCTTATCGCTGATAAATTCCGGCTCGGGAACTTATCGGCGATAAGGTGCCTCTGGCAAGCGAGTGGCCCGGGAGGTCGATCGGATGGCGCTGCAACGCGACGAGGTGGTGCGCACCGCGCTGCGGCTGCTCGACGAGGAGGGCATCGACGGGCTGACCACCCGCCGGCTCGCCCGTGAACTCGGCGTCCAGTCACCGGCCTTGTACTGGCACTTCAAGAATAAGCGGGAACTCCTCGACCTGATGGCCGAGCAGATGCTCGCCGAAGCGCTCCCGCCCGACCGGGAGCCGGACCCGCGGAACTGGCCCGAGTGGATCGCCGCCGACGCCCGTGCCAAGCGCAACGCCCTGCTCGCCTACCGCGACGGCGCCCGGGTGCATGCCGGAACCCTGCCGACGGAGGGAGAACTCCCGGCGGTCGAGGCCCAGTTGGGCGCGCTGTGCCAGGCTGGGCTGCGCCCGCGTACGGCGCTGCGACTGCTGCTGACCGTCGACCGGTACATCATGGGCTGGGTCACCGAGGAGCAGGCCTGGCGGCAGGACGTCGCGGACCGGGGCCGGCCGCCGTTCCCGGACGAGGCGCTTCGCGAGCTGCCGCTGCTGCTCGAGGCGGCCGACGTGCTGCGGATGACCGACCACGACGCCGACTTCGAGTACGGGCTGCGGGTGCTGATCGAGGGCTTCCGGGCGGAGATCGCCCGGGAGGCGGGGGCGTGAAGTCGAGGTGGCGGCCGTTGGCCCGGCGTCGCCGGGCCGACTCCCGGACGTTCCGGTCGTTCCGACGTTCCGGATGTTTCGGGATGGGCTAGCGTGATGCGCGTGACCACTCTTGACCCCCGCAGCACGGCCCTGGTCCTGATCGACCTGATGGGCAGGATCGTCGCCAACCCGCTGGCGCCGCACACCGGTCCGGAGGTGTTGGGGGCCTCGCTGGAGCTGGCCCGGGAGTTCCGTGCGGCGGGCGCGCCCGTCGTCGCGGTCCGGGTCGAACGGCCGGGCGTCGCGGAGCAGCCGGCCGGGAGCGAACTGGTCGCGGAGGTCACGGCGCTGGCCGATGAGGTCGTGGTGAAGCGCACCATCGGTGCCTTCCGGGGCACCGGCCTGGACGAACTGCTCCGGGCCCGGGGCGTGGAGACCCTGGTGTTCGCCGGGATCGCCACCAACCTGGGCGTGGAGTCGAGCGCCCGGGCGGCCTGCGACCACGGGTACCGGGTGGTGTTCGTCGAGGACGCGATGGCCGCACTCACGGCGGAGGAACACCGGGCTTCGGTGGAGCTGGACTTCCCGCGGCTCGGCGAGGTCGTCGCGGTGGCGGATCTGCGGTTGGGGTGAGCCGGAGGGCGTCCGGGCCGGAGCCTCGCCGCCGGGCCGCCGCTGACGCGACCTTGGTACGCGCGGGTGCTACGCCCGGGCGCGGTGGAGGGCGTCGCGCAGTCGTCCGTCCGAGGCCTTGAGCAGGCGGGCGGCGGTGGGCGCGTCCACGTCCGCGAGCAGGGCCAGGACCGCGTCCTTGACCCTGCCGTCGGTGGTGGTCAGGGCGCGTTCTACCGCTTCCTCGTCGGCGCCGGTCGCTTCGGCGACGATCCGGCGAGCGCGGTCGCGAAGCTTCTCGTTGGTGGCACGGAGGTCGACCATCAGATTTCCGTACGTCCGGCCGAGCTTGACCATCACGGCCGTGGACAGCATGTTGAGCACCAGCTTCTGTGCCGTGCCCGCCTTGAGCCGGGTCGATCCGGCCAGCACTTCCGGGCCGACCTCCACCTCGATGCCCAGCTCGGCCGCTGCGACCAGGGCCGAGTTCCGGTTGCACGCCAGCCCGACGGTCAGCGCCCCGGCCGCCCGCGCGGTCCGGACGGCGGCCAGCGCATAGGGCGTGCGGCCTGAAGCGGAGATGCCCACCAGGGTGTCGGCGGGGGTGAGCCGGAGGGCGGCCACATCGGCCTCGGCGAGGTCGGTGCGGTCCTCGGCGCCCTCGGCGGCGGCCGTGACGGCCGGGCGCCCGCCCGCGATCAGGCCGACGACCAGCGCCGGGTCGGTGCCGAAGGTCGGCGGGCACTCGGCGGCGTCCAGCACCCCGAGCCGCCCGGCCGTTCCCGCGCCGGCGTGGACCAGCCGGCCGCCGCGCGCCATCCGGGCGGCGACGGCGTCGACCACGGTGGCGATCCGCTCCACCTCACCGGCGACGGCGGCGGGCACGCTGCGGTCCTCGGCGTTCATCAGGCGGAGCAGATCGACCGTGGGCAGCCGGTCGATCTCGGCCCAGTCGCGGCGGACGGTCTCGGTCGCGGGTACGGCGTCGTGGCTCATGCGCCGAGCCTCCCCAGGTGCGAGGGGCCCGAATCCGGGCAAGCGTGGGGGGAGAGGCGGAGGGGGCGGAGGCGGATGGAGGGAGGCGACGACCGTGGAACCGTCCGTTGCCGAGTTGTTGGACCGATTCGGCCGCACCTATGCCGAGGAGGCCGGGATCACCCTGCGCGACAAGCCGTCGCCGCTGTACCGGCTGCTCGTCCTGACCGTGCTGTGCTCGGTGCGCATCAGCGCCGCCACCGCGACGGCGGCGGCCCGCGAGCTGTCGGCGGCGGGACTGCGGACCCCGCGGGCGATGGTCGATGCCCGGCGCAGCACGCTCATCGCCGCCCTGGGCCGGGCCCACTATGTGCGGTACGACGAGAGCACCGCCACCGCGCTCGGCCAGGGGGCCGAGCTGTTGCTCGACCGCTGGCACGGTGACCTGCGGCGCCTGCGGGAGGAGGCCGAGGACGTACCGGAGCGGATCGGTGAGCTGCTGCGGGAGTTCCCCCGGATCGGGCCCGTCGGTGCCGGGATCTTCCGGCGTGAGGCGCAGGAGGTCTGGCCCTCGCTGCGGCCGTACTTCGACGAGCGGGTGCTGGCGGAGGCGCGGGCGCTGGGACTGCCGGGCGAACCGGAGGGTCTGGCGGCGCTCGTCGCGCCGGGTGAGCTGGCCCGACTGGCGGCGGCGCTGACCCGGGCGAGTCTGGCGCACGTCGAGGCCGGCTGAGGGCGGGTGGTTCGAGCGGAGCGGTGGGGTGGTCGGGCTGTCCCGGGGGATCAGGCCATCCAGAAGAAGACCGCTGTCATCCGTCGCTCCGCCAGCTCGGTGCCGTAGTAGCTGGTGGCACTATGGATCAAATTGGCGTGGTAGAGGAGCAGTTGGTTGTAGCGGTTGGGGACGCGGACGTCCTCGGTGAAGTGGTCGGCGGGAACGTGGCGGGTGCCGAGTGCCTCGACCAGGTTGTTGTGCGGGGCGTTGACCAGGTTGCCGCCGAGACGGCCGCCCGGGAACTGCTGGCGGTAGAAGCTGGTGCCGGCCTCCTTCGGTGCGCCGGGGCTGAGGTAGAGGACGGCGGCGTAGCGGCAGAGCGCGCGGGAGTCGGTGTGTGGGCGGGACTCCGACTCTCCCGAGCCGACGACCTGGACGCAGTTGTGGTTGAGCGTGCCTCCGCCCGGGGTGCTCTGCACCCAGAGCCGGGAGGCACCGGTGGCCTTGCGGACCAGTGACTCGACCCGGGCCAGTTCCGCGGGCTCCAGGCCCGGCATCGTGCGCAGTCCGGGCCAGGTCTCGGGACGGTACGGATAGCCCTCGGTCCAGTTCCCGCGGGCCAGACAACGCTCCCGGACGGCGTCCGGGTCGGGCAGGACGTTGTCCAGGACCCAGTAGTCCCGGCCCCGGGTGGGTTTGCGGTAGGGCAGGACCGGCAGGGTAGTGGGCCTGATGGGCTGTGAGGGCATGGGCCGACCATAGAGGCGGTGATCGTCAATCTTCTGCCGTGAGCAGGTCAACCTTTCGTCAAGAGTGGTATGGCGTGGGCGGGTCCTCGGATGCCAGGTCGCGTGCGGTGCTCCGGTGTGCGCTAGGACGCCCGGACGGCGAAGTTCCCCAGGGCGCCCTCCAATCGGTCGAAGGCGCGCACCGCCGAGGGGCGGACGGCGGTGGCGATCGCGGCCTGGTCCTCGCCGGCGAGGGTTCGGCGGAACACCTCGGCGAACACCGCCCGGTCGACGGCGGCGAGCAGTGCGGCGGCGACCCGGCACTCGAAGCCGACGGGTATCTCCTGCACCGCCTCGGCCAGGGCCTCGGCGAGCGCCGCCTCGTTCTGCTCGTGCAGTTCGCGCAGCCGGGCGGACAGGGCGGGACTGTCCACGACGGTGCGGACGAAGGCGGAGTCGGAGAAGCCGAGCCGGGCGTCCCGCCGGTCGAGGCCGGCCAGGCAGTCGCGGCGCAGCGCGGCGAGCGCGGACTCGCCCGGCGCGCGCTCGCCGACGGCCTCGGCGAGCCGGCCGGCGAGCTCCTCGTGCAGGTCGAAGAAGAGGTCCTCCTTGCGCGGGAAGTGGTTGGTGACGGTCATCTTGGCGACGCCGGCGGCGGCCGCGACCTCGGCGATGGTCGTCCGGTCGAAGCCCCGCTCGATGAAGAGCCTGGTCGCGGCGTGCGAGATCGCCTCGCGGGTGCGGCGCTTGTTGAGCTCGCGCAGGTTCGGAGTGGTGCCGGTGTCGGTCATGGCGACAGCGTAGCGCACTTCACTGGGTCGAGCACAATAATTATGCTTGACCCAATCGCTGGGTCCGTCCTAAGTTGTCTCCGGGTGGTCGAGGAGGCCGCCCCGGGGCGACCCGAGGAGGCCGGTCGGCCGCCGCTCGGTCCCCGACGACGCAACGTGGAGGCACCCGTGTTCACCCGTCACTCCCGCGACCTCCGCCTGCTCAGCGTGCACGCGCACCCCGACGACGAGTCCAGCAAAGGCGCGGCCACCCTCGCCCGGTACGCGGCGGAGGGGGTGGACGTCCTGGTCGCGACCTGCACCGGAGGCGAGCGCGGCTCGGTGCTCAACCCGGCCCTGGACAGGCCGGAGGTCCGGGCCGACCTCGCCCGCGTCCGGCGCGCGGAGATGGCGGCCGCCCGGGAGATCCTCGGGGTGCGTCAGCAGTTCCTCGGCTTCGTGGACTCCGGCCTGCCCGGGCCGGGTGAACCGCTGCCGGAGGGCTGCTTCGCGGCCCAGCCGGTGGAACTCGCGGCGGCGCCCCTGGTCGCGCTGATCAGGGAGTTCCGTCCGCACGTGGTGATCACCTACGACGAGACGGGCGGCTACCCGCACCCGGACCACGTGATGACCCACCGGATCACCGTGGCCGCCTTCGACGCCGCGGCCGACGGGGAGCGCCACCCCGAGCTGGGTGAACCCTGGCGGGCGGCCAAGCTCTACTACCACCTGGCGCTCTCCCGGGCCTGGTTCCAGGCCATGCACGAGGCCATGACGGAACGGGGTGTCCCCTCCGGGATGGGGGAGGTGCTCGCCGACTGGCCGGACACCGCACCCGCCCTGGCCGTCACCACCCGGATAGCGTGCGCCGAGCAGTTCGCCGTGCGGGACGCGGCGCTGCTGGCGCACGCCACCCAGGTCCAGCCGGGTGTGGCCTTCATGGCCCACCCGCGGGACATCGAGCGCGAGGTCTGGCCGACGGAGGACTACCACCTGGCCCGGAGTCCGCTCTCCCGGGGCGGCGCGGTGGCCGGCCCGGGCGGGATCGAGACCGACCTGTTCGCCGGACTCCGGGAGGGGGTGGGGGCGGGATGATCCGTAGGCCGTGCGCGGCGGCGCGGGTCGTCGTCGGGCGGGTGGCTACGGCCTCGGGCGGTGCCGGGTCGCTCGGCGGAGTGCTGCGGCGCGTCGCCTCGGCCGTCGTCCGGTCAGCACTGGCCGTCGGCGAGCACGTAGTAGCCCGGGCCGGTCTGCTTCAGGGTGTGGGTGACGAAGGTGTTCCAGAGCCCCATGTTCTGGCCCGAGCCGATCGCGTAGGTCAGACCGCCGCTCTGGGTGGCGCGGCCGGCCAGGACGTGGGCGTAGTTGCTGGCGGTGAAGCACGGGGTGGTGCCCCCGCCCGGGGTGGTGCCCCCGCCCGGGGTGGTCGCCGGCACCGCCGCGGACCGGGCGCCGACCGCTCCCGACGCGTCGACCGCCGCGACGGTGTAGTTGTACGTGGTGCCGGCGGCGAGCCCGCCGTCGGTGAAGGTCGTGCCGGTCGGGCTGCCGACCTGGGCACCGTCCCGGAAGACCTGGTACGAGGCGGCGCCGCTGACGGCCTGCCAGGCGAGGGCGACCGAGCCGGCTGCCGCGGTGGTGGTCAGCCCGGTCGGGGCGGGCAGCCCGGGCTCGGTGGGGCCGGATCCGCCGTCCAGCCCCCAGAACTGCGCCGTGTAGTAGCTGGAGCAGACGGTGTCGAGGAAGTAGGCGCCGGTGGCCCCGCACTGGTCGGCTCCCGAACCGGGGTGGACGGCCAGGCCGTGGCCCATCCCGCTGACCGTGAACAGCGCCACGGAGGGCTGCCCGCTCGGGCCGGTGTAGAGCTCCTGGGCGGCGCCGCCCGGCAGGCTCCTGGTGCTGCTCGGCTGCCGGCCGATGCCCTGGACGTTCGTCCACTGGTCCCGCAGCTCGGTCGCGTTCACCGGCTTGACCACGGTGTCGGCGCTGCCCTGCCAGATCGCCACTCTGGGCCACGGCCCGGCGTAACCGGGGTACGCGGCCCGGACCTTGTCGCCCCACTGCGCCGGGGTGAGTCCCTGGTCGGAGTTCTGGCAGCCGGACGCGGCGGCCTGGGTGGTGGCGCAGTGGGCGGGCAGACCGGAGTCGATCGCCCCGCCGGCGAACACGTCCGGGTAGTCGGCCAACAGGTCGGCCGCCATCCCGCCGCCGGCCGAGAGCCCGGTGACGAACACCCGGTGGGCGTCCGAGCCGTACAGGGACTCGGCCTTGGCGACCATCTCGACGACCGACTTGGCCTCGCCCACTCCCCGGGCGTCCTTGGCCGCGTCGAACCAACTGAAGCAGGAGAGGCTGTTGTTGGTGCTGCTGGTCTGCGGGAACACCACCGCGAAGCCGTACTGGTCGGCGAACTTGGTCCAGCCGGAGTTGCGGTAGTAGTCGGTGGCGCTCTGGAGACAGCCGTGCAACGCGACCACCAGGGGAGCGCCACTGGGCAACCCGGCGGGGGCGTAGGTGAACATCGCGAGATTGCCCGGGTTGGTGCCGAACCCGGTGACCTGCTGGAAGCCGCCGGCCGCGGCTCCGGCGGAGACGCCCGCGGCCAGGGGCGCCGGGGCGGGTGCCATGGCCGAGACGGGCGCCGTGGTGGGGGAGGCGGCGGCCGAGCCGGGTACCGCCGTGGGGAGCGCGAGGGCGGCGGCCGCGAGCAGGGCCGCGGCCGTGGGGCGCAGTGGCATGGGGGCTCCTGGGTGGGGGAGGAGTGGGGGCTGCTTCCGTGCAGGGTGGCGCGCTCACCGTCCCGGGGCCATGTGGTGGTCATCCGGGGTCCACCGTCAGGGCATGTCGCGGGCCGCCATGGCCCGGCGGCGCCGTGGGTGGCGTGCTCCACCGGAGGCCGTACCCGCCGGACCTGCCGTACGCGGGAACGCACTTGAAGCGCGCGAGCGGAACGGGCAGGTTGACCTCATGACCACCGATGAGTTCGCCGATGGCCGGCCGCCCACGAGCACTCCGGAACAGCGCTTTCGCACCCACACCTGGACGCCCGGCCCGCCGATCGCCGAGTACGCCCAGCTGACCGGAGAGGAGATCCTGCTGGAGTGGATCGCCGGGCGAATCCCGGAGCCCTCGATCTGTAGCACCATGGGCTTCCACCTGACGGAGGTGAAGGCCGGAACGGCGGTGTTCGTGGGCGAGCCCGGAGACCACCTCCACAACCCGATGAACACCGTGCACGGCGGCTACCTGGCCACCCTTCTCGACTCGGCGCTCGGCTGCGCCGTGCTGAGCAGGCTGCCGGCCGGGGTGGGTTACACGACCACCCAGCTCAACGTCCACATGCTGCGCCCGCTGTTCGCCGACTCGGGGCCGGTGCGCTGCGAGGGTGTGGTGCTGCACCTGGGCCGGACGATGGCGACCGCCGAGGCCAGGGTGACCGGTGCGGAGAACGGCAAGCTCTACGCGCACGCCACCACGACCTGCGCCATCCTGACGCCCCGCCCGGCGGTCTGACGCCCCGCCCGGGGGCGGCATCGCCCGGGGCCGACATCGCCGGTAGCAGCGGTCGCGTCCGTACCGGAACGGGCGAGCCCCGGCCGTCGCTTCCGTCGCGGCGACCGGGGCTCGACGGGGCTCGCCCGGGGAATCCCGGGCCCCGGCGCGGTGGCCGGGGCTCGGGGCGGTTCAGAGGGCTGCGATCGCGCCGCAGAGGGCGATGAAGCCGCAGATGCCGAAGTTGACCAGCTTGTGCGAAAGGAAGATCGCGGCGAACTCGCGGATGGTCGCGCTCGGCCAGTAGTAGCGGGCGGTGGGCGAGCCGAAGACGTGTCCGTTGACGCCGGTCTGGCGGGCGAGCAGCGCGGCCCGGAAGGCGTGGAAGTTGTTGGTGACCACGACGCAGCGGTAGTCGGGCTTGGCCTGCTCCATGATGGCCTTGCTGAAGAGGAGGTTCTCCTCGGTGGTGCGCGAGCGGTCCTCCCGCTCGATGTGCTCCGCGGGGAATCCGCGCTCGATCAGGTAGTCGGCCATCGCGTGGGACTCCGGCAGCTTCTCGTCCGGTCCCTGGCCGCCGGAGGTGATCAGCACCGGCGGGTTGCCGCGCGCGGCCTGCTTCTCGTACACCTCGCGGCCCCGGTTCAGCCGGCTGGCCAGCAGCGGCGGAACGCGCTCGCCGCCGATCAGCCCGGAGCCGAGCACGACCACGAAGTCCACGTTCTTACGCGGCCGGTGGCGGCTGTACAGGAAGGCGTAGCCGACGAAGCAGGCGAACAGGAAGGAGATGTAGCCGACCACCAGGACGGCGGTACCGGCCAGGGCGGCCAGCAGCCGCGAGTGGAAGACCATGGCGGCGATCAGCAGCCCGATGACCCCGAGGATGCCCAGCCCGGCGAGCAGTGACAGCAGGTTGGCCGGCCGTCGGCCCTCCTTGCGGATCATGGTCAGGCCGTTGGCGAGCAGGAACCAGACCAGGGCCCCCGTGCCGAAGGCGGGCAGCAGGATGACGGCCACGGCCACCATCTCCACCACCAGGTTGGGCGCCTTGCTGAGTTCGGCGAGCACGGGGAGCGCGAGGAGGCAGACGGCGATGCCGAGCAGGACGGCGTTGCTGAACTGGCGGCGGTCGCGCAGTACCCCGATTCCGAACAGCAGGAAGAACAAGGCGGCTGGGGTGTAGGCGATCATGTGTCGTAATGGTAGGGCTTTCGGAGGTCTTCCTCGGTCTGGACCATTCATCGGAACGGCCCAGCCGACTTCGCGGTCCGAGGACGCTCAGGCTCAGGCGGAGCACTCGATCGCGGCCGGAACCGCCACCCTCGTCCGGGCGCTCCCGGTGTGGCGGCCTCGTCGACACGACCGCCGACCGGGCGTCCGGTCAGGCCTCGGCCCCACCTGCCGGGCGGTGGCGGCTGCCCGCCGGGCCGGCTCGTCGATGCTGTCGAGCAGCTCGGTCATCCGTGAGCTCGTCCTGCGGCGCGCCGGCTGGTTCCGGCGAGCCCACCCCGGGGTCAGATCCCGAGGTCGAGGCCGAAGGCGGTGTCGAAGGAGGCGAACCCGACGCAGAGGATCAGCCAGACACCGAGCGCGCCGGTCACCGAGGCGGTGATCCGCCCGATCCTGGTGCGCTGCTCCTCGGGCTTCCGCCGGTGGCGGATGCCGTGGACGAGCCCGAGTGCGCCGAGGGCCGCGAGGGCGCAGGCACCCGCGGGGCTGGCCGCGTACAGCACCTGCGCGAGGACGAAGGCTCCCGCCAGCGAGGCCGTGGTCAGGACGAGGAGCGCGATTCCGCCGACGAATTCGAAGACCAGCTCGCTGAGGCAGCCCATCGTCTTCCGGGCGGCACCCTCCGCCAGGCTGATCTGCCCGCCGGGGACAGGTGTCGGATCCCCGGGCTGATGGCCGGTCGGCTCCTCCGCTGTCCGGTCCTCGGCCATGCCCCCACCTCGTGCTCTGCCGGTCCTTGCCCCGGCGGTGATCGTACCTGGGGGTCGGGGCGTTGCCGCAGGTCGGGGGCGGCCGTGGGAGTGGTCCGGGCCGGGTCAGCGCCGATCCGGTGGCAGCAGGGCCGCGAGGCCGTCGAGGATCCGTTGCAGGCCGAACTCGAAGCGGGTGTCCATGTCGGGCCCGGTGAGGTGGTCGGCCAGGGCCGCGAGGTTGGGGTAGGCGTCCGTCGGCAGACCGCGGAAGACGTCCCCGGCGGCGTCGGCGATCTCCCGACGGCTGGTGCCGAGCACTTCGGCGGCCGAGATCGGTGACTGCTCCTGGAGCACGAAGCCCTGGACGAAGGCGCCCAGCAGGTAACTGATCATGGCCGTGTCGGCGTCGGAGAACCCGGCGGAGCGGAGCCGGTCGAGCTGGTCCTCCATCAGGTTGAGCAGGCACGGCCCGGGGGCGAGGCGGCCGGCGACGACCTTCGCGGCGTCGCGGTTGTCGAGTAGCAGCCGCCGGTAGCGGGAGCAGTACTCGTGCAGTTCCGATCGCCAGTCGCCCTGGCGCGGCGGGGGTTCGGCCGTCGCCAGGAGAGCGTCGCTGAGCAGGTCGAGCAGCTCCTGCTTGTTGCGGACGTGCCAGTACAGGGAGGCGGCCTTGACGCCGACCTCGGCGGCGACCTTGCGCATCGACAGCCCGTCCAGGCCGTCCCGTTCCAGTACGCGCAGCGCGGCCTGGGTGAGGGCCTCCCGGGTCAGGGCGGGGGTCGCGTCGTCGTTCTCCGGCATGGCGGTGCGGAGGCCTCCAGCGGTGGGGCGGACCGGTGCGGTTCGCGGATCAACAGTGTGGCGGATCAACAGTCCGGTGGACCAACAGTGCCACGACCCGCTCCGGGGACGGACCCCCGGTCGCGGATATGAGCTTGCGATCTAACGGTGTTAGGGGCACTCTGTGCGTGTCACATCGAGCCCTAACACCGTTAGGGGCGAGCGGTCGGGAGGAATCTCCATGGGGGAGTCGAGCACGCGCCGGAAACGGCTGGCGCTGTTGACGCTCTGTATCGCCATGTTCATGGCCATGTTGGACAACGTCATCGTCAACGTCGCCCTGCCCCGCATCGGGCAGGAGCTGGACGCCGGGATCAGCGGCCTCCAGTGGGTCGCGGAGGGCTACAGCCTGGTCTACGCCGCACTCGTCCTGACCGGTGGCGCGTTGGGCGACCGCCACGGTCGTACCCGGATGTTCGTGCTGGGTCTGGGCCTGTTCACGGTCGGCTCGGCGCTGGCCGCGCTCGCCGGAACGATCGGGGTCCTCGTCGCGGCCCGGATGGTCCAGGGGGTCGGAGCCGCGTTGCTCACCCCCGGGAGCCTGACCCTGCTGGGGCACGTCTTCACCGGCGAGCGTGAGCGGGCCAAGGCCATCGGCGTGTGGTCCGGGGTGTCCGCGATCGGCCTCTCCATCGGTCCGGTGATCGGCGGCCCGATGGTCGAGCACCTCGGCTGGGCGAGCGTGTTCTGGATCAACGTGCCGATCGGCGTGGCCGGAGTGGTGCTCGCCGCCAAGGTCCTGCCGGAGATCCCGCCGCGAGCCCGGCGGATCGACTTCGGCGGGTTCGTGCTCTCGGCGGCGGGCCTCGGCCTCCTGGTCTACGCCCTGATCGAAGGCCCGGCACGGGGCTGGACCGATCCCCGGGTGGTCGGCTGCGGCGTCGCCGCCCTGGCCCTGCTGGCCGGCTTCCTGCTGCTCGAACTCCGGCTGGCCGAGCCGATGCTGGAGCTGCGGCTGTTCCGTGACGGCGCGTTGAGCGGCGCGCTGCTCAGCGGATTCATGGTGAGCTTCGGGATGTTCGGAGCGCTGTTCTTCCTGCCGTTGATGATGCAGGGCGTGCTCGGCTGGTCCCCGTCCGGCGCCGGGTACGGCGGACTGCCGATGACCGCGATGCTGGTGATCGCCGGCCCGCTGTCCGGCCGGCTCGCCGCCCGGTACGGCCCCCGGCCGCCGATGGTGTTCGGCCTGGCACTGTGCGCGCTCGGCCTCGGTGGCTTGTCCCTCTACGGAGACCGCGCCCACTACCCGGAGTACCTCTGGACGCTGGTCGCGATGGGCTTCGGGATGGGACTGACCTTCACCCCGGTCTCGGTCGCGGTGCTCCAGAGGGTGGCCCCGGCGCAGACCGGCATGGCGTCGGCGACCGTCAACACCCTGCGCGAGCTCGGCGGTGTGCTCGGGATCGCGGTGCTCGGCGCCGTCCTGACCAACCGGATGACCAGCGAGCTGACCTCGGCGCTGCACCGGCTCGGCGTCCCGTCGGACGCCGTCGGTCCCGTCGCCGACGCGCCAACCGGTGCCGGGCACGGCGGTGGCGGCGCGGCCGGGGTCCTGCCCGCTCCGCTCCAGGAGGCGGTGGACGGCGCCTTCGTCGACGGCATCCACCTCGCCGTGCGCTGCGGGGCGCTCGTGCTCGCGGTCACCGCGGTCCTGGTCGCCGTCCTGCTCGGCCGGGCGCGCCCGATCGCCCCGCCGGAGGCCGCCCCTCCGCGCCCGGCGGAGCCGGCCGGGGCCCGCTCCGTCTGACCGGTCGCCCGAACCAGCGCCCGGCCGGGCGCTGGTTCTCCGCCTGGCCCCGCGTCTGCCGCACCGTCGGCCCGTCCGTCAGCGGATGCCTTCGATCGCCGCCTGCGCCCGGCGAGCCAGCTCACGCCGGGCACCCGCGCGGTCGGGCCGCGGGCCGGGCGGTGGGATCGGCGGCAGGAAGGTCACGTCGGCGACCAGCCCCCGGGCAGCGACCACCCGGGCGAGCGAGGTGAGCAGCCCGTCGTCCCCGATGAAGGCGGGCACGCTGGTCGGCCGCCCGTCCGCCAGCCGGTAGCGGATGGTCACCGGCTGGACGTCGGCACCCGCGTCCACCGCCGCCTGGAACAGCGCGGGCCGGAACCGGCCGCTCTCCCGCCCGCACCAGGTGGATCCCTCCGGGAACACGATCACCGGCTGACCGGAGCGCAGCACCTCGGACACCGCCGCCACGGTGTCCGGCAGGGTGCGCAGCCGGTCGCGGTCCAGGAAGACGGTGCCGCACCAGGCGGCCAGCGGGCCGAGCACCGGCCACCGCCGGACCTCGGTCTTGGCCAGTGAGCGGCCCGGGCAGCCGGCGGCGAGCAGCGGTATGTCCAGCCAGGACACGTGGTTGGCCACCACGAGCACCCCGCCGTACACCCCGATGCCCGTTCCGCCGTCCCTCCCGCCGTCCGTCCCGCCGTTCGCCTCGCGCGCCGGCTCGCGCGCCGGCTCGCGCGGCCGGGTGAGGTGGACGGTCACCCCCAGGGTGTGGAGCACCACCCGGGCCCAGAGCCGGACCAGCCGGATCCGGGCGTCGTACGGGAACAGCCGGACCGGTACGCCGAGCACCACCCCGGCCAGCACCGCCGCCAGACAGCCGGTCAGCCGCAGCGCCCGCCGGGGGTGGGAGACCTCCGGCGCGGGTTCGGCCAGGCAGGTCTCGGGCCGGCAGGTCGCCGTCGGCAGCCAGACGCTCACGACGAGGAGCCGGGGGTGCCCGAGGCGGGCACCCCGGACAGGAAGTGCCGCAGGTAGCGCGGGTCGGTGCGCTCCAGGGACAGCAGCACGTACAGGTCGGCGCAGTCGAAGTCCGGATCGTACGCGGGCTCGCCGCAGACCCAGGCGCCCAGCCGGAGGTAGCCGCGGAGCAGGGCCGGCAGCGGGCCACGCTCGGCGCGCGGCACCCCGGTGGCGTCCCAGCGGCGGTGCGGGGTGACCCGGTACTCCGCGGGGGCCAGGTGCTTGGCGCTGACGGCGTCCCAGACCCGGGCCGCGGTGGCGCCGCCGTCCGTCAGCTCGATCGAGCAGCAGCCGCCGACCCAGGTGTTGCCGGTGTCCGCCAGGTAGCGCGCGATCCCGCCCCACATCAGGTTGATGACGGCGCCGTTGCCCCGGTGGTCCGGGTGGATGCAGGAGCGCCCGAGTTCGACCAGGCCGGGGCGGACCGGCGCCAGTGCGGAGAGGTCGAACTCGCCGTCGGAGTACGACCGACCGGCCCGGCGGGCGGCCTCGGGGCGCAGCAGCCGGTAGGTCCCGACGACGGCGCCGTCCTCGCCCTCGCGGACCAGCAGGTGGTCGCAGTACTCGTCGAAGGGGTCGACGTCCAGGCCCGCGACCGGGCTGTGCAGGACGGCGCCGAGCTCGGCACCGAAGACCTGGTGGCGCAAGCGCTGGGCGGCCCGCACGTCGTCCTCGTCGCGTGCGAGGGAGACGGTGTAGGCGGTCGGCTCGGCGGGCTGGGGGCGGGGCGCGGGGACCGCCGGGGCGTCGGGGGTGGGGGCGACTGCGGACGGAGCGTACGTGGGGACGGTGGTCATGGCAGACCCTCCAGGGCAGCACGATCGGCGGTGCCGTGGATCACCAGGGCACCGTCCCGGTCCGCAGGCGGTTGGGCAAGGACGCGAACCGGTCCCCGTATGTCTCTCCGAGCCGGTTGGCATTCATGTTGCGGCCCGGGGGAGCGCAGATGTGCACCTGTTGAATGGGACCACCCGTGGCGTGCCGGACACGTGTCCGGCACCCGCCGCTCGTCCGCCGGGGGTGGACAACACGGGCCGCAGGGGCGTACGGCCGTACCGTACGCCCCTGCCCTTCGGGGGGCGCACGCCCGCTCCCAGGCCGTGCGCCCTTGTCGTCGCCCGCGCGTGTTCCCGGCGTCGCGCCCCAGGGATGCCGTGGCGTCCTCAGGGTGCCGTCGCCTCCGCGGAACGCCGTCGCGCGTCGCGGCGCCGTGGCGCCCCGTGACGTGCGATCAGAACGACCGCCAGCCCTCCGGGTCGACCCCGCCCGGGACGGCGCCGGTCGGACCGTACGGTTCGCGGGTGTAGACGAAGGAACCGATGTCGAGGTGGCTGACCGTGCCGTCGGGGTGGCGGACCACCCGCAGGGTCTCGCCCGCGTAGTAGTTCGCCACGCCGGTCCAGGTGCCGTCCGGTTCGGGCCGGAAGCACGAGCCCCGGCCGACGCCGGTGAGCGGGGCGAGCTCCAGGACCCGGCCGGGCCGCAGCCGCAGGGCGGCCGGCGCGGCGCCCCAGTACCAGGGGCCGGTGATCTCCGGCAGCTCCGGGTCCACCGCCTCGGCGAGCGGGCGCCACGGTTCGGGCAACCGCGGTTCGAGCTCGGCGGTGAG
Source organism: Kitasatospora sp. NPDC034533 (assembly GCF_055575155.1). Classification (NCBI taxonomy): domain Bacteria; kingdom Bacillati; phylum Actinomycetota; class Actinomycetes; order Kitasatosporales; family Streptomycetaceae; genus Kitasatospora; species Kitasatospora sp. NPDC034533. The sequence goes on from NZ_JBVITE010000009.1 coordinate 67,275, forward strand.
CGCGATCAACTGGGCGGCGAGCGACGCGGCGCTGCCGCCGCTGGTGGCGTTGGAGAGGGCGTACGCGGCGAGGCCGTCGGCCTCGCTGATCCACAGGCCCGCGGTGAAGCCGGGCATCGAGCCGGTGTGTCCGAAGAGCAACCGGCCCTCGTGGCGGCGCAGTTGCAGGCCGAGGCCGTAGCCGCTCGTCCACTCGCCGTCGTCCGGGGCCACGGCCGGTCGGCGCATCTCGGCGAGGGTGGCGGCGGACAGCACCTTGTCGTCGCCGGCCGCGAGGAAGGCCGCCCAGTGGGCCAGGTCGGCGCCGGTGGACCAGAGCTGGCCGGCCGGGCCCATCAGGCCGGTGTCGGTGAGCGGTTCGGGAAGCATGACGTCGGCCCACGGGTGGACCGCGAAGCCCCCGGCGTGCGGGTGCTCGGGCAGCAGCGTGGTGCGGTCCATGCCGAGCGGGGCGAGCACCTCGCGGCGCAGGACCTCGCCCCACGGCTCGCCGCGCAGCCGGGCCACCAGTGCGCCGAGCAGCGCGTAGCCGGGGTTGGAGTAGTGGTGCACCCGGCCGGCCGGGTGCACCAGCGGACGCTCGGCCTCCAGGAGGTCGTCGAGATCGGGCCGCAGCGAGCCCTCGGTCCGCTCCCACCACGGGGCGGGGGTCTCGGCGGCCAGGCCGGCGGAGTGCGCGAGCAGCTGGGCGATCGTCGCATCGTCGGCGGGGGTGCCGGGCAGGTGGCGGGAGAGGGGGTCGGCGAGGTCGAGCAATCCCTCGTCGCGCAGCCGGAGCACCAGCACGGCGACGAAGGTCTTGGTGAGCGAGCCGATCCGGTACTGGACGTCCGGGGTCGGCGCGTGCCCGTCGACCATGCTGCGGGCGCCGCTCCACACCGGCTGCCCGTCGCGCACCACTCCGGCGACCATCGACGGCGTGCGGCCCTCGGCCTGGGCGACGGCGAGCCGGTGCAGCAGGGCCCGGCGGGTGGTCGGCAGCAGCTCGTTGGGCAGGTCGGTCATGTGGGCTTCTGGACTCATCGGCATGGGTACGCACAGTAGCCCAGCCCTGGTCCGGGGCCGACCGAATAAGGCCCTGGTCGAGCGAGGCCCGTCGGACAAGCCGACGGACAAGCCGACGGACAGGGCCCGTCGGAGAAGCCGGCGGGCAGCGGGCGGACCGCCGTTCCCGCCGCCGTGCTCACTCCGGCAGCGGCGGCAGCTCCGGCAGCTCCAGCCAGGCCTCGAAGAGCGGGCCGAGCGGGACGGTGGTGAACCGCGCGGCGTGCGCGCGCAGGTCGGCGGTGGAGACCACGCCGTGCCGGTTGGCGCCGGTCCAGTCCCGCAGCATCGCGAAGAACGCGTCCTCACCGAGCGTGCGCCGCAGCGCGTGCACCACCAGCCCGCCGCGCTGGTACAGCCGGTCGTCGAACATCAGCTTCCGGCCCGGATCGCCGAGCCGCAGGTCCTGCGGCAACCCGGCCAGCAGCCGGTGCGCCGCCGCGGCGTGCACCGCCGCGCCCGGACCGCCGGAGTGCTCGGACCAGAGCCACTCCGCGTACTTGGCGAAGCCCTCGTTGAGCCAGATGTGCCGCCAGTCGGCGATCGTGACGCTGTTGCCGAACCACTGGTGGGCCAGCTCGTGGGCGATCAGCCGCTCGCGCTCCCAGCCGCCGCCGAGGTGGTTGGTGCCGAAGGTGGCGACGCCCTGCGCCTCCACCGGGACGTCCAGCTCCTCGTCCGCGACCACCACCGCGTACTCGCCGAACGGGTACGGCCCGAAGACCTCGCCGAAGTACGCCGCCATCTCCGGCTGCCGGGCGAAGTCCCGGGCGAACGCGTCGGCCAGGCGCTCCGGCACGTACCCGGACTGCGGCACCGCCGGCCGCACCGCCAGCGGCACCGGCCGGTAGTGCCCGATCGACACCGTCACCAGGTACGTCGGGGTCGGCGCGCTCTGCTCGTACACCCAGGTGGTGCTGGACGCCTTGGTCGTGCGGGTCAGCAGCCGGCCGCTCGCGACCACGGTGAACGGGGACGGCGTGGTCACGGCCAGCTGGTAGGTCGCCTTGTCGGCGGGCCGGTCGTTGCACGGGAACCAGGACGGCGCTCCGACCGGCTGGCTCGCCACCAGCGCGCCCTCGGTCAGCTCCTCCCAGCCCAGGCCGCCCCACGGACTGCGCACCGGGCGCGGGTTGCCGGTGTAGTGCACCTCGACGGTGAACGCCGCGCCCGGCGCCAGCGCCCTGGCCGGACGGATCCGCAGCTTGCCGGACCGGTGGGTGTAGCGGGCGGCCCGGCCGTCGACCAGCACCCGGCCGATCCGGAACTCGGCCAGGTCGAGCGCGAACTCCGCCAGCGCCGCGTCCGCCACCGCGCTCAGCCTGGCCGAGCCGGCCAGCCTGTTGGGACCGGGCCGGTAGTCCAGCGCCAGCTCGTAGCGGTGCACCCGGTAGCGGTGGTCGCCGCTGTTCGGGAAGTACGGGTCCGGGGCACCGGCGGCCGCGGGGGCGTGCTTGGACTTCACGGGGCGTGCGCTTCCTGCGGGCCGGGACGGGGGGTCGGGGAGGTGGTCACGACGTGGTCTGCCACGCCTCGATCGGGTTGCCCAGCCACCGCGTGTCGGCGGGGACGGACTCGGCGCGCATCACCAGCGAGGCCGGGCCCAGCGTGCTGCGCGCGCCCACCGTGCTGCCGGGCAGCACGATGCCGCCCGGGCCCAGCGTGGCGCCCTCGCGGAGGACCACAGTATCCATCCGCATGATCCGGTCGTGGAAGAGGTGCGTCTGCACCACGCAGCCCCGGTTGACGGTGACGCCGTCGCCGAGCGTGACCAGGTCCGCCTCCGGCAGCCAGTAGCTCTCGCACCAGACGCCGTGGCCGACGTGCGCGCCCAGCGAGCGCAGCCACAGGTTGAGCACCGGTGTGCCCGGCACCGCGCCGACCAGCCACGGCACCGCCAGCATCTCCACGAAGGTGTCCGCCAGCTCGTTGCGCCACACGAAGCCGCTCCACAGCGGGTGCTCCACCGCCCGGAACCGCCCCACCAGCAGCCACTTCGCGGCCACCGAGACCACGCAGGCCACCACACCGGCGGCCAGCAGCACCACGCCCGACAGCAGCGCGGCGGTCAGCGGCGAGCCGGCCGCCAGCCGGCACAGCGCCGCCGCGGTCAGCAGGCCCAGTGCCGCCGAGGCCAGCACCGGCACCAGCCGGCCGAGCTCCACCAGCCCGCGCGCCCACAGCAGCCGGGTCGGCGGCTCGTAGGTCAGGCTCTGGTCGGCCCGGTCCGCCGAGCGCGGCAGCCGCATCGGGGGCATGCCCAGGTACGAACCGCCCTTCTTCGCCTTCGCCGGGGTCGCCGACAGCACACCCACCAGGCCGCGCTTGGGCACCGAGCGGCCCGGCGCGGTCATCCCCGAGTTCCCGAGGAACGCCCGCTCGCCGACCTTCGCCTCACCGAGCCGCACCCAGCCGCCGCCCAGCTCGTACGGGGCCATCAGGGTGTCGTCGGCCAGGAACGCGCCGTCGCCGACCGTGGTCAGGCTGGGCAGCGCCAGCACCGTGGACACCTCCGCGTGGCGGCCGACCCGCATCCCGAGGGCGCGCAGCCACAGCGGTGTGATCAGCCCGGCGTAGAGCGGGAACAGCACCTCGCGGGCCCGGTCCATCAGCTGGGTGACGGTCCACGCCTGCCAGCCGACCCGGCCGTGCAGCGGGTGCGTCCCGGGCACCAGACCGATGCTCAGCAGTCGGACCAGGGCCACCAGCTGCGCCGCGTACACCGCGCCGAACGCCAGGGTCGCGGGGACCAGGCCGAGCAGCGCGCCGCCGAGGGCCGGGCCGAGGTCCTGTCCCTGCTCGACGAACCGGGACAGCACGGCCAGCGCGGCGAGCGCGGGCAGTGCCGGGAGCAGGCCGAGCACGGCACCGCTGGCGCCGTACAGCGAGGCCCAGCGGGCCCGGCGGGCCGGGCGTTCCTTGGGCCAGCCGCGTTCGGCACGGCCCAGCTTGACGGCGGGCGCGCCGCCCCAGCGCTGGCCGGTCGGCACCTGGCCGGTGACGCTGGAGCCGGCCGCCACCTGGGCGCGCTTGCCGACCCGGGCACCGGGCAGCAGCGTCGAACGGGTGCCGACCACGGCACCGGAGCCGATCTTGACCGGGCCGACCAGCAGCCGGTCGCCGTCCAGCCAGTAGCCGCACAGGTCCACCTCGGCCTCGACCGCGCAGCCGCGGCCGAGCTTCAGCATGCCGGTGACCGGCGGCAGCGAATGGAGGTCCACCTCGGGCCCGACCTTGGCGCCCAGCGCCCGGGCGTAGCGCACCAGCCAGGCGCCGGACAGCGAGTCCGCGCCGCTCAGCTCGGTGAGCCGCTCGGCGGTCCACAGCCGCAGGTGGACGGAGCCGCCGCGCGGGTGGCTGCCCGGGCGCAGGCCGCGCAGCAGCAGCCGGGCGCCGCCCGCCGCGATCGCCAGCCGGCCCGGCGGGGTGTACAGCGCGAGCGCGCCCGCGCCGACCCACCACCCGGAGGCGGTGGGCGCCCACGGGAAGTCGCCGAGGTGGCCGAGCAGGTTTCCGGCGGCCAGCAGGGCGACCGTCCAGCGCAGGCCGACCACGGTGAACAGCGGGATCAGCAGGAGCAGCTGGAGCAGCTTGGCCCTGGTCGGCACCAGGGTGACGGTGCGGGCCTCGCCGCTCTCGCCGGCGGTGCGCTCCAGGTGCCGGGCGAGCTTGCGCAGCGTCGGGTGCTGGTAGATGTCTAGCACGGCCGCGCTCGGGTAGCGGGTGCGCAGCAGGGTGGTCAGCCGGGCGGCGGCCAGACTGCCGCCGCCGATCGCGAAGAAGTCGTCGCGCGGGCCGGTGACCCGGACACCGAGGATCTCCGACCACTGCTCGGCCAGCCAGGCCTCGGTGCCGTACAGCTGCTCGGCCGGCCCGGCGGTCTCCAGCTCGGGCAGCGGCCAGGGCAGGGCGGCCCGGTCGACCTTGCCGGAGGTCCGGGTGGGCAGGGTCTCGACCGTGGCCAGCAGCGGGACGAGGGCGGCGGGCAGTTCGGCGCGCAGCCGCTCGACGGCCTGCTCGCGGTCGAAGCCGTCCTGGACCACCAGGTAGCCGACCAGCAGCTGGTTGCCGCCGCGCGCGGTCCGGACGGCCGCCGCCGCGCCCGCCACGCCGGGCAGCGCCTGGAGGGCCGCGTCGACCTCGCCGAGCTCGATCCGGCGGCCGCCCAGCTTGATCTGCTCGTCGGTGCGGCCGAGGAACAGCAGGCCGGCCGGGTCGGCCTGGACGAGGTCGCCGCTGCGGTAGGCGCGTTCCCAGCCCAGCGAGGGCAGCGGCGCGTACTTCTCGGCGTCCTTCTCGGGGTCGAGGTAGCGGGCCAGGCCCACGCCGCCGATCACCAGCTGTCCGGTGCCGCCGGCGGCCACCGGCAGGCCGGCCTCGTCGACCACGGCGAGGTCCCAGCCGTCCAGCGGCAGGCCGATGCGCACCGGGCCCTCGCCGGTCAGCAGGGCGGCGCAGGCGACCACGGTGGCCTCGGTGGGGCCGTAGGTGTTCCACACCTCGCGGCCCTCGGTGACCAGGCGCTGCACCAGCTCGGGCGGGCAGGCCTCGCCGCCGAAGATCAGCAGCCGGACCTCGTTGAGCGCCTCGGCCGGCCACAGCGCGGCCAGGGTCGGGACGGTGGAGACCACGGTGATCTCCTGCTCGGCCAGCCAGGGGCCCAGGTCGGCGCCGCTGCGGACCTGGGAGCGGGGGACCGGCACCAGGCAGGCGCCGTGCCGCCAGGCCAGCCACATCTCCTCGCAGGAGGCGTCGAAGGCCACCGAGAGGCCGGCCATCACCCGGTCGCCGGGGCCGATCGGCTCCTCCTGGAGGAAGAGCGCGGCCTCGGCGTCCACGAAGGCGGCCGCGTTGTGGTGGGTGACGGCCACGCCCTTGGGCTTGCCGGTCGAGCCGGAGGTGAAGATGATCCACGCGTCGTCGGCCGGGGTGGGGCGGCGCTCCAGGGCGGGGGCGCGCTCCACGGGGACGGCCAGGGCGCGGTCGGCGCCGAGCACGGCGGCGACGGCGGCCTCGCCGAAGACCAGCTCGGCCCGCTCGTCCGGGTCCTCGGCGTCCACCGGGACGTAGGCGGCCCCGGCGGCGAGCACGGCGAGGATCGAGACGTACAGGTCGTTGGTGCCGGAGGGCACGCGGACGCCGACCCGGTCGCCCGGGCCGATCCCGGCAGCGGCGAGGCGGCGGCGCAGCTGTTCGACCTCGGCGGCCAGCGCGCGGTAGCTGAGCACGGCGCGGCCGTCGTCCAGGGCGGGTTCGTCGGGGTGGGCCCGCACGGTGGCGTCCAGGACGTCGATCAGGGTGCGCGGGGTGGCGGCCGGGCGGCCGGGGAACAGGGCGAGCGGCTGCTCCGGCTGCGCCGGGGAGGCCTGGAGCGCCTGGGAGGCCAGGGCGGTCCGGGTGTGCTCTCCGGGTGCGGGTACGGCCCGCACTGTGGGCTCCTGTGGTGTCGGCGTCGGTGTCGGTGTCGGCGTGGGTGCCGGGGGCGTCGGGCCTGGTGGTGGCGTGGCGTGCTGCTGCGGGTGGCTCGGTTCAGCTGTCATGGCAGCCGTGCGCTCCTCGTCCTCGCCCCGTTCCGACCGATGCCCGGCCCCTGGGGCGGTGGGAGCACCCCCTGATCGGGTGACCCCACTCCGGGGCCGGAGCGGACAACCCGACCGATGGTAGTCCCGGGTAGACGACCGGGCAGGACCGGAAACCCGGCTCAACTGGCGCTGGGACGGGCTCATCTGACATTGCGTCAGGTGATAACTGAGGTTTCCCCGCATTGATGTGACGGCTTGTCAGTCGAACTGACGATTCGTCAGGTCGATTTTCCGACCGTGATCCACACCACAGGGAATGCTGCTCCCTTCGGGTGCCCGGGGCTGCGGGCCGGGCATTCCGGGGCGAAAATCCCGGTTCGGGTCCGGCCCGCCCCCCTGTGGTGGTCAGCGGAACCGGTGCAGGTTCTCGGAGAGGAAGGCCTCCAGGGTGCGGGGAGCACGTCCGGTCAGGCGCTGGAAGGCGTCGTCCGGCAGCTCCTCGCGAATCGTCGCGAGCTGCTGGATCTCCACCACGTGGGTGGCCAGCCAGTGCGGCATCCCGGCCTGGTCGACCAGGTGGGCGTGCAGCTCGGACGGGCTCAGGTCGAGGTAGCGAACCGGCCGGCCGAGCAGCCGGCCCAGCAGCGCGGTGAGCTCGGGGTGGCTGTAGGCCCGTCCGCCGGTGAGCGGAAAGGTGCCGCCGGCGGTCTCCGGACGGGTGAGTACCTCGGCGGCGGCATCCCCGATGTCCCGGGTGTCCACGTAGTTGCACCGCGCCCGCCCCAGGGCGCCGTGCACCACCCCGGCGGCGATGGCGGGTGCCAGCAGCAGCAGTTTCTGCATGAACGCGTACGGTCGCAGGACGGTGGTGGTGAGGCCGGATGAACGCAGTCGCTCTTCGATCAGGTGGTGGCCGCGGGAGGCGCCGACGGGGGAGTCCGGTTCGGCGGCGGGCGCGGAGACCTTGACGACGTGCTCCACGCCGCAGTCGACCGCCGCCTCGATCGCGTTCAGCTCGTACCTGACCTGCTGCGGGCCGTTGGCCATGGTGAGGAAGAGTTGGCGAGCGCCGTGGAAGGCGGTGCGCAGGGAGTGCGGGTCTGAGGCCTCGACCGGGAGGACGGAGGTCCGGGCGAGCGTGCTCTCGTCGAGTGAGGCGGCCAGCCGGGCGGGGTCGCGGCTGAGGGCGCGGCTCCGGACACCGAGGGCGGCGAGGCTGCGCAGGGCGGCCCCGCCGGTGGCGCCGCTCGCGCCCATGATGACGATCATGATGTCTGCCTTTCGAGGGTGGACGGGCTGGGGCGTCGGTGCTGCGCCGCGCGGGCGGCGTGGCTGCCGTGCCAGCGCCAGGTGGTGATGGTCGCGGCGATCGCCGAGGAGACCGGCAGGTCGACCGGCAGCCGGTGCGGCCACGGGCTGTCGGCGAGCCCCGGGACCTGTGGGAGCCAGCGGGCGGCGGCCAGGCCGATGGCCGTCGCGAGCACGGCGGCGGCCAGGCCCAGGGCGGCGGACGCGATCGCACGAGGTGCCCGGGTGGGGCGGGAACGGGCGGGGCGGCGGCGCAGCGCGGTGCCGAGGGCCGAGGCCACCAGGGCGGAGGTGCCGCCGATGGTGGTGAACGCGGCGGCCGTCAGGTGCGGTTGGCCGGAGACGACTCCGCCGGCCCCGGCCATGGCGGCGGGCATGGCGTAGGCGACCAGGACCTCGCGCCACAGGACGAAGGGCGGGGGCGCGCCGGGAGCCTTCTTGCTCATGGGTGGACTTCCTCCGGTATCGGGTGGGGCGCCCGAGCAGTTGTGATTAGGTGCCTAACTATCCGGGCTGAGGGGAGGCGGGCCGCCGGATGGCGGCCCGCCTGGGCGTGAGTCGGTTTCCTGGGTGCGAATCGCTCTTCGGGGCGTGGCTCAGTCCTCGGTGAGCGCGTCGATGCCGGCGACCAGCCGGGCCAGCAGGTCGAGGAAAGTGGTGCGCTCCTCGGTGGAGAGGCCTCCGACCAGGGCCTGCATCCGGGCGAAGTGCTCGGGTGCCAGTTCTCGGAGCCGGTCGGCGCCGCGCGCCGTGAGGATCACCACGTTGCCTCGGCCGTCCTCGGCGGACCGTCGGCGGGCCACCAGGCCCTCCCGTTCAAGTCCGTCGACCAGGCCGGTCACGGTCGCCCGGGAGACGCCGAGACTTGCCGCGAGCTGGGAGGGCGACTTCTCGCCGCCGTGGTCCTCCAGGTCCGCCAGCAGGCGGTAGCGGCCGGTGGAGAGGCCGAAGCGGCCGAAGTGCACCTCGCCGGCCTGGCCGAGCCGGGCCGCTGCCGCCATCAGGTGGGCCGCGACCAGGACCGCCTGCGGATCGGCCGTGAGGCCGTAGCGGGCGATCTGGCGGCGGGCCTGTTCGAGGCTGGGGGCAGTGGGGCCGTTCTCGGAGTCCTGGGGCACGAGAGGTAATATGGCTCCTCATCAGATTGCCGGTCAAGTGTTCGCGTCGGATCTTGCCTAGGCGGCACGGGGAGCGATCGCGGGCGGGGTCCAGTCGGCGTGGCGGAGGACGGTGCGGACCATCGCGCCGGGCGGGGTGAGCCGGATCGCGGCGTTGCGCAGGCCGACCGCCAGAGGGTGGGCGAGCTGCTGGCCCATCCGGCCGGCTCGGCGGGCGTCGCGGGCCACGGTCTGGCTGCGCGGGCGGCGGGCCGAGTCGTAGTGGGCGAGCGCGCCCTCGACCGTCCGGGCCTCGGCGAGTGCCGCCGCCAGGGTCACCGCGTCCTCCAGGGCCTGGCAGGCGCCCTGGCCGAGGTGGGGCGTCATCGCGTGTGCCGCGTCGCCGAGCAGTGCGACCCGGCCCGAGACGTAGGACGGCAGCGGGGTGACCAGCTCGTTGACGTCGTGGTGCAGCACCGCCTCCGGCCGGGTCGCGGCCAGTAGCGAGGGGATCGGCTCGTGCCAGCGCGCGAAGCGACGGCGGACCTCGGTCAGCGGGTCCCGGTAGCGGACCCCGGCCGGGGCGTTGAGGACCGCGTGCCACTCGGCGGTGCCGTCCGGGAAGGCGATGTGGCCGAACTCGGCGCCGTGGCCCCAGGTCAGCTCGAAATCGGCCTTCAGTCCGTCGATCGGGCGCTCGGTGATCGCCCGCAGCACCGTCGAGCCGCTGTAGACCGGCCCGGGGTGGGTGGGGAAGAGGCGGCGCCGGACGCGGCTGTTGATCCCGTCGGCGGCCACCAGGAGATCGGCCTCCAGGGCGGTGTCGCCGAAGCCCACCCGGACCCGGAACGGCTGGGTGGTGTCCACCTCGGTCACCTCGGCGCCGATGACGAGGGATTCGGCGGGCAGCGCCTCGCGCAGGATGCGGTGCAGGGCCGCGCGGGGGATACCGACGATCGGGGCGCCCAGCTCGCGCTCCAGCGCCGCCCCGTCCATCGCGGCGAGCCGACGGCCGTCCGGCGTCCGGGTGCCGCCGGTGTACTGGCGGCGTGCGGCCGCCTCGATCGCCTCGCCGACCCCCAGAGCGGCGAGCGCGCGCATCCCGTTGGCGGCCAGTGAGATGCCGGCTCCCGCGTCGTCCAGGACGGCCGCCCGCTCGACGACGGTCACGTCCCAACCCGCCAGCCGGAGTCCGATCGCGGCCGCCAGCCCGCCGATGCCGCCCCCGACCACCACCGCGCTGTTGCTGCTCATGCCCGGTCCTTCCCGTGTTGCCGCGCTGTTTTCTACAGCTGTAGAAGGAGCGTACTACGGCATGCTCCGGGGGCGGACGGGGTGGGGGTGGACGTCTGCCGAGGTGGTGGGGCGACGCCCGGAGTGCGGTGCTGCCGGTAGAAAGGGGGGATGCGGCGAAACGAGGACCAGAAGCGCGACGATGCGGGGCGGCCGGACCGGCGGACGGTGTTGGCGGACGCCGCCATCGGGGTGTTGGCCGACCTCGGAGTGCGCGGACTGACCCACCGGGCGGTCGACGCGGCGGCCGGGCTGCCGCTCGGGACCACCTCCGCCTACCTGCGGACCAGGCAGGCGCTGCTCACCGCGCTGGTGCGGCGGCTGGTGGAGCTGGACCAGGGCGAACTGCACACCATGGGGGAGCGGGTCTCGATCCGTTCGGCGGAGGAACTGGCGGACGGGATCGTCGAGTTGATGCGCCGCCGACTGTCCGGCGAGGGGCGCCGACGGTCGCTCGCCCGGTACGCCTGCGCGGTGGAGAGCGTGCGTGACCCCGAGCTGCGCGAGATCCTCGTGCCGCGCGAGAACGCGGGCCGGGCCGCCGTCCGGGCGTTCCTCGCCGCGCGGGGCGTGCCGGACCCGGACGGGCGGACCGCCACACTGCTGGCCTGTGTCGACGGCCTGGTCTTCGACCGGCTGGTGGGCGGGGGCGAGCCCGGGGCCGACGAGATCCAGGGGCTGGTGGCCGCAGCCCTGCGCGGAGCGGACGCCGGGTAGTCGGTCGGCGCGCGTCGCGACGGGCCCGGACCGCCCCGGCGATGCGGGGCGTTTCCCGGAGGCGGTGAGACGGGAAACCCGTGCCGCGGAACGGCATCACCGATCCGGGAGGAGGGGGATCGGCCGGCCGGGTCCGATGACCGAATGTCAGGTCAATCAACCGTCAAGTTGGTTCATTCACAGAATGTTTCACGGAGCCTTGTCTCTCGCGAGATCGAATTACGCCGCTCCCAGGTCTTCACAGGGAGATCTCAGACTGACAGGCTGGGGCCGCCCTTTCAGTACGGAGGAGGTTCCTTGTCCCGCATATCCACGCTGGCCGGAGCGGTCACCTGCGCGCTCGCCCTTGTCACCGGCACCGCCGTCGCCGCGTCGGCAGCGCCCTTCGACCAGACGCCGGGCCTGGCCGAGGCGAAGGTCGCCCCTGTTGCCTGGACGCCCTGCAACCCCGACCCGACCAAGCCGGATCCCGGCATCTATGACTGCGCCGTCTACCCCGTGCCGCTGGACTACGACAACCCGTCGGGCGACACGATCGGCATCGCCATGATGCGGCGGCGGGCGAGCGACCCGTCGAAGCGGATCGGCTCGCTGTTCCTCAACCCCGGTGGCCCGGGCGGCAGCGGATACCTGTGGGCGACGACCAACCGCTTCGGCACCGAGGTGCAGTCCAAGTTCGACCTGATCGGCTTCGACCCGCGCGGCGTGGCCCGCAGCAACCCGATCAAGTGCTTCAAGACCCAGGAGGAGGCCGACGCGGTCAACGACCGCATGGTCGGCGTGCCGGTCACCAAGGCCGAGATCAACGGGACGCTCGACGCGGACCAGGACTACACCGACGCGTGCAGCAAGAACGCCGGCCCGCTGATCGAGCACATGTCGACCATCAACGTGGTCCGCGACCTCGACCGGATGCGCCGCGCCGTCGGCGACTCGCAGCTCACCTTCGCCGGCTTCTCCTACGGCACCCTGATCGGTTCGACGTACGCCAACATGTACCCGAACAAGGTCCGCGCGATCATCGTCGACGGCAACGTCGACCCGAACCTGCGCCTGCACAACGGCATGGAGTACGACCGTCAGCGGGCGGGCGGCTTCGAGCTGGCCCTGGACGAGTTCCTGAAGCGCTGCCAGGCCGCCGGCGCCCCGCGCTGCGCCTTCGGCGAGGGCGACACCCGGGCCAAGTTCGACCAGCTCCGCGACCACCTGCGGACCAGCCCGATCACGCTGCCGAGCGGCGCCAAGGTGACCCTGAGCAGCTTCACCGGCGAGGTGGCCAGCGCCCTGTACTCGCAGGCCAAGCTGGCCCCGCTGGCCAAGTCGCTCCAGGCGACCTACCAGGTGTTCCAGCAGCCGAAGGCGACCAGCCTGCTGGCCCCGCAGGCGAACGTCTCGGACGAGGACGCCAACCTGCTCTCGGTGGACGTCCCCCGGGCGGCGCTGCGCGAGGCCCCGGTCGACTCCGAGTACAGCGCGGACGACTCCTACATGGCCGTCAACTGCCAGGACAAGCCGTACCCCTCCAACGACCGGCTGTTCGCGAACGCGGCCAAGGTCTGGGAGAAGGAGTCGCCGACCTTCGGCCGGTACCAGGCGTTCGACGCGCCGGCCTGCGCGAGCTGGCCGGCCCCGGCCCGGGACGCCGAGCGCTTCTCCGGCCCGTGGAACAAGAAGACCTCCAACACCGTGATGGTGATCGGCAACCTCTACGACCCGGCCACCCAGTACAAGTTCGCCCAGCGGATGCAGCAGGAGCTGGGCAACGCCGTGCTGGTCAGCGTGGACTCGATCGAGCACTGCGCGGTGGGTCGCAGCAAGGCGCTGAACGACCTGGTCACCCGCTACCTGGTGGACGGCACGGCGCCGAAGCCCGGCCAGCTGCTGAAGCCGGACGCGGAGATCTTCCCGGCGGTCTGACGGAACGGCCCCCGGCGGCCCCGGGGATGAGGTGACGGTCGTGGTGGTCGGGGGTGGAGCCGACCACCACGACCGTGTTTTTCGGGCGAACGCCAGGACGGCGCGGGAAATGCGGCAGCGGATCGTCATCGAACCCCCGTCATCGGCTTCCGGTGAGTCGTCGGCGACCATAGCCCTGGGCACTGACAACCGACTTCCGGCGGGAAGGTCAAGGTCAACTCGGGCACGAACCAGCTAAAATGACGTACTGTCACACTATTTTTAATCGATTTCCCCGGTCGGAAGTCCGTGTTAGCTTGCGGTCGCCAACTGCTCTCGAACCCGAGAAAGCGGGGACCGGTCATGCGGTTCGAATTCTCCCGACGGGGATTCCTCGGCGGTGCCGGCGCGGCTGCCGCCGGGATCACCGCCGGTGCCACGGGCGCGGCGGCGGCCGGGGGCTCGCACCGGGAGCCGCCGGCGGGGCGCTCGGTGTTGCCGGGCGATCCCCGCTACCAGACGCTCAGCCAGGGCTTCAACCAGCGCTGGAGCAGCAGCCCCGCCCGCATCCGCCTGGTGGGCAACGAGGCGGACGCGGTCGCCGAGTTGAACCGGGCGCTGGGCGACGGGCTCCGGCCGACGGTCCGCGGCGGCGGGCACTGCTACGAGGGTTTCGTCGACAACGACCGGGGCGTCATCCTCGACCTCGGCACGATGCGCGGTGTCACCGCCTCGACCGACAAGTTCGGCCGGCCGACGTACAGCGTCGAGGGCGGTGCGACCAACTGGGACGTCTACACCGCGCTGTTCCGCGAGTACGCCGTGACCCTGCCCGCCGGGTCCTGCTACTCGGTCGGTGCCGGCGGGCACGTCTGCGGCGGCGGGTACGGCCTGCTCTCCCGGCGGCACGGGCTCACCGTGGACCACCTCGTCCAGGTCGACGTGGTCACCGTCCGGGGCGGGACGGCGGTGGTGACGCGGGCGCACCGCGAGGACGCGGAGGGCTCGCCCGAGCAGGACCTCTTCTGGGCCCACACCGGCGGCGGTGGCGGGAACTTCGGGGTGGTGCTGCGGTACCACTTCGCACCGGACCTGCCCCAGCCGCCACCCCGGGTCTGGCTGAGCAGCGTGGCCTGGCCCTGGGCCGAACTGCTCGAACGGCCCGCCGACTTCGAGACCCTGGTGGGCAACTTCGGCGCCTTCATGGCCGAGCACAGCGGGCCCCGGGAACCGGTCTACCAGGGGCTGTTCGCCATCCTCAAGCTCACCCACCACTCGAACGGGAACGTCGTCCTGCTCAGTCAGTGGGACGGCGAGGACCCGGCGCCGCTCGACGCCTTCGTGGCGGCCGTCGAACACGGGGTGGCGACGCGTCCGGTGGTGCAGGGGCGGCCGGCCGGCGGACTGCTCCTGCCCTACCGGGAGAAGCGGCGCCAGATGCCCTGGTTCCAGGCGACCATGACGCTCAATCCCTCGGGGGACAACGAGCGGGGCAAGTACAAGTCGGCCTACCACCGGGAGCCGTTCACCTCCGCGCAGATCGCCTCCTTCTGGCGCTGGCTGGTGCGTGACGCGAAGGGGGCGGACCTCTCGAACACGCTGGTCCAGATCGACTCCTACGGCTGCCGGATCAACACGCGCCGGCCCGAGGAGACGGCCGTGCCGCAACGCGACTCGATCATGAAGTTGCAGTACCAGACGCACTGGACGGACCCGGCCGAGGACGACGAGCACCTGTCCTACCTGAGCGGGATGTACCGGGACGTCTACCGGGAGACCGAAGGTGTCCCGGAGGTCGACACCGCGACGGACGGCGCCTACGTCAACTACCCGGACACCGACCTGGGCACGGTCGACCAGCCCGCCCCGGCCTATCCGCGCCTCTACTACAAGGACAACTACCCGAGACTGCAACGCACCAAGGCCTACTGGGACGGGGAGGAGGTGTTCCACCACGCCCAGTCGATCACCCCGGCCGGGGCCTGAGGCGAAGCTCCGGCGGCTCGGAACCACCGGGGCGCGGGGCCCGCTCCACCACAGGGCCCGCGTTACGGCCCGCGCCGCTACGCGGCGCGCTCCGCCTCCTCCTCGATGATCCGGCCGTCACGGACCTCGATCACCCGGTCGGCGAGCCCCATCAGCGTCGGGTCGTGGGTGGCGACCAGCACCGTGACGCCCTCGCTGCGCACCACGGCCCGGAGCAGCTCCATGATCGAGCGGCCGGTCTCCGAGTCCAGCTGGCCGGTGGGCTCGTCGGCGATGATCAGGCTGGGTTCGTTGGCCAGCGCGCGGGCGATGGCGACGCGCTGCTGCTGGCCGCCGGAGAGTTCACCGGGGCGCTGGTTGGCGTGGTCGGCCAGGCCGACGAGGGCGAGCAGGGTGTGGGCGCGCTCCTCGCGTTCGGCGGCCGGGGCCCTGCGCAGCCGCATGGGCACGCCGACGTTCTCCGCGGCGGTGAGCATCGGGATCAGCCCGAAGGATTGGAACACGAAGCCGATCCGTTCCCGCCGCAGGGCGAGTCGCCCGTCCTCGTCCAGCCCGGCGAGGTCGACGCCGTCCAGCGCGATGGTGCCGCTGGTCGGGGTGTCCAGGCCTCCGACGAGGTTGAGCAGGGTGGTCTTGCCGGAGCCGGAGCGGCCCTTGAGCGCGGTGAGCTCGCCACGGCCCACGGTGAACGAGACGCCGCGCAGGGCGTGTACGGCCCGTTCGCCGGTGCCGAAGCTCCGGCGGAGGTCGGTCACGGCCACCATCGGCGGGGTGGTGGTTGCGGCGGCGGCCTGATGCTGCGTCATGCGGCGTCCCCCTGTGGACGTGGTCACCCGGTTTCTCCCGGGCCCATCCGGTTCTACGGATATGACTGCTCTGGTGGTTCACGTTCCCGGACGGGAATCCGTGAAGGCGGCGCCCCTGGTCAAAGGAGCACGTTAAAGCCGAAGTTGTGAAGTGTTCATGGCATTCAAGCGGGTCGTCCCCGGCGGAGATGCTATCAATGAAAGGAATTTGTTCACTGCTTACTTGATTCGCGCAAGTCCCTTCCGTTCCTGGATCGAATCTGACAGCATCGTCCGCTATCCGGCGACTGAGTGCCGGTGATCAATGCGCCGGTGTGCTCGCGATGTGTCCGTCTGTGGCCGATTTGTGCTCGGACTGGATCGGCGAGCGGGGCCGGGATGCAACCGGGGACCTGGTCCGGGGGAGGAACTTGATGCTCGGCTTCGTCATGCGCCGACTGCGCGGGCGAGTGCCGCTGGCTGCCGCTGTCCTGTTTGCGGTGCTGATCACCACGTCCGTGCTGACCGCCTTGGTGGCCTTCAACAGCAGTGTCGGCGAGGCCGGCCTGCGGCAGGCGCTCCAAGGGCCCGGGCACGCGCGGACCACGGTGGCGGTGACCGGTGAGCACGGACTCGGCCAGCGGACGAAGGACGAGGAGGCACTCGCCGCCTACCGGCAGCAGCTCTTCGGTGACCTGCCCGTGCACACCGACAGCCTGATGCGCAGCCGCTCCTACGGACTGCCGGGCTCCGAGGGCCCGGCCAACGGTAGTGCGGCCAACGGCAGTCCGGTGAGCGGCGGCCCGGAGACCGGCAGCGCCCCCGGCACCACGGGAACGGCGGCCCCGGCCACGACGCCCGCCCCGGCCACGCCGGGGGGCTCCGCCCCCGGCGCCCAGCTCGACCTGACGGTCCTCGCCGACCTCGACCGCAGCCGGGTCCAACTCCTCGCCGGCGCCTGGCCCGCAGCCGCCACCGGTCCGGTCCAGTCCGCCGCGCCGGAAGCCGCCGTCCCGCAGAGCCTGCTGCGCCGACTCGGCCTGACCGAGCAGGCCCTGCCCGCGGAGGTCCTGCTCTCCGACCGGATCGACGGCAAGCCGCTGACCGTCCGGATCACCGGCGTCTACCGGGCCACCGACCCGACCGCCTCGTACTGGCGGATCGACCCGGTCGGCGGCCACGAGATCGAGGTCCGCAGCTTCACCACCTTCGGCCCGATGATGGTCGACCAGAGCGCCTTCACCACGGCCGGCCTGGTCCAGAGCGGCCGGAGCTGGCTGCTGGACGCCGACTTCTCCGGCACCGACCGGGCCGCCACCCAGGCCATGGGCGACCGCGCCCAGCGCCTCGGCGAGGAACTGCGGTCCGGCGGATCGCTCGTCGCGAAGACCGAACTTCCGGACATCGTCCACGAGCTGTCCGACAGCATGGTGGTCGCCCGGTCCACCCTGCTGATCGGCGCCCTCCAGCTGGCCGTGCTCGCAGCGGCGGCCCTGCTGCTGGTGGTCCACCTGATCGCCGCACGGCAGGAGTCCGAGAACGAGATCCTCGCCGCGCGCGGCGCCTCCGCCCTCAAGCTCGGCTCCTTCACCGCCCTGGAGTCGCTGCTGCTGGCCCTGCCCGCGGCACTGTTCGCGCCACTGCTGACCCCGGTCCTGGTCCGCGCACTGGCCGGCCTCGGCGGTTCCCACCAGGTCACCCTGGACACCGGCATCAGCTGGTCGCTCTGGCCGGTGGCCGTGGTCTGCGCCTTCGCCTGCGTCCTCCTGGCCACCGTGCCCAGCGTGGTGCGCGGCGTCGGCGCCGCCCTGCGCCGCCGCGCCGGCCGACGCCAGGCCGTGGTCTCCGGCGTCGCCCGCAACGGTGGCGACCTCGCCGTGCTCGCGCTGGCCGCGCTCGCCTACCAGCAGCTCGACCAGTACGGGGGCGGGCTCTCCGCCGACTCCTCCGGGCGGCTCGACGTCGACCTGCTGCTGGTCGCCACCCCGACGCTCGCCCTGTGCGCGGGCACCCTGGTCGTCCTGCGCCTGCTGCCGTTCGTGGCCCGGCTCGGCGCCCGCGCCGCCGCCCGGGGCCGCGGCCTCGGCCCGGCCATGGTCGGCTGGCAGCTGGCCCGTCGGCCCGGTCGGGCCACCGGCCCGGTGCTGCTGCTCGTGATGGCCGTCGCCACCGGCGTCCTGGCGCTCGGTCAGCACGCCACCTGGACCTCCTCCCAGCGCGACCAGGCGGCCTTCGCCACGGCCGGCGGCCTGCGCATCTCCGGCTCGTCCAACGCGCCGATGGGCCAAGGCGGCCGCTACGGCGGCCTGCCCGGCGGCGACCGGCTGATCCCGGTGGTCCGCGACGAGCAGCCGCTCCAGGACGGCGGCAGCGGAGAGCTGCTGGCCGTGGACGCCGCCGCCTTCGCCGAGCGCGTCCCGGTCCGCGGCGACCTGCTCGACGGTCGCACCGCGGCGGAGGTCTTCGGCTCGCTCGCCACGACCCCCGGCGCCCAGTCCGGCATCCCGCTGCCCGGACACCCGCTGCGGATCGACGCCGACATCGCGGTGAACCAGCAGGAGGTCCTGAAGTCGCGGACCGGCTCGATCCACCCGGAGGTCCGGCTGCTGCTGCGCGACCGCTTCGGCCTCGTCCACAAGGTCCCGTTCGGCGAGCTCCCGCTGAACGGCCAGGTCCGCTCCTCGATCGCGCTCGGTGCGCTGGTCGACGCCCCGGTGGGCTCGGTCGCCGCCCCGCTGAGCGTGGTCGGTGCGACCGTCTCCTTCGGCGACCGCAGCGCGGGCGACGTCACCGTCCGGAACCTGGCCGTCTCCGAGACGGCCGACGGTCCGGCTGCCGCCGTCCCGGTGCCGGCCGGGGCCGGCTGGAGCCTCAAGGCCCCGACGAGTGGTGGTGCCAGGAACAGCACGCCGACGGTCTCGCTCGCCTCCGAGGCGGCAACGGCCGACGCGCTGTTCACGTTCCGCTACCAGTCCGCCAAGGGCCTCGGCAACACGGTGCGCGCGGTGCTGATCCCGGCCGGGGCGGCCACCCCGGCCACCGTCAGCGCCGTCGCCTCCCGCGACTACCTGAAGGCCGTCGGAGCCAAGGTCGGCGCCACCTTCCAGGTGCCGTTCAGCGGCATCGTCGTCCCGGTCAAGGTGACCGGCGAGGTCGAGGCCCTCCCGGTGGCCGGCCGCCGGGCGCTGGTGATGGACCTCGACTCGGTCGCCCGGGTGCTGATCGCCCAGGACCGCGACCTGCCCACCCGCACCGAGTGGTGGCTGCCCGCCGCCGGGCCGCACGACCGCGCCCCGGCCGAGGCCGCCGCCGCCCTGCGCGGCGCCCCCGGGAGCCAGAACCTCGCGCTCTACGAGGAGGTCGCCGACGGGCTCCTCGGCGACCCGGTCGGCGCCGCCCCGCAGAGCGCGCTGATGGCCATCGCGATCGTCACCGCCGTGCTCGCCGCGATCGGCTTCGCCGCCGCCGTGGCCGGCTCCGCCCACGAACGCTCCCGGGACTCCGCGCTGCTGCTCGCCCTGGGCGCACCGCGCAAGCAGGCCACCCGCACCGCCGCCGCCGAGAACGCGGTGCTGGTCGGACTCGGCGGGGTCGTCGGCCTCGCCCTCGGCGCCCTGCTCGTCCGGCTGATCGTGCCCTTCGTGGTGCTGACCCCGGCCGCCCGCCGTCCGGTACCCGAGGCGGTGGTCGAGCTGCCCTTCGGTCAGGCGCTGCTGTTCGCGGCCGCGATCGCCGTCATCCCGCTGCTGTCGGCCTTCCTCATCGGGCGCCGGCGCCGAGACCTGGCCGCCCGGCTGCGCCACGTGGAGGAGATGTGACCACCAAGGACGGCACCACCGTGCCCACCCCCGCACCGGCGCCCCCGCCTCCGCCCGCGCCACCGGCCGAGCCCGCGCAGGCGTCACCGGCCGGCCACCGCCCCGCGCCCTGGGTCCGCACCAGACTGCGCGCGACGCCGCTGGCCGCGCTGCTCACGGCCGCCCTCGCCCTTGTCACCGTCTTCCTGGCCGCGGCCTTCCCGCGCCTCGCGGACCGGGGCGCGGACAGCGCGCTCCAGGAGTTCGCCCGCAGCATGGGCGTCAACGTGACCAACCTGGAGGTCACCTCCGAGACGGCCCGCGACGAGAGCGCCGCCACCCTGGGCGACGTCCAGCAGAAGCTCGGTGGGCAGATCGGACAGCAGCTGCCGCTGGCCCGGTCCGGCCAGGAGTACGGCACCCGGGTGAAGACCGAGCGCCAGATGTTCAACCCCGGTTTCACCCGGCTCTCCGAACAGGCCTTCCCGACGCTCAGCCTGTTCTACCTGCACGGCCTGGCCGACCGGGTGACGCTGACCGCGGGCACCTGGCCGGGCGCCGCCGCCCCGGACAGCGGTCCGCTGCCGATCGTGCTGAGTCAGCAGGCCGCCGAGGCCATCAACATCAAGCTCGGCGACGTCATCGAGAGCGGTACCGACGGGCCCTTCCCGCTGCGCACCACCGTGGTCGGCCTGTACCGGGTCAACGATCCCCAGGACCCGGTCTGGGAGACCCTCGGCTGTCCCACCAGGGCCTGCCTGAGCCTCAAGCGCGAGGACGCGTGGTACCGGACCAGCGGCTTCGTCGACGGCGGCAGCCTGGCCGCGCTGGCCGCCTGGGGCTCGAAGGGCCAGAACTTCTGGCGGATGCCCATCGACCCCGGCTCGTTGCGAGCGGACCGGCTGGACGGGATCCGCGAAACCCTCGGCTCGTACACCTCCGGTCCCGGCCTGTCCAGCCTGGTCGGCACGACCCTCCGGGCCGATCTGCACGCCACCTCGCTGATGCCGGACGTCCTGAACCGGGCCGCCGAGCGCGACCGGGCCGCCGCCCCGCTGGGCGCCGTCGGTCCGGCCGGTGTGGCCGGCATCGCGGTCGTGGTGCTCTGCATGGCCGCGGCGCTCGGCACGGACCGGCGCACCGCCGAGATCCGGCTGCTCCAGGCCCGCGGCGGCTCGCGCGGCGGAGTGCTGCTGCGGCTGATCGGCGAGGGCGTGGTGACGGTCGTGCCGGCCGCCGTGCTCGGCACCGTCCTCGCGCTGGTCCTGCTGCCCACCCCGCGATGGAGCGGCTCGGTGCTGTCGGCGCTCGCCGTGACCCTGCTCGCGGTGCTGGCCTTCCCGCTGCGGGCCGCCCGGCTGTGGTCGCGCCCGCGGGCGGCGGGCGGCTGGCGCCGGGCGATCGGCGAACTCGCCGTGCTGGCCGTCACCGCCGCGGCCGTGGCCGAGGTCCGCCGGCGCGGCGTCGGTCACTCGGGCGGCGGCGTGGATCCGCTGCTGGTGGCCGCCCCGCTGCTGATCGCCGTCTGCGGTGGACTGCTGCTGGCGCGGATCGAGCCGGTCGTGGTCGGCTGGCTGGCCGCCCTCGCCGGGCGCGGCCGCGGCCTGGTCGGCTTCCTCGGCCTGGTCCGGGCCGCCCGCGACGACTCGGGCCGGCGCCGGCCCTCCGCACTGCCGCTGCTGGCCCTGCTGATCGCCGTCACGGTCACCGGTTTCGGCGCCACCGTGCTCGACACGGTGGACCACTCCCGGATGCGGGCGGCGCGCCTCGCCGTCGGCGGCGACGTGTCCATCAGCATCCCGGTCTACGCCACCTTGGCGGAGGACTTCACCAAGGCGGCCGGCGAGCTGCCCGGGGTCCGGGCCGCGACCGGCGCCTGGGTCGAGGACCGGGCCACCTTCATCGCCGGGGACCGGTCCACCACCGAGGCGATCCTGGTGGTGGTCGAGCCCGAGGCCTACGCGGAGATCTCCCGCACCGCCGGGGTCGGCGGCTTCGACCCGGCCAAGCTGGCGAGCGCCCCGGGCGGCCAGGACGCCCCGGTGCCCGCGCTGTTCAGTCAGGACCTGGCCGATCGCCTCGCCAAGGGCACACCGCAGGTGCGCACGCCCAGCGGCAGCTGGATGACGACCGGCGTCGCCGGAGTCGTCACCGCCACGCCCGCCCTGCCGGACCCCGGCAAGCCCTTCGTGGTGGTGCCGGCCGGCCCCGCCGCAGAGCACCTGCCCGAGCTCAAGCGGTCGACCAGGACGAACAAGTGGTTCGCGGTGGGCGACGTCGACCCGGACCGGGTGCGCGCCCTGCTGACGGAGCGCGGCCTCGGTGACCGCCAGCTGTCGGGCGTCGTCAAAATGGTCAACGACGAGGCCGCAGCGGCGGGCAAGGCGGGCTTCGGACTGCCCCCCGGCTACGCGGTGCACAGCAGCCGGGAGAAGTTCGCCGAACTCTCCGACGACCCGTTGCAGCGCGCCGCCGGGCGGCTGTTCTGGTACGCGGGCTTCGCCGCCGCCGGATTCGCCCTGCTCGCCGTGCTGCTGACGCTGGTGCGGGCCGCACCCAACCGCACCGCCGTGCTCGCCCGGCTGCGCACCATGGGCCTGCGGCCCCGGCAGGGGCTGGCGCTGGTCATCGCCGAGGCGCTGCCGCAGACCCTGGCGGCGGCCGTCGGCGGCGGCCTGGCCGCGGTGACGGCGGTGGTCCTGCTCGGGGGTGCCATCGACCTCTCGGCGCTGGTCGGCGCCCCGGTCGGCGAGACCCTGACGCCCGCGCTGATGCCGGTGCTGCTGCCCACCGTGGGCCTGGCCCTGGTGGTGTGCCTGGGCGTGGTCGCGGAGACGCTGGTCGCCGGCCGGCGCCAGATCGCGACCGAACTCCGAGCGGGGGAGCAGCAATGAGGCCTTGTACAGCGGGCGGCGCGCCGACGGGAGGGCCGCGGCCGACGGCGGCCGGCGGTGACCGGGACGTGACCGTGGCACGGGCCGTCGGGACAGTGGAGAGCGGTGCGATGACGCAGACAGTCGAGACAGGAGACGAGCGGTGATGAGCACCCCCCAGGAGCGGACGGTCACCGAGGCGCCCAGCCTCCAGGAGCTCCAGCAGCGGGCCCTGGCCGCCGCGTCGCCCAAGGCGTTCGGCGAGGGAGCGGCCATCGTGTGCGACCGGCTGGTCCGGATCTTCAGCGCGGAGGGGGTCGAGGTCCAGGCCCTCCAGGGACTGGAGCTGACCATCCAGCAGGGCGACCTGGTCGCCCTGGTCGGCGCCTCCGGCAGCGGCAAGTCCACCCTGCTCACCATCCTGGCCGGGCTGGACGTGCCGACCGCCGGCACCGCCACCGTGGCCGGCTGCGACCTGCTGGAGATGTCCGTCAAGGAGCGGCTGCGCTACCGGCGCGAGGTGGTCGGCTTCATCTGGCAGCAGACCGCCCGCAACCTGCTGCCCTTCCTCACCGCCGCCGAGAACATCGCGCTGCCGATGCAGCTGCGCGGCCGCCGCTCGGGCGCCGGCGGCGCCAAGCGGCAGACGGCCCGGGTGACCGAGCTGCTGGAGGCGCTGGGGATCGGCGAACTCGCCCACCGCAAGCCCAACGAGCTCTCCGGCGGCCAGCAGCAGCGGGTGGCGATCGCGGTGGCGATGGCCAACAACCCGCCGGTGCTGCTCGCCGACGAGCCCACCGGCGAGCTGGACTCGGAGACGGCCGGGAGCATCTTCGAGGCCTTCCGCACCGTCAACCGCGACCTGGGCGCCACCGTCGTGATCGTCACCCACGACCCGATGGTCGCGGGCGAGGTCCGCCGTACGGTCGCCATCCGGGACGGGCGGACCGCCAGCGAGGTGCTGCGCCGCACCGTGACGGACGAGCACGGCGAGGAGTCGGTGAACGAGCGCGAGTACGTGATGCTGGACCGCAGCGGCCGGGTGCAGTTGCCGGTCAAGTTCCTGGAGTCGCTCGGGATGGAGCACCGGGTGGCGGTCGACCTCGCGGCCGACCACATCGAGGTCCGGCCGGACGACCTCGCGGGGCACTGAGCCGGTCCGGTGGGGGCCGGCCGCGGTGTGGTGCTCCCGGGCGCCACTCCGCGGTCAGTTGTCGCCGCCCATCCGCTGGAAGAGCCCGCTGCCCTCGGCGTCCGTCCGCAGGTCGGGCGGCGCCTCCTGCGCGGCGCGCTCGCCGCGGGAGGTGGCGGTGCAGAGGGCGAAGACGATCAGGGCGCTGGCCGCGAGGGCGAGGATGCCCAGTGCGGTCAGGACGCGGAGCCAGGTCAAAGGAGTGCCTCCTGGGGGACGGCGCGGCCCGCACGGACGTGCGCGGCGCCGCCGGGGTGTATCGGCAGGTCGTGCCGCACGGTCGAGTGCCCACGGACGGTTCTTCCCGACGGGCGGCGCGCGAGAGGCCGCCCGCGTGGGCGCTCGAAGCACTTGTCGGGCGCGTCATGCCTTGTCGCGCGCCCCTGTGGTGGCGGAAGGCCGTCCGGTCCCGTCGCCCACCTGGGCCCCTCGGCGACGGTGGGAACGGGCACGGAGGAGGCGGGTGAGCCGTTGTCCGAGGTGGTCGTCAGGGTTTCCGATCGGACGTGAACGGGGGTTCGGGCTGGTGGACGGTGGGTCGGAGGCGGTGGTGACGCCGCACGGGGTGGTCGATCTTCGGGGCGAGGCCGGAGCGGGGTTCGTCACCGGCTACCCGGCCGACGCCGTCGTGGTGGTGTCGGGGCTGCCGGGAGCCGGGAAGAGCACCCTGCTGCGGCGCTGGTCCGCGGCGGCGCCCCGGGTGGTGGACCCGCGGACGGTGCACGAGGCCTGCGAGGCGGTGATGCCCGCCGCGCTGCCGTACGCGGTCTACCGGCCGTGGGCCCGGCTGGAGCACTTCCGGCTGCTGCGCTCCTCGGTGCGCGCCGGCGGTCCGCTGCTGGTGCACGACTGCGGCAGCCGTGCCTGGATGCGGCGCTGGCTGGCCCGGGAGGCGGGCCGAGCGGGCCGTGAACTGCACCTGGTGCTGCTGGACGTCGGCGCCGCGACCGCGCTGGACGGTCAGCGGGCCCGCGGCCGGCGCGCCTCCGCCCGGGTCTTCGCCCGTCACCGCCGCGGCCTGGAGCGGCTGTCGGCCGCGTTCACCCGCCACCTGCTGTCCGGCGGGCCGGAGCCCGTGCCGGAGGCCGCGTCCGTGCTGCTGCTCGACACCGTCTCCCGCTCCCGGGCGCAGGCGGTGCGGTTCGGGCCGGCGGGCTGACCCCGGGCGGGCCGCCCCCGCCGGGGGCCCACGGCCGGAGGAGCACGGGCGAGAACCGGCCGACCGAGCTCCATGATCGCCACAACGCCCGCGCGGCCGCCCCCGGCACTGCCAGACTGGTCCGGCACAGTCCGTCACGGAGAGAGGTCACACCCCGCATGCCCAGCAGCGCCGCCGTCGACAATCCGTGGTTCCGCCGGTTCAACCCGTCCGACTCCGCGCCCGCCCGGGTCGTGATCTTCCCGCACGCCGGAGGCTCGGCCAGCTACTACCTGGAGCACTCCAACGCACTGGCCCCGCACGCCGACGTGCTCGCCGTCCAGTACCCGGGCCGGCAGAACCGCATCGCGGAGCCGACGATCAACTCGGTGACCGGGCTCGCCGACGAGCTCTACCGGGAGCTGCGGGACTGGGCGGACCGGCCGTTCGTCTTCTTCGGGCACAGCATGGGCTCGGCCGTCGCCTTCGAGACCGCCCGGCGCTTCGAGCGCGACGGCGTGCGGGGGCCCGACCGGCTGTTCGTCTCGGCGGGCCGCGCCCCCTCGCTGGGTCGTGACGCCAAGGTCCACCAGCTGCCGGACGACGAACTGCTCGCCGAGATCGCCGCGCTCGGGGGCACGGACGAAAGGGTCTTCACCATCCCGGCCCTGCGTGAGCTGATCCTGCCGAGCCTGCGCGCCGACTACACCGCCATCGAGACCTACCGCTGCGCGCCGGACGCGACCGTGTCGCTGCCGATCACCGCCCTGGCGGGGGAGTCCGACACGCACGCCACCGTGGACCAGGTCGGCCAGTGGGAGCGGCACACCACCGGCTCCTTCGACCTGCGGGTCTTCCGGGGCGGCCACTTCTACCTGGCCGACCGGGCGGAGGCCGTGGCGGAGGTGATCTCCGCGCATCTGGGCAGCTGAGCCACGGGCGGGCGCCCCGGCCGGCGATCGCGCCGACCCCGGGGGCCGTCCGTCCGCGACCGGTGACCGGAGCACGCCCGTTCGGATACTGTGCCTGCTTGACGTGCCGTCAGCAGACCATCGGGAGGCAGTCGTGCGCCGGATCGCCGTCGTCGGAGCGGGCCAGGCCGGCCTCCAGCTCGCCCTCGGGCTGGTGGCGGACGGATACGAGGTGACGCTGGTCGCCGAACGCACCCCGGAGCAGCTGCGCGCCGGCCGGGTGATGTCCACCCAGGCGATGTTCGGTCCCGCGCTGCGGATCGAGGCGGCGGCCGGGCTGGACCTCTGGGCGCGGCAGGCGCCGGCCGTCTCCTCGGTGGCGGCGGTCCTCGCGGCGCCCCCGGGGGTGCGGGCGCTGGAGTACACCATGACGCTGGACGAGCCCGCCCAGTCGGTGGACCAGCGGCTCAAGCTGGCCGGCTGGCTGGAGCTGCTGGCCGAGCGCGGCGGCCGGATCGAGTACCGCACGCTGGATCCGGACGGGCTGCACGAGCTGGCCCGCCGGCACGAGCTGACCGTGGTCGCGGCCGGGCGCGGCGCGCTGGCCGGGATCTTCGAGCGCGATGCCGCCCGTTCGCCCTTCGACCGGCCGCAGCGGGCGCTGTCCTGCCTGTACGCGCACGGCGTCGGCTCGCCCGACCCGGCGGCGGAGCCGACGGCACGGATGAACGCCCTGCCGGGCCTCGGCGAGCTGTACCTGCAGCCGGCGCTCACCCTGTCCGGCCCGTGCGACATCCTGCTCTGGGAGGCGCTGCCCGGCGGCCCGCTGGACGCCTTCGGCGACGCCCCGCCGCCGGACGTCCAACTGGCGCGGATCCGCGAGCTGTTGGGCGAGTACCTGCCGTGGGAGGCGGAGCTCTGGACGGAGGCCGAGCCGACCGACGCCGGGGCCGGGCTGTTCGGCGCGGTCACCCCGGTGGTCCGGCGCCCGGTGGCGGAACTCGGCTCGGGCGTGGACGCCGTCCACGTACTGGGCATCGGCGACGCGGTGGTGGTGACCGACCCGATCACCGGACAGGGCGCCAACAACGCCGCCCGGGCGGCCGAGGCCTACCGCCGGGCCGTCGTGGAGCACGGCGAAGCCCCGTTCACGGCCGACTGGATGTGCCGCACCGCCGAGCGGTTCTGGCAGCAACAAGCGCGTCACAGCGTCGAGTTCACGGCCACGATGCTGACCGTTCCGGACCACCTCCAGGGGGTGTTCGCGGCCGCCGCCGCACACCCGGAGGTCGGCCGCCGGCTCGCCAACACCTACGCCGAGCCGAGCGAGCACGCGTCCTGGCTGGCCACCCCCGAACTGGCCGCCGCCTACCTGGACTCGGTCGGGGCCTGAGGAGCCGGAACCCCGAGGAGCCGGAACCCCGAGGAGCCGGAACCCGGAGCAAGCGGTGACCGGAGCAACCGGACCCAGCAGCAACCGGAACCCGAGCGCCCCCTCCGCGGCCGTCCCCACCCGTCCGCACTTGCCCCCGGGCGGTGCGCGGGACGACGCTGGAGGGAAGACGGCAACGGGTGCGGGAGGCGTCGCTCGTGGACGCACGCGAGCCCGCGGGGCGGTCCGGCCGTGGCCACCGGAGCGTGCCGCACACGGCCGACCTGCGGGTCGAAGCCTGGGCGCCGACGGCCGAGGGCTGCATCGGCGAGCTGGTGCACGCCGTCGTCGGCAGCTTCGCCGACCTCGCCGGCGCGCGGATCACCGGCGAGCGCGGCTGCACCGTCCTCGCGGTGAGCGACCCGGACCTGCTCGCCGGCGTCCTGGAGGAGGTCATCTACCGGATGGACGCCGACGGCGAACTGCCGGTCGCGGTGGCGATCGGCCCGATCGAGGGCCTGGACGGGGCCCGCCGGGTGACGGTCCGCTTCCGGATGGCCGACGCCGCCACCGCCGCGCTGGTCGGCGCCGTGCCGAAGGCCGTCGCCCTGCACGACCTGGACCTGAGTGCCGGGCCGGACGGCTGGACCTGCCGGGTCACGGTGGACGTCTGAGCGCGGCCCCGGGCACGGCGGACCCGTGGGAGCGAGGTGGCCGAGGTGGAGATCGCACTGGCCGAGGCGGGCCGGCACCGCTGGCGGATCGAGCCGCACCCACCGATGCGGGTGCCCGGCGTGGTGTTCGCCAGCGGCGCGCTGCTGCCGCAGGCCGCCGGGGACAGGGCACTGGAGCAGGTGGCGAACGTGGCGACGCTGCCCGGGATCGTCCGCGCCTCCTACGCGATGCCCGACGTGCACTGGGGCTACGGCTTCCCGATCGGCGGGGTCGCCGCCACCGACGTCGAGCGCGGCGGGGTCGTCTCGCCCGGCGGGGTGGGCTTCGACATCTCGTGCGGCGTCCGGCTGCTGGCCGCCGGTGTCAGCCGCGACGAACTCGACCCGGAACGGATCCGCCGCCTGATGGACCTGCTGGACCGCACGGTGCCGCGCGGCCTGGGCCGGGGCGGGCTGTGGCAGCTCTCCGGGCCGGGGGAGCTGGACGAGCTCCTGCTCGGCGGTGCCCGCTACGCCGTCGACCACGGCCACGGCGTGCCGCGCGACCTGGAACGCTGCGAGGACCGCGGGGTGCTGGCCGGCGCGGCCCCCGGAGAGGTGAGCACCCGGGCCGTCGAACGCGGACTTCAGCAGGTCGGCAGCCTCGGCTCGGCCAACCACTTCCTGGAGGTGCAGGCCGTCGACCGGGTGCCCGACGAGCGCACCGCCGCCGCCTTCGGACTGCGGCCCGGCCAGGTCTGCGTTATGATCCACTGCGGCTCACGCGGCCTCGGCCACCAGATCTGCACCGACCACGTCCGCGCCATGGACCGGGAGCTGCACCGCTACCGGATCGAGGTCCCCGACCGCCAGCTCGCCTGCACCCCGGTCGGCTCCCCGCGCGGCCGCGCCTACCTGGGCGCCATGACCGCCGCCGCCAACTACGGCCGGGCCAACCGCCAACTGCTCTCCGAGGCTGCCCGCCGCGCCTTCGCCACCGCGCTCGGCGTCGGGCTGGAACTGGTCTACGACGTCTCGCACAACCTCGCCAAGCTGGAGACCCACGAGGTGGACGGCGAGCCCCGCACCCTGTGCGTCCACCGCAAGGGCGCCACCCGGGCGCTGCCACCCGGTGACCCCGACCTCCCCGCCGATCTGGCGGAGGCCGGGCAGCCGGTGCTGGTGCCGGGCACCATGGGCACCGCCTCGTACGTCATGGTCGGCCTGCCCGGCAACGAGGCCTTCCACTCCGCCTGCCACGGCGCCGGGCGGGTGCTCAGCCGCCACCAGGCGCAGCGCACCGTGCGCGGCGAGCGGCTGAAGAGCGAGCTGGAGGCGCGGGGCGTCGCGGTGCGGCCGGCCTCCTGGCGGGCGCTGGCCGAGGAGACGCCCGAGGCGTACAAGGACGTGGACGCGGTCGCCGCCGTCACCGAGGCCGCCGGGCTCGCCCGGCAGGTCGCCCGGCTGGTGCCGCTGGGCGTGTGCAAGGGGTGAGCCGCCCGTCCGGTCCGGGCGCGTCCCTCGACCGGCCCGGCCGGGCGCGCTTGGATGTCGCACGCGCCCCCAGCCGGAGGGGGCCGAGGCCGCCGCCGGAACCGAGGTGCGGGCGGCGCCGGGAGCGGACCCGTCACACGGAGGAAATCCGTCACAGGAGGTGGTCATGCCGGGGAACCAGGACCCACCGGAGCCGAGCGTGCTCCGGGGTGGCAACGGAGGCGGCCCGGTGATCGAACTGCGTTCGCTCACCAAGCGATACGGCACCACGGTCGGCATCGAACAGCTGGACGTCTCCGTCGAGGCCGGCGAGGTGTTCGGCCTGCTCGGCCCCAACGGCGCCGGCAAGACCACCACGCTGCGCTGCCTGGTCGGGCTGCTCGGCCCCAGCGAGGGCCAGGTCCGGGTGCTCGGCCTGGACCCGGTGGCCGACCACGGCCGGCTCGCCCCCTCGATCGGCTACCTGCCCGGCGAACTGCGCCTCTACCCCGAACTCACCGGGCAGCAGACCCTCGACCTGCTCGCCGCCCTCCAGGGCGCCGGGGTGCCCCGTCAGGGCGAGCTGTGCGAGCGGCTGAAGCTCTCCCGGGCCGACCTGGCACGTCCCGTGGGGCAGTACTCGCGCGGCATGAAGCAGAAGCTCGGGCTCGTCCAGTCGCTCCAGCACCGTCCTCCGGTCGTGGTGCTGGACGAACCCACCGAGGGGCTGGACCCGCTGGTCCAGGAGGCCTTCTACGAACTGCTCGCGGGCGAGACGCGGGCCGGACGCACCGTACTGCTCTCCAGCCACGTACTGCCCGAGGTGCAGCGGACCTGCCGCCGGGTCGCCATCGTCCGCCACGGCCGGCTGGTCACCGTCCGCTCGGTGGCCGAACTGCGCCAGGCCAGGGCCCGCCGGGTCCGGCTGCTGCTCGCCGACGGGCGGGGCGCCGGGCCGCTCGGCGCCGCCGAGCGGTGGTCCCCGCGCTGGGACGGTTCACGGGTCGAGCTGCTGGTGCCACCGGACGAGGTGGTGGCGGCGGTACGGGACCTGCTGGCGGACCTGCCGGTGGCCGACCTGACGGTGGAGGAGGCCGGCCTGGACGAGGCGTTCCTCGACCTCTACCGCTCCGTCGGCGCCGCGGACCCCGACGGCTTGGACGAGGACGGCACGCACGCCAGCGGCCGACCGGCACCGGAGGAGCGGCCGTGAACCCGGGCACCGTCAACCGTCGCCTCCCACTGGTCTGGCTCGCCCTGCACCGGCGCCGCCGGATGCTGCTCTTCCTGCTGCTCGGCATGGTCGTCTTCGAGACCCTGATCGTGGTGATCGCCGTGACCGTCCCGAGCGGTGAACTGTTCGGCGAACGCCGCACCCCGCCCGGGGCGTTCAAGGCCTTCAGCGGCTCCAACGGCGACATCTCCATCGCCAGCTACCCCGGCCTGCTCGGCGCCGGGCTCACCCACCCCTTCTGGATCGCCCTCCAGCTGACCGTGATCGGCTCGCTCGGTGCCGCCGCCGTCGCGGCCGACGTCGAGTCCGGCACCATCGAGCTGCTGATGACCAGGCCGGTCTCCCGGCGCCGACTGCTCGCCGAGCGGAGCGGCGCCCTGGTCGCCGCCACGGTGCTGCTCAACGCCGCCGCCACACTGACCCTCGCGATCGGGGTGGCGTCCTCCGCCAAGCTGCGCGAGGCCGTCCCGGAGAGCGCCGTGTTCACCGCCGGACTGCTCGGCTGCGCCCTCGCCTTCTGCCTGACCGGGCCGGTGCTGGCGGTCTCCGCGCTCAGCCGTCGCCGGTCCCATGTGATCGGCGCCGCCGTCGCCTTCGGCGCGGTCGGCTTCGCGCTCAACTTCGTCGCGCTGGCCTGGTCCCCGGCCCGCTCGCTGCGCTACGTCAGCCCGTTCCACTACTACGCCCCGGGTGACGTGCTCGGCCACGGCGGGGTGCCGTGGGCGGCGTTGGGGGTGCTGCTCGGGGTGGGGCTGCTCGGGCTGGTGGTGGCCTTCCGGGCGCTGGAACGGCGAGACCTGGCGGTCTGAGGTCGGGCGGGGGCGGTGCGCCGGTGACCGGGTGTCCCGGTGTCCCGGTGCGCGGCTGGCCGGAGGGGGCGGGGGCGTCGGCCGGCGGTTCGGGCGGCAGCCGCACAGGTCGAGGCGTCGGGTCCGGCCGGGCCGCGCACTCCGGCCCGGACGCGCGGTGCCCACCGGGGGCGCCGCCCGCAGATCCGGCGCGGCGAGCCGGGCGCGTCTAGCGTGGGGTGAGTGCCGCGGCGGGGCCGTCGTGGCGGAGAGCATCACACCCTGGAGGCACACCCGATGGCCGACATCCTGTTCGTCCTGACCGGTTCGAAGGTCTGGACGCTGAACGACGGCACCGCCCACCCGACCGGCTTCTGGGCGGAGGAGGCGGTCGTCCCGTACCGGGCCTTCACCGAGGCCGGCCACCGGGTCACGGTCGCCACCCCGGCCGGGGTGGTCCCGGTCGCGGACGGCGCCAGCCTGACCGACCCGGCGATGGCCGAGGAACTGCCGAAGATCGCCGAGTTCCGGCACCCGCTGGTGCTGGCTGACGTCGACCCGGCGGACTACGACGCCGTGTACTACCCCGGAGGGCACGGCCCGATGGAGGACCTGGCGGTCGACCCCGACTCCGGCCGGCTGCTCACCCGGGCGCTGGCCTCCGGGCGCCCGCTCGGGGTGGTCTGCCACGGCCCGGCGGCGCTGCTCGCCGCGCGGGGCGACAAGGGCGGCTCGCCCTTCGCCGGGTACCGGGTGACGGGCTTCACCAACGCCGAGGAGGCCCAGGCGGGCCTGGCCGACCGGGCGCCGTGGCTGCTCCAGGACCAGCTGGTCGAGCTCGGCGTGGAGTTCGAGGAGGGCGAGCCCTGGGCGCCGCACGTGGTGGTCGACCGCAACCTGGTGACCGGCCAGAACCCCGCCTCCTCGGGTCCGGTGGCCGCCGAGCTGCTGAAGCTGCTGCGCGTCCCGGCGGCATAGCTGCCGGGTGGAACACAGCGGCCGGGTGGCACACAGCGGGCGGGTAGCGGAGCCGCGGGGTGGCGGCGGCGGAGCGGCGAAGCGGAGGGTCGCCCGGGCGGGTGAGCGAGGGGCCGTGCGGACGTATCCCACCATGAGGGCCCGCCGCTCACCCGCCCGGGTCGGGCCGGACGTCAGCGCAGGTCGTAGGCGGTGAGCGGGTGCCCCGACCAGATCCGGCGGGTGTCCTGCTCCGGGTAGCGGACGGTCTCCGAGTGGGCGTCCAGGACCCGGGTGAGCTGCCCGTCCGGCTCGAAGGCGGGCCACCCGGGGTCGCCGGTGGTGGCGAACCGGACCCAGGCCCGCCGCAGTTCCTCCGAGACCCGGACCGCCGCCGCGGTGGGCGGGTCGCCGAGGAAGTACCGGCCCATCGGGCTGTCCAAGGTGCCGAAGGCGAGGGGCACGTCCAGGCCGTGGCAGGCGCCGAGCGCGCCGTCCGGCGCGGGCGCGGGCAGGGCGAGTTCGAAGAGGTACGAGGTGCCGCCGACCGCCGCGTTGACCTCGGCCAGGCGGAGCGAGGGCACCCGGAACAGGGCGTCCGAGCTGACCACTTCGAGGAGTTCGGAGGCCGTCGCCCCCGGAAGGGCGGCCCGGTAGGCGCCAGGGCCGGTCGGCGGCGGGGCGAACAACTCCAGGGCGAGCCGGGCCTCCTCCTCCGTGAAGCCGCCGTGCCGACCGCTCAGGACGCTGAACAGCCGGAACTCGTCCCGGGTGTGGCCGACCAGCAGCTCGACGCCGTCGGTGACCGCCGACCACGGTGAGCCGGGCAGGACCTCGCCGTCGACCACCGGGACGGTGGCGATGCCGGACCGGGCCAGCCGCCCCCAGCGTCCGAGGTGCCGCGGCAGCGCGGCGCCGAGTTCGGTGACCGCCGCGGCCAGCCGCCAGGGGTGCACCTCGGCCAGTGCGGCGGCGGTCGGGGCCGTGCCGAGCAGCTTCGCCGTCTCGGCGGTGACCTCGGCGGCCAGGGCGGGGGTGCAGTGGTTGCCGGGGACGGTGTGGGCGACGGCCCGGTGGAACAGCCCGCGGGCCGCGTCCATCGCCAGCAGGGCGGCGACCGAGCCGGCGCCGGCGGACTGTCCGGCGACGGTCACCCGGGCGGGGTCGCCGCCGAACCGGGCGATGTTGCGCCGCACCCAGCGCAGCGCGGCGAGCTGGTCCAGGAAGGCCCGGTTGGCCGGGGCGCCCTCCAGCAGGAGGAAGCCCTCGGCGCCCACCCGGTAGTTGACGCTCACCACGACCAGCCCGGCGGAGGCCAGGGCGGTCGGGTCGTACAGCTGGTCGCCGGCGGTCCCGGAGATGAACCCGCCGCCGTGGATCCAGACCAGGACCGGAAGCCCGGCCGACCCGGGATCGGGCGTGCAGACGTTGAGCGTCAGCCAGTCGGTGTCCTCGGACGGCTCGGCGGCCCCGGCGGGCATCGGACCGGACTGCGGGACGGCCGGGCCGAAGGCGTCGGCCTCGCGGACGCCGTCCCAGGGCTCGGGCTCGACGGGGGCGGCGAAGCGCAGGGCGCCGACCGGTGGCCGGGCGTAGCGGAGGCCGCGGAAGAGTGCGAGGTCCGGGCCCTCCAAGGGCTCCTTCCCGCGCCGCCGCTCCCAGCGGCCGCGGACGAGTCCCTCGGTGGTGCGGACCACGGGCTGTTCTGGCATGTGTCCTCCCTCGGAAGGCCTCCCACGTTATCGGTCAGCTGTATTATGTCAAGCGTATGGAAAAGAGTACGCGAAGCCCGTAGAGTCCGACGGGTACGGACGGGGTTCGTCCGGACGGACTTCGAGGAGCCGCCGCCCATGCCCAAGCAGGTCGACCACCGGGAACGCCGCGAGACGATCGCCCGGGCGCTGTGGCGGGTCGTGGAACGGCGCGGCGCCACGCACCTGACGATGCGCGAGGTCGCCCAGGAGGCCGGCATCTCGCTGGGGCAGCTCCAGCACTACTTCGGCTCCCGGTCGCAGATGCTCTCCTTCGCGATGGACTTCGCCGGTGAGCAGAGCGGGCTGCGGGTCGGCCGGGCGCTGGGAGCGCTCGGGGAACGGCCGCACCCGAGGGACGTCCTGCGGGCGATGCTGGTGGAGATGCTGCCCCTGCACGCCGACGCCCGGGCGACCAGCCGGATGAGCGCCGCCTACGTGCTGGAGGCGCTGCACGACGAGGAGGTCCACGCGCGGGCGCGCGGCGCGCTGCTCCAGGGGCGGGCGCTGGTCGAGCAGGTGGTGCGGCGGGCGATCGCCGACGGGTACCTCGCGGCCGACCGGGACCCGGCGGTGGAGACGGACCTGCTGCTGGCGCTCACCGGGTTCACCACGCTGCTGGAGCTGGACGTGATCGGGCCCGCCGCCGTCCTGACGGCCGTCGACCGGCACCTGGACCGGCTGTTCGGGGCGACCGGCGCCGCCGCCGGGGACCCCGGTGCGGGCGCGGGCGCCGACATGGACGGGGACGGGAACGCGGGCGGGGCCGCGGGGATCGGTGCCGGTGGTTGAGGCGGCAGTGGTTGAGGCAGCGGCGGGGGATCCGGGGACGGGGTGTCCGGAGGGCGGGCCGGGGCGTGGTCCGGGGCGTGGCAGGCTACCCGGGTAGCACCGCCGCCCGCGACCAGGAGCACCGCCATGGACCGACCCGCCGCCCTCCGCCTCGACGCCACCGCCTCCGGCCACCCGGCGGGCATCCTGGACGCCGCCGAGCAGGCCGAACGCCGGGGCATGGACCGTTTGGTGGTCGCCGAGACCGCGTACGACCCGTTCCTCCAGCTCGCCCGCGCCGCCGACCGGACCGAGTCGATCGAGCTGGCCACCGGCATCGCCGTGGCCTTCGCCCGCACCCCCATGACGCTGGCCTACCAGGCCTGGGGGCTGCACGCGGCCTCGGGCGGACGGGCCGTCATCGGGCTGGGCTCGCAGGTCAAGCCGCACATCGAGAAGCGCTTCGGGATGCCGTGGGACCGCCCGGCCGCCCGGATGCGCGAGTACGTCCACGCGGTGCGGGCGATCTGGCACAGCTGGCAGACCGGTGAACGGCTGCGTTTCCGGGGCGAGTTCTACACCCACACCGTGATGACGCCGGTGTTCTCGCCGGACCCGGTCCCGTCCGGAGCGCCCCGGATCCTGCTGGCGGGCGTCGGGCCGCTGATGACCCGCACCGCCGGAGCGGTGGCCGACGGCTTCCTGAGCCACCCGTTCACCTCCACCGCCTACCTGGCCGAACAGGTGCTGCCCGGCCTGACCGGGGAGCGGGCCCGGGCCGAGGCGGAGGGCGCCGCCTGGACGGAGCGGCCGTTCGAGATCGTCGGCAACGTGCTCACCGCCACCGGCCGCACCGAGGAGGAACTGGCGGCCAACCGGGCGGCCACCCGTGAGCGGCTCGCCTTCTACGCCTCCACGCCGGCCTACCGGCCGGTCCTGGCGCAGCACGGCTGGGAGGGCCTCCAGGAGGAGCTGCACACCCACTCGGTGCGCGGGCGCTGGGCGGAGATGGCCGCGCTGATCGACGACGAGGTGTTCGACACCTTCGCGGTCTGCGGCCCGGTCGAGGACGTCGCCCGGGAGATCCGGCGCCGGTACGCGGGTCTGGTCACCCGGCTGTCCGTCAGCCTGCCCGAGGACGCCGACCCGGGGCTGGGTCTGGACGTCCTGACGGCGGTGCGCGCGCTGGACCGAGCGGAAGCGGGCAGAGGGCGGCCGTGAGGGGAGGGCGATCGGGCAAGGGGTGACGAAGTCCGGGCAGATTCGTGCAACGCGTTTCCGGTGGTGAGGACGGGCGGCAGGATCGCGGTGGCAGGCCCGGCCGTGCGGTGCGGTCCGGCGCCCCGGACCTGCCGCGTTGTGGGGCCTGTCGCGCCGTGCGGTCCGTAGCGCCGTGCGGCCTGCCACGCCTCGGCCACCCGTTGCCGATCCTGGGGGTGCCCGCGTGTCCGTCTCCGACGACCGCCCTGCCGACTACGACCTGGTGGAGAGCTGGGACCCCGTCGCGAACCAGTACGTCGACGCCCTGGCCGACCTGGACGAGTTCCTGCGCGTCTGCGCCGAGCTGACCGGCTTCGACGTCCCCGAGCTGCGCGCCACCGGCATGGCGGACGAGCACCACCGCACCACGCTGGCCCACCGGGTGCGCGACGAGCACGCCCTGGTCCACCTCTGGTACGTCGGCACCTGGCCCGGAGAGGCGCCGTCCTCTGCCCGCGCCCGCGACCAGGGGCTGGTCTGGCGGACCTTCCACGCCGGCCCGCCCGGCGCCGCCGCCCCCGGCCACAGCAGCTGGGCCGAGGCGCCGCGCGGAGCGGAGGTGCCGCGCGGGGCGGAGGCACCGGCCGGGTCCGAGGTGCTGGGCGGTGGACCCAGGACAGGGGCTTCGACAGGCGGATCGTCAGGAGCTTCGGCGGAGACCTCGGAAGCCGCCGATCCGCCAGGCGGAGCCGAGGCGGCGCAGGGAGACGCGACACCCGGGGCCGAGGGGCAATGAGCGCGCGCTGGGACGTCGTCGTGGTCGGCGCGGGCTTCGCGGGGACGCTGGTCGCCCACCGGCTCGGGGCGCGGGGCCGGCATCCCGGGCGGCTCGAACACCGGGGACCGTCCACGGCTACCGGGGCGCCGGCCATGCCGGAGGGACCCACGTCCTGGGCGACTCGCCCGCCACCTCGGTGGTGGACCAGTGGCAGCGCTGCCGGGACCACCCCACCCTGTACGCCGTCGGCTGCGGCTCGATGCCCTCCCTGGGCGCCTCCAACCCGTCGCTCACCATGGCCGCCCTCGCCCTGCGCAGCGCCGAACGGATGCACCAGGACCTGCTGGAGCTGCACCGCCCGGCGGCCGTGCGGTCATCGGCTGCTTCCGCCGCGACCCCGTCCTCCTCCCCTTCCCCTTCTCCCACGCCCTCGGAGTCCTCATGACCGGCCTGCCGCTGCCGCCCGTACCGGAGCCGTACCACCTGCCCTTCCACTACGGCGCGCTGCACAACATCGGCGTCGACTACCTGGTCGACCCCGGGCGGGCCCGGGAACTGCTCGCCAAGCGCCACCCCGGGCTGAACGCCGCCAGGTTCGACGGCGGGGCCTGCGTCACGCTCAACTACCGGCTCTACTTCGCCCAGTATCCGAACGGCGGCGGCATCACCCAGGAGCTGGAGATCAACCTGGTCGCCCATCCGCTCTTCGCCGAGGAACGGATTCCGGAGGTCAACTACGGCCAGTACGCCCGGGGTTACGACCAGACCAAGCTGCTCGGCATCGCCCGGCTGCACGTGCTCTGCGACAACCCGCTCGCCATCGAGGCCGGGCGCCGGCTCTACGCCGAGCCCAAGCACCCGGGCTGGTTCGACACCACCCTGCCCTCCCTCAACGCGCCCGCCGTACGCGAACGCTGGTCCGTCTCCTGCCGCCGGGCCACCCTCGGGCCCGACGGGCTGCGCCGCCACGACGAGGAACTCCTCGCCCTGGACGTGAACCTGATCGGCCTCACCCCCGAGTCCGTCAACAACACCCCGATCACCGGCTACGGCACCGACGACGAGGGCAAGCTGCTGGCCGGGCCGCTCAGTGTGTACCAGCCCTACCGCTACTACAGCCTGGACGACCGGACCGCCGAGCGGGTCCGGCTCGACCTCGGCAACCCCGCCGAGGAGTCCGCCCGCGACCTCGCCCACCTCATCGCCGACGCCCCGGCGGCCGGGGTCTGGACCTACCAGTCCCCGCCGGTGGCCGCCCACAACCGTGCCTACTACGTCCGATGACGGGCCCGGTGTTCGCCCCGGGCGCCACCGCCGTCCGGCGGGACGTCGCGCGCGGCCGGGTGTGGTCGGCCATGCCCTACACCGTGCTCGCCGATGACGGCGCCACCCTGACCCTCGCCGCCCGCCCGGGGACCGACAGCCTGGTCCCGGCCCGTTGGGCCGCGGCCACCCGTGCCGGAGGCACCCGCGCGGGCTGCATCGACGACCTCGCCGCCGGCCGGTGGGAACTCGACCACTGGACCTGGCGCGACACCGTGGTGGTCGGCCGTTTCACCGCCGGAGCGCCGTTCAGCGTGCACCGCTTCCTGACACCCGAGGGGCGGCCGCTGTGCTGGTACGTCAACTTCGAGCGCCCGTACCGGCGGACGGCCATCGGCATCGACACCCTCGACCTCTTCCTGGACCTGGTGATCACCCCCGATCTCTCGGCGTACAGCTGGAAG
Source organism: Kitasatospora sp. NPDC034533 (assembly GCF_055575155.1). Classification (NCBI taxonomy): domain Bacteria; kingdom Bacillati; phylum Actinomycetota; class Actinomycetes; order Kitasatosporales; family Streptomycetaceae; genus Kitasatospora; species Kitasatospora sp. NPDC034533. Next base: position 105,538 of record NZ_JBVITE010000009.1, read on the forward strand.
GACGAGGACGAGTACGCCCAGGCCCGGCGCCTCGGCGTCATCGACGAGGCCACCCACCGGTGGATGGACCGGGCCCGCGACCTCGCCCTCGCCCAACTCCGGGACCGCACCGGTCCGTTCGCTCCCGCGCCGGACACCTGGCGGCTGCCGCCCGAGGGGCCGCTGCCCGACCTCCCGGCCACCGCCCTCAGCACCCCCACCGAAGGAGGATGAGGACCGGCCAGCGCCGCGCCGGTCCGCTCCTCGCGGCTGTAACCCGCCTCGTGGGCTCCGGCCGGCCCGGCGTGCCGTCAGCAGTGACAGCACACGTCCAGCACCACGACCTCTGGGGCCAGGGAGTCCAGGTAGGCGTTGGCGTCCTGAAGGTAGCCGTCCTCGCGGAGGTCGCTCCAGGTGCCGTCCAGCCGCAGCAACGCGAAGCCGGGCACCGCGTTGGCGCGGCCTCGCGCGAGGTAGGCGGCCCGGTCCTCGGTGAACCGGAACGGCTGGTCCGACGGCTTGTCGCCACCGGCGGCCCACGCGTCGTGCCGCGCAGCCGCGAGGCCCTCGTGTACGGCGCGCAGCGCTTCGAAGTCGAGGAGCCCGCGCGGGCCTCCGTCGCAGCGGTTCGGCAGGCCGGCGAGCACGTCGCGGCCTTGGGGCACTTCGCCGTGCTCCTCCTTGACCAGGAGGGGGCTTCCGGAGGCGCCCGGGCGGTGCAGCAGGCGCGGGCCGCCGAGGCGCAGGGACAGGCCGTCCCACTCGCCGTGGGGGTTACGGGTGCTGAGGAAGTACCCGCGGCCGGCGTCGTCGACGTGGAGGTAGCCGGGGTCACCCGGGGCTCTCCCGGCCGCGGAGTTCTTGAGATCGGCGATCTCGGCCCAGCCCAGGCCTTCCCGCTTCGGGAGGAGACCGCTTTCCTTGTTCATCCGCACCCAGTGGACGCTGTTCGGGTCCGCCGGTTCGTACTCCCGGTAGGGGGCCACTTCGAGTTCGCTGTGGTACGGCATGAGGGCGGCGACCAGCGCCTCGCGGTACCGCTCGGGCGGCATCGGCGGCAGGACGACGAGCATGTCGTACTTCGACATCGGTATCTCCCCCTCGGGTCGTTGACCCGGCACATTGTCCAACAGTGGTGTGCTGGTGCGTCCGGGTGTCGGCCAGGGGCGTGCGCGCGGGTGCGCCCGGGGTCACCCAGGTGCCGGCGGAGCGTCCGCGCCCGGGGTCGCGGCCAGTGGCGGGTCGAGCGCGCCGGCCGCCGCCGGTGCCCGTGACCAGCGGCCGGCGAGCAGCGAGCCGACCACGAGCTGGAGCTGGTGGTAGAGCATCAGCGGCAGCGCCATCAGCCCCGCTGCCGGGCCGAACAGGACGGTGGCCATCGGCAGGCCGTTGGCCAGGCTCTTCTGCGAACCGCACAGCACCGCCGCGATGGTGGCCGACCGGTCGAGCCCCAGCAGCCGTGCACCGAGCCCCGTCACCGCCAGGGAAGTGGCGAGCAGGGCGAGCAGCACCGCGAGCAGCCCGAGCAGCGCGAGCGGAGTGGCCAGGCGCCAGATGCCCTGGGAGACCGCCGAGCTGAACGCCGTGTAGACGACCAGCAGGATCGACCCCCGATCCACCACGGTCAGCACCCGTCTGTGCCGGGACAGCAAGCCGCCGAGCCACGGCCGCAGCACCTGCCCCAGCAGGAAGGGCGCGAGCAGTTGGAGCCCGATCCGCACCAGCCCGGCGGCGGACAGCCGGGTGTGCGAGCCCAGCAGCAGAGCGGACGACAGTGGGGTCAGCACCAGCCCCGCCAGGCTGGAGTAGGTGCCCGCGCAGATCGCCGCCGGGACGTTGCCCCCGGCGGCGCCGGTGAGCGCCACCGAGGACTGCACCGTCGAGGGCACCAGACAGAGGAACAGCACACCGGTCTGCAACTGCCCGGTCAGCGGGACGGGCGTGAGCAGTGCGGTGGCCAGTCCGAGCAGCGGGAAGAGGGCGAAGGTGACGGCCAGCACCAGTGCGTGCAACCGCAGGTGGCGCAGCCCGGCCAGCGTCTCGTGGGTGGAGAGCCGGGCTCCGTACAGGAAGAACAGCAGGGCCACCGCGAGGTCGCAGGCCACCTCGGCGCCTCGTGCGCAGGCGCCCGAGGCCGGGACCAGCGCCGCCAGCCCGACCGTCCCGGCCAGCGCCACCAGATACCAGTCCGGTCGGCGCGGCAGCAGCCCGCGGAGGCGAAACCCGAGGGGGCGCTGCCGGCTCCCGCAGGTCTGGTCCCCGCGCGCCCGGAGCCCGGGTGGGGACTCCGGGCGCGCCAGGTGATCGGTCATGGGCCGCCTCCCGACGCGGGGCGGAGCGAGGGCCCGGACGAGGAGTCAGGCCCCAGCAGACCGCCCACCAGCGAGCCGGCGCCGTCGTGGTCGCTGCCCGCGGAGCCGCTGCCGTTCTGGAGGTTGGCCGTCCGGTCGATCTCCAGCCAGGAGTCGGCGTTCGAGTTGTCCACGACGGTGACCAGCGAGCCGCCGGCCGCCGCGGGCGCCGCAGCGCCCGCGAGCAGGGCACAGGCTCCGGCCAGCCCGAGCGCGGTGGCCCGCAGCGCCACGGCCGGCGAGGGCGGGGCGGGCCCGCGCGGCCCGGCGCTCACGCCGACACCGCCATCAACCCGCGGGAGCGCGAGATGTTCCGCTCCAGCAGCTCGGTGGACTCCCGCACGCCGACCTGCTCCCGACCCGTGGCCGGGGTGGGCAATCGCCCGTCGGAGTTCTTCAGCTGCGTCAGCGCCTCGTCCATCGCCCGGTGCGCCGCGAACAGGCACGGCGTGCTGTAGATGGCCACGTCGACCCCCAACGCGGACAGCTCGGAGAGCGACAGCCGGGGCGACTTGCCGCCCGCGATCTGGTTGAACAGCAGCGGCTTGTCACCGACCGCCCGGCGGATCCGGCGGATCCACTCCTCGTCGCGCACGCCGTCCACCAGCACCACGTCGGCGTCCGTGGCGGCGAGCGCCCGGGCCCGGCGCAGGATGTCCTCGTCCTCGGTGGCGTCGGTGCGCGCGACCACCACCAAGTCCGTCCGGTTGGCGAGGACGAGCTCCAGCTTCTCCAGGTACTCCGCCAGCGGCAGCACCAGCTTGCCGTCCGCGTGCCCGCAGCGGCGCGGCCGCTTCTGGTCCTCCAGGATCACGCCCGACGCCCCGATCCGTTCGAGTCGGCGCACGACGTGGCAGGCCACCTCCGGGTCGACGTAGCCGTCGTCGATGTCGACCAGCAGGTGGTGCCGGGGGAACGCGCCGCGCAGCCGCTCGACGAAGCCCACCATGTCGGGCCAGGCGATGAAGCCGATGTCGGGCAGCCCGTAGTACGAGGCCGCGAAGCCGAAGCCGGAGACGAACATGCCGTCGTAGTGCTCGGCCGCGATGGAGGCCGAGTACATGTCGTAGACGCCGATCAGCGGCGTCGTCCCCGGGCTCGCGATCCGCGCGCGCAGCCGCCGGCCGGGGCTGTCCGATGCCGTGTGTCCGTGGAACAAGGCCTTCTCCTCACTGGGGTGGTTCTTTGCCTGAACTTGGTCTCCACTAGACCGAACTGAGGTGTCATCACTATGCGGCCTTTAATGTTCCGTGGGCAAATCTTTAAGGGAGGTTCACTCGCAAGAGTGAAGGAATGTCGAAAATATGAAATACCAAAAAGATGTCATATTTTGAATTGGTCCACGTTCCTGCGGAAACGGCGAAGGGGCCCGCCCCCGCCCGGTGAGGGGCGGGGGCGGGCCCCTTCGGAGGAGGGGGTCAGCCGTTCGGGACCGGAGGGGCGGCGCGGCGTTCGCGCAGCGTCCGGAGCATCCGCCGGGTGGCCTTGGTGGCGACCGGGGGCAGCAGCTCCAGCGCGAGCCGGCGCGGGGTGGACCGGTGGACCGGGGCCTTGACGCGGTAGTTGAGGCGCAGCACCCGGGCGCCGGCGATGGTGTCCTCGTCGGCGGTGTACCCCTCGGCCTGCCAGTCGCGCTCCCGCAGCACCGCCTGGGCGCCCGCGGCGTCGCCCCAGGTGCCGTAGAACTTCATCGGGGTGAGCAGGACCGGCCGCAGCCCGCCGGTGAACACCGCCTCCCAGACCGCGGCCGAGACGCCCGGGGTGTGCTCGGAGCGGTAGTCGTCCAGGGCGACCAGGCCGTCCTCGGCGAGCGCGGCGCGGGCCACCCTGATGTCCCCGGCGACGTGTTCGTAGAGGTGGGAGGCGTCGATGTGGACGAAGCGGCAGCTGCCGGCCCGGATGCGGCCGTCGGCCAGCACCGAGGTGGGGGCCTGCACTATCTCGGGCAGCTCGCTGTGGAAGGCGAGGTAGTTGGCCTCGAAGGCGCTGCGGGTGAGGGTCTTGCGGTAGGACATGTCCATCTCGGCGGCGTTCTCGGCGTCGCCGGCCTCGGAGTCGAACAGGTCGCAGACCGTCAGCCGCTCGCCAGGCCGGAGGTGGTCGCCGAGCAGGACGGCGCTGCGGCCGAGGTAGCTGCCGAGCTCCAGGATGTCGCCGGTGACGCCGGCCGCGGTCTGGGCGGAGAGCAGGTGGCTGAAGGCCGCCCGGTCGAGGCTGAAGAACCAGCCGGGGATGTCGTCCCGCTTCAGCGGCGTGGGGTGGACGGCGGTCTCGACCTCGGTCTCGGACATGGGCACGGCGGCCTCCAGGGGACGGCGGGGCGCGGTGGCGGATCACGCCCCGGAGGGGACGCCGAGGACGTGAGGCGGATCATCATAGCGATGCCGGGGCCGCGGGGAACCAGGTGCGGAACGACCCGGTTCCGGGCCTTCGCTCCGACGTTCGGCAGGGGCGTGCGCCTTCGTTTCCGCTCTCGATTCGCCTGTTCGGCTCAAGCCGTGACTAGCCTTCGGACCGCGACCGCCCCGCAGGCGCGACGGGGGTCTCCGGCGCCCCTGCCGAGGCCGCCCGCACCGCCGGCGCGGCACGGCGGCGGCGGTGCTCTCCGCGGTGCTGGCCGGACCGCTGACCGCGCTCTTCACCGACGACCGGGCGGTGGCCGCCCAGTCCGTCGGGTTCCTGCGCGCGGCGGCGCTCCACCTGCTGCCGTACGCGCTGGTGGTGGCCCTCGGCGGGGTGCACCAGGCGGCGGGCGCGGGCGGTCGGCTGGTGGTCTCCGTGCTGGTCGGTCTCGGGGTCCAACTCGCCGCCTCCGCCGCGCTGTCCGGGCCGTTGGGGGTGTTCGGAGTGTGGCTCGGCCCAGCAGCGGGCGCGGGCGTTCAGCTGGTGCTGCTCGTGGCACTGACACGGGCCCGGAGTTCCGCCGGGCCGAGCGGGGGCGTGTGCCAGGGTGGGGACCATGGCACTCACCCCGGACGGGCGGCCCCTCCCGCCCCGCACGCCGATGAACGCGTCATGCTGGAGAGCTGGTTGGACTTCCAGCGGGCCACGCTCGCCCGGAAGGTCGACGGGCTCGACGACCGGCAGGTACGGCTGGCGTCCGTGCCGCCGTCACCGATGACCCTGCTCGGCCTGGTCCAGCACCTGGCCGAGGTCGAACGCAACTGGTACCAGCGGGTGTTCGCCGGCCGGGAGGTCCCGCCGGTGTACGGCGCGGACAACGCCGACGGCTACGGACTGGACCCGGCGCGCGGGATGCCCGAGGCACTGGCGGACTGGACGGCGGAGGTCCGACTCGGCCGGGCCCTGACCGGACAAGCCGCTCGACGCGGCCGGCCCGCTCGACCCGCGGCACGCGGCCCTGATGGGGGCGGACAGTGTCTCGCTGCGCTGGATCCTGGTGCACCTGATCGAGGAGTACGCCCGCCACAACGGCCACGCCGACCTGCTCCGGGAGTGCGTCGACGGCGCCACCGGCGTGTGACCGAGCGGGTGCCGCCGGCGTGTGACCGGGCGCCGGCGCCGGTACGTGACCGGGAGGGCCCCACCGGCGTGCGATCCGGGAGGGCGTCGGTCAGCGGCCGGTGACCGACGCCCGGCCCGGCTTCGGCGACGCGGGCGCGGCCTGGCCCGGCACCCCGCCGGACACCAGGGCCGCCGCCCGGCCGGGCAGCCGCACGGCGAGCAGCGTCCCCGCGCCGGCCACCGCCGCCATGGTCAGCACGGCGGGCGTGAGCGCCGCGCCGGGGTCCGTGCGGCCGGAGGCGGCGGTGGCCAGGGCGATGCCCAGCGCCGGGCCGATGTTCAGCACGGTCTGTTGCAGGCCGCCCGCGACCCCGGCCCGGGCGGCGGAAGCGCCCCGGACCAGCAGCGCGGTGGTGGTGGCCATCACCGCGCCGAAGCCGGCGCCGAGCAGGGCGAAGCAGCCGCCGATCGCCACCGTTCCGGAGCCCGGCCCGAGCCGGGCGGTCAGCAACGCCCCCGCGGTGATCATCACCATGCCGGCGAGGACCACCGTCCGTTCGCCGTGGCGCTTCGTCAGCCAGGCGGAGCCCGGCGCCGCGAGGATCATCGTCACGGCGAGCGGCGCCGCCCGCAGAGCGCTCCCCAAGGGGTCGAGCCCGAGCACGTCCTGGAGGTAGTACGTGGCCGGGAAGAGCGCGCCCTGGAGCGCCGCCGAAGCCGCGAGGAGGACGCCGAGCGGTGGGGCGACCAGCGCCGAGCCGAGCAGCGAGGGCGGCAGCAGGGGGTCGGCGGCGCGGCGTTCGTGCCGGACCAGGAGCACCGCGAGGAGCACGGCCGCGGCGAGCCCGAGCACCGGGCCGGCCGACCAGCCGTCCTGCGGCAGCATGACCAGGGTCTGCACCAGGCAGGCCAGCGCCGGCGCGAGCAGGGCCGCCCCCGGCAGGTCCAGCCCGGCGCCGCGCGCGGCTGCCGAAGGGCGGGGTCTGGCGGTCCCGGCCGGCACGGCGAGGGCCGACAGCAGGGCGGCAACGGCGGGCAACAGGCCCAGCAGGAAGACCGACCGCCAGCCGAAGTGCGCGGTCAGCGCCCCGCCGACCAGCGGTCCGGCCGCCGCGGCCAGCCCGATGGCGGCGGTGCGGATCGCGATCGCAGCCGCCAGCCGGTCGGCGGGCCAGGCGGCCCGCAGCATGCCCAGGGTGGCCGGTTGCAGCAGGGCGCCCGCCACGCCCTGGACCACCCGCAGCGCGATGACCCAGCCGATGCCGGGGGCGAGCGCGATCCCGAGCGAGGCGGCGGCGAACCCCGCCACGCCGAGCGCGAACACCCGCCGGTGCCCGTACCGGTCGCCAAGTCGGCCCGCGAAGACCAACAGGGAGGCGACGGCGACGAGGTAGCCGGTGCCGGCCCGCTGGACGGCCGCGACGGAGGCGTGCAGATCGTGCTGGAGGACGGGCCGGGCGACGGTCAGCGCGGTGCCGTCGACGGCGACCAGGGCGGCGCCGGTGATGCTCGCGGCGAGGACGAGCCCCCGGCGGGGCGCCAGCGTCACCGGGCGGCCGGGCCGAGGTGGGCGTCCAGCACGGTGCGCAGCAGCGGCTCGACGGAGTCGCTGCCGGTGATGAGCCGCAGGCTGCCCCAGGTGCGCAGCTGCGCGAGGCCGTGCAGGTTGGACCAGAGGGCCGCGGTGGCGGCGGCCGGGTCGTCGGAGCCCGGGTGCACCTCGGAGACCAGTCCGACGAAGGTGTGGAACAACGGCAGGGTGGTGCGGCGCAGTTCGACGCCGCTGCCCTCCAGCAGGTCGTGGCGGAACATCAGCTCGAACATGCCGGGGTTGGCGGCGGCGAAGCCGAGGTAGGCGCGGGCGAGGGCGTCGAGGCGGGTGCGCGCGTCGGCGCCGGTGGTGGCGGCGAGCGCGTCGGCACCCGCGAGGGTGTCGGTGAGCCGGCCGAAGCCGTGCTGGGCGATGGCGGCGAGCAGTTCGCGGTGGGCGGGGAAGTAGCGGCGGGGCGCGCCGTGCGAGACGCTGGCGCGGCGGGCGATCTCGCGCAGGCCGAGTGCCTGGACACCGCCCTCGGCCACCAACTCGACGCCCGCGCTCACCAGCCGGGCCCGGAGGTCCCGTTCCTGTTCGGTCATGAAGACACTGTCTACCAAAGGTGGTAGACAGTGTCTACTCGCGCTGGCGGGGGCGCGCGGAGCAGAATCGACGGCATGGACGAAGGCGGCGAATCGGCCTGTTGGCTGGAGCGGGTGTGCCCGGAGTGCGGACGGCTGCGCGAGCGGCCCGGACCGGAGCCCTGCGAGAACTGCGGCGCCGTCGGTGAGGACGAGGGTGCCGGCGCCCCGCCCGGGACGGCGGACCAGGGCTGAGCCCCGGCGGACCAAGGCTGAGCCCCAGCGGACCAAGGCTGAGCCCCGGCGGACGAAGGCTGAGCCCCGGACCGGCCGTTCGGCCGGTCCGGGGCCGGTGAGCCGGCCGGACAGCGCCGGCGCGGAGTCCCGTGCGGTGCGCTACTGCGGGGGCTGGTCGCGGAACTGTTCCTTCAGCTTCTCCTGGGCGGCGTCGGTCTGGCGGCTGTACTTGCCCTGGGTGCGCTCGTCGAACGTGTCGCCGCCCTTGTCGACGGCCTTCTCGGCCTGGTCCTCGTGGCCCTTCAGCAGGCTCTTGAGCTTATCCAACACGGACATCTGGTCACACTCCCGGATGAGACGCCCCCACCCCTCCAATATCACCGCGCGCGGCGCGGACCGCATCTCGCAAGGTGCGCGTAAAGGCTTGGCAACGGGATTCCGGTCGGGTCAAATCGTGACCTCACGGCCCGTCGGAAGGAGTCGCCCTGATGCTGCGCGCCCGTCGCTCCACGTCCCCGTTCGACCGCTCCACCCCGCCCGACCCGCTCACCTCCCCGGCGCGCCCGGGGCCCGCCGTCACCCGGCGCGGCGCGGGCGCCGCCCTGGCCGTCACCGCCCTGGTCGCCCCGCTGCTCCTGGCCGGCGCGGGCAGCGCCTCGGCGGACCCGGACCCGGCGCGCAGGGGCGCCAAGCTCGCGTCCGCGCTGGTCGAGGCCGGCAGCGCCCGGGAGGCCCGGTCTACCCTGGTCGCGCTCCAGAAGATCGCGGACCGCAACGGCGGCACCCGGGTGGCCGGTTCGAAGGGGCACGACCAGTCCGCCCGGTACGTCTACGAGCAGGCGTGGCGGGCCGGACTCCAGGTCTCGGAGCAGGAGTTCACGTACACCTACTTCGAGGCCCGCTCGGAGCACCTCGACGTGCTGTCCCCGAAGGCCGAGTCGGTGCCGGTGATCGCCATGACCTACTCGGTGAGCGGCCCGGCGGCGGGCCTGACCGCGGACCTGGCGGTCGCGCCGGTCAGCGCCACCACCGGCTGCACGCCCGCCGACTACCCGGCGGGCGCGTTCACCGGCAAGATCGCGCTGATCCGCCGCGGCGGGTGCTCGTTCGCGGAGAAGCAGTCCGCCGCGGCGGCCGCGGGGGCGGCCGGGGCGATCGTCTACAACAACACCGAGGGCAGCCTCAACGGGACGCTCGGCGACCCGGCGGCCGGGAGGATCCCGACCGGCGGGATCACCCGGGCGGCCGGTGAGGCGCTGGCCGCCGAGGCCGCCGCCGGGCCCGTCCGGGTGGCCCTGGACATCCGGACCTTCATGGAGCCGCGCAAGACCCGGAACGTCATCGCCGAGACCCGCGGCGGCGACCCGAAGAACACCGTGATGGTCGGCGCGCACCTGGACTCCGTCCCCGAGGGGCCGGGCATCAACGACAACGGCTCCGGTTCGGCCGGCATCCTGGAGGTCGCGAAGAACCTCGGCACGCACCCGGTGAGGAACAAGGTCAGGTTCGCCTGGTGGTCCGCCGAGGAGTTCGGCCTCAAGGGCGCCGAGGCGTACGTGAACTCCCTCCCGGAGGCGGATCGGAAGAAGATCGCCCTCTACCTCAACTTCGACATGATCGCATCCCCCAACTACGCGCAGTTCGTCTACAACGGCTCGGGCAGCGCGGGCGGCGACGCGGGCCCCGAGGGCTCGGCGCAGATCGAGCGGGACATCAACGGCTACCTGGACGGACGCCGCCTGCCGCACGACCCGACCGCCTTCGACGGCCGCTCCGACTACGGCCCGTTCATCGACGCGGGCATCCCGGCCGGCGGGACGGACACCGGCGCCGAGAAGTTCAAGTCCCCCGAGCAGGCGGCCCGTTACGGAGGCACGGCCGGCGCCGCCTACGACGCCTGCTACCACAAGGCCTGCGACGACCTGGGCAACATCGACATGCGTGCCTTCGACGTCAACATCGACGTGATCGCGAACGCCGTCGGCACCTACGCCTGGGACCTCTCCTCGCTGCACAAGCCCGCCCCGGCGCAGCGCCCGGCCGCGAAGGCGGCCCCCGGCGCCGGCGCGACGGGCACCGGCTACACCGGCGGCAGCCCCTCCCACACGGTGGCGGCCTGACGCCCGGGTGGGCCCGCCCCTCCCGCCCGGCGGGCCCACCCGACCGCCGTACGCGAAGCCTCCATCCGGGACCTCCCTCCGTCATCGCCCCTGGTGGGGGCGGGTGGCGGCCAACGTGGCGGAGAGGACTGACAATCCGGCCCGGCGGCCGGTACGGTGCCGCGAGCGCCTCCGCCGGGACCCGGCGGGTGCGCCGAGCCCGGTCCTGACACCATGGGACCGAGATCACGACACCGTGACACCCTCGGAGGAGTCAGCAACATGAGCACCCACTACGACGTCGTCGTCCTCGGCGCGGGCCCCGGCGGCTACACCGCCGCCGTCCGCTCGGCCCAGCTGGGCCTGAAGGTCGCGGTCATCGAGGCCAAGTACTGGGGCGGCGTCTGCCTCAACGTCGGCTGCATCCCCTCCAAGGCCCTGCTGCGCAACGCCGAGCTCGCCCACATCTTCACCAAGGAGGCCAAGACCTTCGGCATCAAGGTCGACGGCCAGGTGACCTTCGACTTCGGCGAGGCGTTCCGGCGCAGCCGCACGGTGGCCGACGGCCGGGTCAAGGGCGTCCACTACCTGATGAAGAAGAACGGCATCACCGAGTACGACGGCTGGGGCACCTTCGTCGACGACCACACCCTCCAGGTCGCGCTCAGCGGCGGCGGCTTCGACGTCGTCACCTTCGACCACTGCATCATCGCCGCCGGTGCCACCACCCGCCTGCTGCCCGGCACCAGCCTGAGCGAGCGCGTGGTCACCTACGAGGAGCAGATCCTCACCGAGCAGCTGCCGGAGAGCATCATCATCGCGGGCGCCGGCGCGATCGGCGTCGAGTTCGCGTACGTGCTGCACAACTACGGCGTGAAGGTCACCATCGTCGAGTTCCTGGACCGCGTGGTGCCGCTGGAGGACGTCGAGGTCTCCACCGAACTCGCCAAGCAGTACCGCAAGCTGGGCATCGAGGTGCTGACCTCCACCCGGGTCGAGTCGATCGACGACAGCGACCCGAACGCCAAGGTCCGGGTCACCGTCACCAAGGACGGGCAGCAGCGGGTGCTGGAGGCCGACAAGGTGCTCCAGGCGATCGGCTTCGCGCCGCGGGTCAACGGCTACGGCCTGGAGAACACCGGGGTCAAGCTCACCGACCGGGGCGCCATCGCGGTGGACGGCCGAGGCCGCACCAACGTCGAGCACATCTTCGCGATCGGCGACGTGACCGCCAAGCTGATGCTCGCGCACGCCGCCGAGACGATGGCCGTGATCGCCGCCGAGACCATCGGCGGGGCGGAGACCCAGGAGGTGGACTTCGTCATGGTCCCGCGCGCCACCTACTGCCAGCCGCAGGTCGCCTCCTTCGGCTACACCGAGGCGCAGGCCCGCGAGCTGGGGCACGACGTCAAGGTCGCCAAGTTCCCGTTCACCGCGAACGGCAAGGCACACGGCCTCGGCCAGGCGACCGGTTTCGTCAAGATCATCAGCGACAACGAGCACGGCGAGCTGCTCGGGGCCCACCTGATCGGCCCCGAGGTCACCGAGCTGCTGCCGGAGCTGACGCTGGCCCAGCAGTGGGACCTGACGGTCCACGAGGTCGCCCGCAACGTGCACGCCCACCCGACCCTCGGCGAGGCGGTCAAGGAGGCCATCCACGGCCTCGCCGGCCACATGATCAACATGTGACGCGCCGGCTCCGGCAACCGGCCGTGGGGGGGGGGGGGGAAGGGGGGAGGGGGGGGGGGGGGGGGTGGGTGGTGGGGGGGGGGGGGGGGGGGGGGGGGGGGGGGGGAAGGGGGAAACAGCAAA